>NZ_CP132313.1:0-300000 GCF_030733845.1 Shinella zoogloeoides
ATGAGCGAGCTGGAGACGCTACCCATCCGCGAGCTCGCCGGACTGGTCGCCGACCGTGCGCTCTCGGCGGTGGAAGTCACCAACCATTTCCTCGCCCGCATGGCCACCCTCGACGGCGCGTTGGCCGGCTTCAACCTGCCGACGCCCGAAGCGGCCCGGACGGCGGCGGCCGCCCTCGATGCGCGCCTTTCTTCGGGCGACGCTGCAGGCCCGCTCGCCGGTGTCCCGCTGTCCGTCAAGGACGTCGCCGATGTCTCCGGGCTTGTCTCGGCCGGTGCGTCGGCATCGCGCGCCGAGTGCCGGGCGCAGGAGGATGCTCTGGCCGTGGCGCGGTTGCGGGCGGCGGACGGCATCCTGCTCGGCAAGGCCAATTGCCACGAACTTGCCTTCGGCGGCCCGTCCTTCGATCTTCCTTTCCCGCCCGCTCGAAATCCTTGGAATCCCGGGTGTTTTCCCGGTGGCTCATCCAGCGGCGCAGGGGTGACGGTCGCGGCGGGGCTCTGCCTCGGTTCGCTCGCCACGGATACGGCCGGCTCCATCCGCCTGCCGGCGACGCTGTGCGGCGTGGTCGGGCTGAAGCCGGGCAGGGGTGTGGTGCCGCTCGAAGGCATCGCCGCGCTCGCACCCTCCATGGACCATGCCGGCCCCGTCGCCCGCACGGCCGACGATGCGCGCATCCTCTTCGATGTAATGACGGGCCGCGCCCCAACCCCCGCCTTCACCGGCGACCTGAAAGGCCGCCGCATAGGCATTCCGCCTGATGACTGGGGCGTGGGTGCGCTCATGCATGCCGACGTGCGGGCCGGTTTGGAGGCCACACTTGCGACGGCCCGGTCGGAGGGTGCCGAGATCGTCAGGCTCGACCTGCCACCGCTCGATGCCTTCCATGCACCGGGCACGATCATCATGATGGCGGAGGTAGCGCGCGAACATGGTGCGGCCGTGCGCGCCGGGTGGGATCGGTTCGGTGCGATCTTCCGGGTCCGCGCCCTCGTCGGCGAAGGCATTTCGCCGGACGACTACCGCATGGCGGAGCGCCTGCGAGCCGTCTTGACCGCGCGTCTCGTCGCGGCGCTGGCGAAGGTGGACGCGCTTCTCGTGCCCGGCGCGCTTTCGCCTGCCGGGCCGCTGGCGGATGTCGATCCCTTCTATTTCATGAAGGACCCGATACCCAACATCGTCGCGAATTTTACGGGCCTGCCGGCCCTTGCCTTTCCCGCCGGCCTTGCTGCGGACGGCATGCCGGTCGGCGTCCAGATCATCGGCAAGCCCGGTACGGAGCACCGGCTGCTCGACATCGCGGAAAGCTTCGAGCACGCCGATCCGGAACGATTTGCCGCGCGCCCGCCACCGGGACAAGCCTGAAACCATTCGACGCATCGCAAAACAAAGGGGAACAGAACAATGAACCGAACCGCAAAGCACCTGACCGCCGGGCTTTTCGCCCTGCTCGCCTCCACCGTCCTGCCGGCCGCCGCCTGGGCGCAATCCATCACGATCGCCATTGGCTCCGAGCCGTCGACGCTCGATCCGCAGTTGCGCGACGACGGTGGCGAGCGGCAAGTCAACGACAACATCTACGAGACGCTGGTTGCCCGCACGCCGACGGGTGAGCTCACGCCGGGCCTTGCCGCCGAAGCGCCGAGCCAGGTCGATGCGACGACCTGGCAGTTCAAGCTGCGCGAGAACGTGAAGTTCCACAATGGCGAGCCCCTCAACGCGGATGCGGTCGTCGCCTCTGTGGCGCGCGTCATCGATCCTGCCAACAAATCCGAGCAGATGGCCTATTTCGGTACGATCGACCGGGCCGAGAAGGTCGATGACCTCACCGTCAACCTCATCACCAAGGGGCCGGACCCGATCCTGCCCTCGCGCATGTACTGGATGAAGATGATTCCGCCGGGCTATGCCAAGGATGGCGATCTTGCCGGCGCGCCGGTCGGTACCGGCCCCTACAAGTTCGACAGCTGGAACCGCGGCACGGACCTGAAGCTCGTCGCCAATGCGGAATACTGGGGCGGTGAACCGCAGATCGACGACGTCACCTATCGCTTCGTGACCGAGCCCGGCACCCGCCTGTCCGGCCTGATGGCCGGCGAATTCGACGTCATCACCAACCTCCTGCCGGAATTTACCCAGCAGGTGCCGAAATTTGCGGCCGTGCCGGGGCTGGAGACCTCCGTCTTCGTGCTCGGCACCGACAACGAGGTGACCAAGGACCCGAAGGTGCGCGAGGCGCTCAATCTCGCCATCGACCGCAAGGCGATGGTCGAGAGCCTGTTCATGGGCTATGCGACGATCGCCAAGGGCGCGCATATCAATCCGGCCGCCTTCGGCTTCAACGAGAAGCTGGACAATTATGCCTATGACATCGAGAAGGCCCGCGCGCTGATCAAGGAAGCGGGGGCGGAAGGCAAGCCGCTTGTCGTGATCGGCGAATCCGGCCGCTGGCTGAAGGATCGCGAGCAGATCGAGGCAGTTGCCGCTTATTGGGCGCAGACGGGCCTCAACGTGACGACCGACATCCAGGAATTCTCTCGTTACCTCGATAGTCTCATGGGTACCGGGCCGCGGCCGGACGCCATCTTCATCGCGAACTCGAACGAGCTTCTCGATGCCGACCGCGAAATGTCCTTCATCTACCACAAGGACGGTGCGGCCGCCTCCAACTCGGATGCGGAGATGGCCGGCAAGATCGACGCCGCCCGCGTGGAGACAGACGTCGCCAAGCGCAAGGCGCTCTATGACGAGGTGCAGCAGAAGGGCCACGACCTGAATTACACCGTGCCCCTCTTCAACCTTCAGGATATTTACGGCATGTCTGAACGCATGGACTGGAAGCCGCGTGTCGACGCCAAGCTAATGGTCAGCGAGATGAAGGTCGTAGAATAGCAGCCCGGCCGGATCGGGGCCGTCCCGATCCGGCTGCGCCAGGCAATTCCGGCAATGGGCACAAGCAACCTTGCAAGCGAATTGCTCGAGGCCCAAGGGACGGGGCGCTTTCGCAGCACGCACATAGCGGAAAGGCTCCAGAAGGACTGTAATGCTCGAATTCATTCTCCGTCGGCTGTTCCAGGGTTTCCTCGTCGTCTTCGGTGTGACGGCGACGGTCTTCGTCGTCACACGGTTGGCGGGCGATCCGGTTGCGCTCATGCTGCCGCTCAGCGCAACGGATGCCCAGCGCGCGGCCTTCGCCCATGAGATCGGCCTCGACCAGCCGATCGCCACGCAGTTCCTGCGTTTCGTCGGCGACATCGCGACGCTTGATTTCGGCAACAGCCTCTGGCAACGGCGCCCGGCGATCGAGGTTGTCTTCGAGCGCCTGCCGAACACGCTGATGCTGATCGGGGCCGGCCTTGGCGGAGCAGTGCTCCTGTCCATTCCGCTGGGCGCGATCGCGGCGCTGCGGCCGGGTGGCGTCGTCGACCGGCTGACCATGTCGGTGGGGCTGCTCGGCCTTGCCATGCCACAGTTCTGGCTCGGCCTCGTCGCCATCATGATCTTCGCCGTCACGCTGCGCTGGCTGCCGACCTCGGGCATGGGAAGTGTGGCCCATCTCGTACTGCCGGCCTTCACCCTCATGCTCACCCCGCTCGCCCGCTTCACCATGATGGTGCGCGCGGCGATGATCGACGAACTGAACAAGCCCTATGTGAAGACGGCGCGCGCCAAGGGGCTGGGCCTTGCCCGCATCCTGCGCGTCCACACGCTGCGCAACATCCTCGTTCCGTTCCTGTCCATTTCGGGCTGGGAGCTGATCTCGACCCTGTCGGGCTATACGGTGGTCGTGGAAGCGGTCTTCGCCTGGCCGGGGCTGGGTCTGACAGCCGTGCAGGCCATCCAGCGCGGCGATCTCTTCCTGATGCAGGCGATCGTCTTCGTCATCGCCTTCCTGATCGTGCTGATCGGCATCGCGCTCGACATCCTGTCGAAGGCGGTCGATCCGAGAATAGAACTGAACTGATGACCGCTCCCGCTTCCAGCGCCTCCCAATCCTTTGCCGTCCCGCGCGGCACGCTTTCGGAACTGTTGCACGACAAAGCCGCGGCGATCGGCCTCGTTTTCATCGTGCTCATCGTCTTCGCCGCCCTCTTCGCACCGCTGATCGCGCCCTACGAGCCGGCCGCGCAATCGCTGACCGCGCGCCTCAAGCCGCCGGTCTGGATGGCCAAAGGCAGTTGGGAGCATATCCTCGGCACGGACAATCTCGGCCGCGACGTGTTTTCGCGCATTCTCTGGGGCGCCCGCGCAACGCTTCTCATCGGCGCCGTCACCTGTCTCCTGGCAGGCACCATAGGCACGGTCGTCGGCCTCTTTGCAGGGTTTCTCGGCGGGCGCACGGATTCGGTGCTGATGCGGCTCGTCGACATCCAGGTGAGCTTTCCGGGCATCCTCCTTATCCTGCTCGTCGTGGCCGTGCTGGGGCCCGGCGTCTGGACGCTGATCGCGGTCCTGTCGGTCACCAACTGGATGGTCTATGCGCGCCTCGTGCGCGGCATCGTCTCCTCGACGCGCCAGACCCCTTATGTGGAAGCGGCCGAGGTGATCGGCTGTCGGCCGGGGCGGGTGATCTTCCGGCATATCCTGCCCAATCTCGTTTCGCCTCTCCTGACGCTGGCCATCCTCGAATTCACCAACATCGTGCTGGCGGAGGCGGCCGTGTCCTTCCTCGGCTTCGGCGTGCAGCCGCCGGCCACCTCATGGGGCCTCGATGTCGCCTCGGGGCGCGACTACCTCTTCGTCGCCTGGTGGCTCGTCACCTTCCCGGGCCTTGCGATCGTTGCGACGGTGCTGTCGATCAACCTCTTTGCCAACTGGCTGCGCGTCACCACCGATCCGGAGGAGCGCGAGAAGCGTTTCGCGCGGGCCGAGGCCGCCCGCCGGCGACGCGGGCGGAAGGGAGCCAGCGCATGAGCGGGCCCCTTCTCGAGATCGATGACCTTCATGTGGATTTCGACACGCGCGCCGGCACGGTCAAGGCACTGCGCGGCGTCTCGCTGTCCATCGCGCCGGGGGAAACGCTCGGCATAGTCGGTGAATCCGGCTCCGGCAAGAGCGTCACCGCCCAGGCCGTGATGGGGCTCATCGACGTGCCGGGGCGCATTTCGGGCGGCGAGGTTCGCTGGCGTGGCCAAAGCCTTGTCGGCCGAAGCGTCGCCAAGGGCGCGCGCGACATCTGGGGCAAGGACATCACCATGGTGTTCCAGAACCCGATGACCTCGCTGAACCCGCTGATGACCATCGGCGACCAGATCGCGGAGGTGGTGGAAATCCATCTTGGGCTTTCCCGCAAGGCCGCGCGGGCGCGGGCAGCCGAGTTGCTGGCCGCCGTCGGCATCGCCGGGGCCGCACGCAGGCTCGACCAGTATCCGCATGAGTTTTCCGGGGGCATGCGGCAGCGCGTGATGATCGCGATGGGGATCGCCTGCGAACCCAAGCTGCTGGTCGCCGATGAACCGACGACGGCGCTCGACGTGACGATCCAGGCGCAGATCCTGGAGCTGCTTGCGGAACTGCAGGAGAAGATGGGGCTCGCCATCGTGCTGATCACCCACGATCTCGGCATCGTGGCCGGCCTGTGCCATCGCGTGGCGGTCATGTATGCCGGCCAGATCGTCGAGACGGGGCCGGTCGACGACATTTTCGAGGCCCCGTCCCACCCCTATACGCAGGGCCTCATCCGCTCGACGCCGGGCCTGGAGGCCGCGGAGAAAAGACTTATCTCCATCGAGGGCATGCCGCCCGGTTTGCTGCATCCGCCGTCCGGTTGTGCCTTCCTGCCGCGCTGTCCGATCGGCGACGAGGGCTGCCGCGCGCCGCAGGCTCTGCACCCCTTCGGCGCGGGAACGGTCGCCTGCCGCAAGGCCGGCGAACAGGCCTGGAGGGACGCGTGATGACGGCTGGCCCCATCCTTTCCGTGTCAGGTCTTTCCATTGACTACGAGCTTTCCGCCGGCAGCCTTTTCCGCAACCGTCTCGTCGTCAACGCCGTGAACAAGGTCAGCTTCGACATCGCGCCCGGCGAGACGCTGGGTCTCGTCGGCGAATCCGGCTCCGGCAAGACGACCGTCGGCCGGGCGGTCCTGCGCCGCATTCCGGCCGCCGACGGCAGCATCATGTTCGACGGCAGGGATATCACCCACCTTACGGGCGAGGCACTGCGGCGGCTGCGCGCGCGTATGCAGATCGTGCTGCAGGATCCCTATACCTCGCTCAACCCGCGCATGAGGGTGGCCGATATCGTCGCCGAACCGCTCATCGTGCACGGCCTTGCCGCCTCGGCCAGAGAGGCGCGCGCCGTCGTCGCCGATCTCCTGGAGCGCGTCGGCCTGCCGCGGGAGGCCGCGGAACGCTATCCGCATTCGTTTTCCGGTGGCCAGCGCCAGCGCATCGGCATCGCCCGGGCCCTGGCGCTGAAGCCTGCGCTGATCGTCGCCGACGAGCCGGTCTCCGCGCTCGACGTGTCGGTGCGCGCGCAGGTCGTCAATCTCATGCAGGACCTGCAGCGCGACCTCGGCCTTTCCTACCTCTTCATCGCCCATGACCTTGCCGTCGTCAGGCACATCTCGCATCGGGTGGCGATCATGTATGCCGGCCGTATCGTCGAGATGGCGAGGCGCGACGCGATCTACGAACGGCCCATCCACCCGTATACACAGGCCCTGCTCTCCGCCGTCCCGGTCGCCAACCCGAAGCTCCAGCGCGAGCGACGGCGCATCGTCCATCCCGGGGAATCTGTCGACATGGTCAATCCGCCGTCCGGTTGCCGCTTCCATCCGCGCTGCCCATTGGCGAGCGACCGTTGCCGGCAGGAGGAGCCACCGCTGACCCCGAAGGCCGGGGAACACCTTGTTGCCTGCTGGAACAGTAACCCATGACCGATCTTCTCTTCAGCCTGCCGGGCCTTGCCGCGGTCATCGTCCTTATCGTCGCCGGCGCGGTTCAAGGCTCGACCGGCTTCGGCTTCAACATGCTGGCGGCGCCGCTGCTTGCCGTCATCGAACCTGCTTTCGTGCCCGGCGCCATGCTGACCATGGCGATGGTGGTGAGCGCGGGCGGCATGCTGCGCGAATGGAACGAGGTCAACCGGAGCGATCTCACCTTTGCGCTCACCGGGCGGCTTCTGGCGGCTGGGGCGGCGGCCTTCTGCCTCGGCCTGCTCTCGCCGGCCGCCTTTTCCGCGGTGTTCGGCTTTGCCGTGCTCTTCGCCGTCGGCCTCAGCCTCATCGGCATGCGCGTCGAGACGACGCGCACCACGCTCTTTGTCGCCGGTGCGATTTCGGGCTTCATGGGCACGCTGACCTCGATCGGCGCTCCCCCCATGGCGATGGTCTACCAGAATGCCGGCGGTGCGCGCATGCGCGCCACGCTCAACGCCTTCTTCGTTGCCGGCAGCATCATCTCCATCATCGCGCTGGTTGTCACCGGAGCCTATGGCTTCGCCGACCTCGTCCTTGCCGCGACCATGCTGCCCTTTGCCTTTGCCGGCTTCCTGCTGTCGGACTGGGGGCGACGGCTCGTCGACCGGGGGCAGGTCAAGACGGTGGTGCTTGTCGTCTCCACGGCCTCGGGTATCGTCCTGCTCGCCCGCGCCTTGCCACAGGGATTGTTTTCATGACGCCTTCGCCCTCCATCCTCATTACCGGCGCCGGCAGCGGCATCGGCGCGGCCATCGCCAGAGCCGTCGCGGTCCCCGGCGCGCGGCTGCTGCTGCATACCGGCCGCAATGCGACGGGCCTGGAGGCGATCGCCGATGAGGCGCGGAGCAAGGGCGCCGTCGTCGTCACCGCGCTCGGCGACCTTGGCGAGAAGGATACGGCGCGTCGGCTTGTCTCGCAGGCGAGGGCAGAATTCGGACGGCTCGACCAGATCGTCTCCAATGCTGGCCGGGCCCAGCGCGCCGTCTTCGGCGACCTGACGGAAGCGGATATCGCAAGCGCCTTTTCGGCGATGCCGCTCGCCTTCTTCCGTCTGGTCGATGCGGCGCTTGCCGATCTCCGGGCCTCGCCGGCGGGACGGGTCGTCGTCATGAGCTCTTTCGTTGCCCATGGTTTCGGCACGAACGGCATGCATTTCCCGGCTTCCGGTGCGGCCAAGGCGGCGCTGGAGGCGCTGGCGAAGTCACTGGCGGTGCAACTCGCGCCCGACGGCGTGACCGTCAATTGCGTCGCCCCCGGCTTCACCCGCAAGGACGGTGCCGGCCACGCCGCGACGTCCTCGGCCGGGATGGAGAGCGCTCGCGCCGTGACGCCGAACGGTCGCCTCGGCGAACCGGCGGACGTGGCCGCCGTCGTCGCCTTTCTGCTCTCTCCCGCTGCCGGCCACATGACTGGCCAGACCCTGCATGTCGACGGGGGGCTGCTTCTACCTTAGGGCTTGTTGCGATCCGGGATTCCGACGGAGGAGTGAATCGCTTTTTTCGGACAGACGTTCCGTCTAGGCGCGCGGCATGCCCGTGGGCCGTAGATGCCGGCGCAGCGCGGCGATGCGGAAGATGGCGTTTGCCGCGCCGTAGCCGCGATAGGAGCGGCGCTCCACGATCTCGAAGAAGAAGCCTTCCTGGTAGGTGGGGCTGTAGAGCTGGAAATATTCGCCGTGCTCGTCGCGATCGTAGAGAATGTTGTGTGCCTGTAGCCGTTCGGTAAGCGCCGGATCGAGGCCGAAGCGAGCCTCCAGGTCGTCATAGTAGTTCTGGGAGATTTCGAGCGCGACGAAGCCGTTTGCCGCGAGTGCATCCGCCGTCGCGAAGATGTCGTCGGTGGTGAAGGCGAGATGCTGGATACCGGAACCGAAGGTTTCGGCGATGAAGCGGCCGGCCACCGTGTTGCGGTTTTCGGCACCGTTCATGGTGATCCTGAGCGAACCCTCGCGGTTTTCGACCACTTGGCTGCGCACCAGGCCGGACGGATCGACGATGTCGACCATGGGTGTCTTCTCGGCCTCGAAGATCGAGGTGTAGAACAGGAGCCAGGTCAACAGCTCGTCATAGGCCATGGTCTGGGCGACGTGGTCGATGGTTCGCAGGCCGGCGTTGCGGGTTTCCGATGCCTCGTCCAGCGGGTCGAACTCCGTATCCCATATCCGCCCGAGGTCTGTCGTCCGGTCGAGGAAGTAGACCACGCCGCCGCCGACACCACGCACGGCCGGCATCTCGATTTCCCCGGGATCGAGCGGCTGCTCGAAGGCTTCGGCGCCGAGTGCGAGCGCTCGCGTCCGGGCTGCCCACGCGTCTTCCACCAACAGGCCCATCGCATAGGCGGATGTGCCGTGCACCATATAGGAGGAGCTGGCAAAGCCGCGGTTCTCGGCGTTGACGACCAGTCGGATATCGCCCTGCCGGAACACCGTGACGTTCTTGGTCTTGTGGCGCGCGTCCCGACGAAAGCCGAGCATCGAGATGACGGCCTCAAGCGCGGGCGCTTCGGTTTCGTCCACGGCAAACTCGACGAAGGCGACACCCTCCACCCGGCTTCGCGGCGGCATCTCCGGCACGTCCAGCGCGATGCCGGCATTGGCACGGCGGATCTGGTCGCCAAGGTAAAGCAGGGAGCGGTGCCCATCATTGGCGATCGCGCCGGGCGAGCCGCCGCGGAATTGGTCGTTGAAAATTTCGAGCGAGAGATATCCGTCGTAGCCCGTCTCCGCGACGGCGGTCATGAAGTCCTGCACCGGCAATTCGCCTTCGCCGGGCATGTTGCGGAAGTGCCGGCTCCAATAAAGAAGGTCCATGTCGATCTTCGGCGCATCGGCGAGCTGGATGATGAAGATCTTCTCCTTCGGGATCGAGCGGATCGAATTGACGTCGATCTTGCGCGCCAGCGTGTGAAAACTGTCGAGGATCAGCCCGATATTGGGATGGTCGGCACGACGCACGATTTCCCAGGCGTCGCGATGGTCGTTGATGTGCCGGCCCCAGGCAAGCGCCTCATATCCGACCTTGAGACCGCGCTTTGCCGCACGCTCTCCGAGTTCATGAAAGTCGGCGGCGGCTCGGTCGAGACCGCCGAGGGCGGCTGTCGAAACATTCGAGCAGACGAGGACAAGATCGGTTCCCATTTCCTGCATGAGGTCGAACTTGCGTTCGGCGCGATCGAAGGTGCGGCTGCGCAGCGGTTCCGGCATGCCCTCGAAATCGCGGAACGGTTGGAACAGCGTGATCTCAAGCCCGAAATCGCGCACCATGCGGCCAAGCTGCCGTGGGCTTTCATCGAAGACGAGGAAATCGTTCTCGAATATCTCCACACCGTCAAAGCCCGCTTTGGCAATGGCCGAGAGCTTTTCACGCAGATCACCGCTCAGCGAAACGGTTGCGATCGAGGTCTTCATGGCGATCTCCTCCTCCGATCCCTAGCGTGCAAGAGTGTTGAAATGCGCAAGCATGCGCTTCGCATCGGGCTCGCGGCCGGTGAACAGCTTGAATGCGCCGACGGCCTGGAAGACCGCCATGCCGCCGCCGTCGAGCGTCCGGCAGCCGCGCCGCCTGGCTTCGCGCAGCAACTCGGTATCGAGGGGAAAATAGACGACCTCTGCAAGCCAGTGCCGCCGCTCGATAAGGTCGGCAGACAGGGGCAGGCCGGGATATTTCCCCATACCTGTCGGCGTCGCGTGGACGAGGCCCGCCACCACCCGCATGGCATCGGCCGAGGTGTGGGCGACGTCGATATGGGCTTGCGGAAAGAGTGCCGCCATAGCGTGCGCTAGGGTTTGCGCGCGCTCTGTCTCCCGGTCGAAGATGAGAAGTTTCTCAAGGCCAAGCGAGAGCAGGGCATAGGCGGTGGCGGCACCGGCGCCGCCGGCGCCGAGCTGCAACGCGGAGGAAAGGTCCGCTTGCGGCAGGCCCGTGCGGAAGCTTTCGGCAAAGCCCCACCAATCGGTGTTGTGGCCATGGCGCCTGCCGTCCCGCAGCACGACCGTGTTGACCGCGCCGAGGTCGCGGGCCTGCGGCGAGAGGTCGTCGAGAAAGGGAATGACGCTCTGCTTGCAGGGATAGGTGATGTTGAGCCCGGTGAGCCCGCGCGCCTCCGCCTCGTCGAGAAGACGGGGCAAATCCTCCGGTGCGGCGCCGATCTGGCTGAGGTCGATCAATTCGTACTCATAGGCGAAGCCCTGCGCCGCGCCCTCGCGCATATGCATGGCCGGGGTCAGCGATGCCTGAATGCCGGAACCGATCAGCCCGGCCTTCATCGGTTTGAGCAGCGTCTCGTTCATCTCTCGAAATCCGTTGAGGGGAGGGCCGGCCCACCGGTGCGAGTGGGCCGGTTCGACGGTTTACTGGCCGCGGATCGTTTCGAGTTCCTTGAAGAGGGCGGTGACCGTCTCCTGGCCGATCTCGGCGCTGAATTTGTCGATCAGCGGCTTGACGGCATCACGCAGCCTCTGGGTCTCCTCGGCCGACAGTTCGCCGACCTCCATGCCCGTCGCCTTGATGTCCTCAATGGCCTTGGCGTCCACCTCGCGCGAAACCTTGCGCTGGTAGTCGCGCGCTTCCGTCGCGGCGGACTGGAAGATGGCCTTCTCCTCGTCGTTCAACGCGTCCCAGGTCTTCTTGCTGATCAGCACGATCTGCGGGTTGTACTGGTGACGTGTCACCGTCATGTATTTCTGCACTTCGTAGAATTTGGCGTTGAGGATGTTGGCCGCCGGGTTTTCCTGGCCGTCGACGGTGCCGGTTTCGAGCGCGGTGTAGAGTTCGGTATAGGGCAGCGGTACGGCATTGGCGCCGAGGCTGTTGAACAGCTCGATCGGGATCGGCGACTGGATCGTGCGGATCTTCAGCCCGTTGATGTCCTCCAGCTTGGTGACCGGATGACGGTTGTTGGTAAGGTTGCGGAAGCCGAGCTCCCAATAGGCAAGACCGACGAGACCGGTATCGGGCAACAGGTCCATCAGGCTCGTGCCGAAGGCACCGTCCATGACCTTGTCGGCTTCCTCGCCGCTGTTGAAGAGGAAGGGCAGGTCGACCGCGCCGAATTGTTTGACATTGCTCGCCAGAATTCCGGCATTCAGCACGGTCATCTCGATGACGCCGCCCTGGAGCGCGGAGACCGTCTGTACGTCGCCGCCGAGCACACCGCCTGGAAACAGCTTAACGTCGATCTTGCCGCCGCTCTTCTCCTTGATCAGTTCGGCGAACTTCTCCATGCCGGTCACCTGCGGGTGGCCCTTGTTGTTGGCCGAGGCAAACTTCAGCTGGTGCTCGCGAATCTCGGCCAAGGCCGGAACCGCTGCCAGCACGGCGAGCGGCACGATCGCTCCAAACACCAGTCTTTTCAGGGTATTGCGCATGTTTTCCTCCCAGGTTTGGCCGCGCTTTTGCGTTCGGCCGGTTAAGTCAACCCTGCTCAATGCCCCATCAGCGCCACGGGCACCGTGACGATCTGCGGGAAGAGGATGAGCAGGAGAAGCACGATGAGTTCAGCGATGAGAAAGGGCATTACGCCCTTCATGAGCTGTTCCATGTTCAGCTTGGAAACGCCGCAGATTACGTTCAGCACGGTGCCGACGGGCGGCGTGATCAGGCCGATGGAATTGTTGATGATGAAAAGCACGCCGAAGTAGACGGGGTCGATACCCGCCTCCTTGATGACGGGAATGAGCACCGGCGTCATGATCAGGATGGTCGGCGTCATATCCATGGCGGTGCCGACCACGACGACGAGGGCCATGATGGCGAGCAGGAGCAGCGTCTGGTTGTCCATCAGCGGCTCGAGCAGCGAGACAAGCTCGCCGGGCACGTCCGCGACGGTGACGAGCCAGGCCGAAACCGCCGCGCAGGCAACCAGGAACATCACGACGGAGGTGATCTTGGCGGCCGAGACAAACACGCCGAAGAGTTTTGCCGGCGGCAGTTCGCGGTAGATCACCATCGCCACGAAGAGCGAGTAGACCGCGGCGACGACGCCGGCTTCCGTCGGCGTGAACACGCCGAATTTCAGGCCGACGATGATAATCACCGGCAGCATGAGCGCCCAGATGCTGTCGACGAAGGCCTTGAAGCGGACTGCGCCGCTCTGGCGGGGCGGTAGGGCAAACTGTTCCTTGCGGGCGACGATAAGCCAGGTGATGCAGAGCGCTGCGGCGATCATCAGGCCCGGCACGATGCCGGCGAGAAACAGCTTGGTGATCGAGACGCCGCCGATGACGCCATAGAGAATGAAGCCGATCGAGGGCGGGATGATCGGTCCGATGATCGAGGCGGAGGCCAGCAGGCCGCCCGTGCGCGCCGGGTCATGGCCGGATTTCACCATCATCGGGTAGAGCAGGGCGCCGAGCGCCGCCGCATCGGCAACCGCCGAGCCAGACAGGCTCGACAGGATGCAGGCCGCGAAGATGGCGACGAAGCCGAGACCGCCGCGAATGTGTCCCACCATCGCCATGGCGAGGTTGACGATGCGGCGCGACAGGCCGCCGGTGTTCATCACTTCACCGGCGAGCAGGAAGAAGGGTACGGCCATCAAGGGAAAGCTGTCCGCACCGTTGAGGACGTTTTGTGCAACGATCTGCGCATCGAACAGGTCGAGATACATCATCAGCGCAACGCCGCTGATGATGAGGGCGAAGGCGATGGGGACGCCGAGCGCCATGGGAGCGAGAAGGGCGCCGAGGAAGATGGTGACGGTCATCGGTGCACCTCAATGTTTGACGGCAGGGGTGACGAGGGACGGTTCGGGCTGGTGTTCCAGTGCCAGTTCGTCCTCGCTGTCCTTGACGAATTCAGCCGTGGTCACATCGATGCGGCCAGTGAGGACGCCGAGCATGTCCCATAGGATGAGAAGGAGGGCGGGCACCCCGAACGCGAGGCCGGCGCCGTAGAAGAAGCCCATCGACATGCCTGTTGCTGGAGCGGAGACGTGTAAGTTGATCAGCGTCTGGGTCCAGCTCCCGCTGATCATCAGCCATGTGGCCCAGAGCATCAGTGCCTGCCCGATCAGGACGGCGATCCTTGCAGCCGCGGGCGGCAGGCGGCGCAGGAGCGAATCGACGCCGAGATGCCCATGTTCGCGCATCGCCACGACGGCGCCAAGGAAGGTCAGCCAGACGAAGAACATGCGCGACAGTTCTTCCGAATAGGTAATGCCGGTGTTGAAGGCGTAGCGCAGCACGACGTTGCCGAAGACGAGAACGACCATCGCCGCGAGCAGGGCGGCGATCGCTGCCTTCAGCACCAGGAAGCAGAAATCGATGATGCGAACCATAACGCTCCTCCCAAAGCGAATTGCCGTCTGAGCGGCCCGTTGCTTCCTAGCGCACGTCCTGTCGAATGCGTTAGGATCAACGGCGCCATGCAGACCTCATCCAGTCGTCATGTCGCGCTTTCAAAATGTACGAACTAGTACGTATGTCAAGTGCCGTCTCTTGAAAGAGGCCTTCAAGCCCAATATGACTTCGACAGGGAGACGAGAGCGCAGGCCGATGATGCGTCCGTTCTCCTACTGAAAAGTCAGGGTGACCGTACGGGAAAGCGACGGAGGAATGGTGGCGCGGGCGGCAACGAACCGAAAGAACGATCCGGAGCGGACGAAGGAGGACATCCTTGCCGTCGCCACCGAGGAGTTCTCGACCCATGGTCTCGCCGGCGCGCGTGTAGATGCCATTGCCGAGCGCACGCGCACGTCCAAGCGGATGATCTACTATTATTTCGGCGGCAAGGAAGGGCTCTACCTTTCCGTGCTGGAACGCGCTTATCGCAAGATCCGCACGCTCGAAGAGGACCTCAAACTGGCGAGCCTCGCACCGGAAGAGGCGCTGCGCACACTGATCTCAAGCACCTTCGAACACGACGAAGCAAATCCCGATTTCGTACGACTGGTCAGTATCGAGAACATCCACCACGCCGCACACATGCTGCGCTCGGAAGCGATCCGCGACCTCAACGTCTCGGTCATCGAAACGATCGCCGGCATCCTGGAGCGCGGCCGCGCGGAAGGTGTGTTCAAGCGGGACGCCGACCCAATCGACGTCCACATGCTCATCAGCGCCTTCTGCTTCTTCCGTGTTTCCAACCGCTACACCTTCGGCACGATCTTTCGCCGAGACCTTTCGGAGCCACAAACCATGACCCGGCACAAGGGCCTAATCGCCGACGCGGTCATCAACTATCTCAAGGGATGAGCATTTTTCCCGAGAGGGTGAGTATCACGACTATTCCTCGGCAGTTTCGTGCCCGTCTGCTCTCGTCGACAAGCGCATAGCGAAAGAACCAGCTATTATGAAAGGCGCTCGGTGACCAGCGCCGGAATTTCCTTCAGGGCGAAGGCGCGAAAAGCGGCGGCGACAGGCGAGGGCGGAACATCGCGCCGCTCGACCAGTCCCACCCGGCGGCTAGCCGCCGCATCGGCAAGGTCCAGTGCCGCCACGCCCTCATGGGCGCCGTGCATGGTGAGCGAAGGCAGAATGGTAAGGCCGAGGCCCGCCTTCACCATCGCAACCAGGGAGGTCACGTTGTAAACCGTGATCAGCGACCGCGCCGAAAGCTGCTTGTAGTCCTCCGCCTCGATCCTGTCGGACGCGCCGTTGCGGATCAGCGTCGCCGCATTGAGATCGCTCCACTCGACCGGCCGTCGAAGGCCGCAGAGATCGTGATCGTCCTTGCACAGAAGCTTGAAGCGGTCGGAGAAAAGCGGCGTGAACTCCACGCCGCCGCCGCGACTTTCGCCGGCAATGCCGATGTCGGCGACGCCGCTCTCCACCATGCGGCGCACCTGGGCGCTGTCGATGTCGAACAACTCCACCTGAACCTGCGGCCGGGTTTCGAGAAAGCGTTGCAGGATCGGTGGCAGCACGTTCGTCGCCACCGATGGCACCGAGGCGATCGACAGGCTGCCGATGCGGCTATGCGCGAAGGCGCGCATGATGCTGACGGACTTGTCGAAGCTGCGGATCTGTTCGCGGCCGAGATCGAGCATGAGGTTGCCGAGGGCGGTCAGGCTGTTCTTGCGGTCGGTCTGGAACAGTGGCCCGCCAATCTCGTCTTCCAGTTGCTTGAGCGTCATCGACACGGCCGAAGCCGTGCGGCCGACGGCATCGGCTGCGTCCTTGATGTTCCCGCTCTCCGCCACCGTGACGAAGACCCGCAATGCTTCGAGTTTGATCATAGTCTCCACTTCAATTCTTCTGAAATTGATAACAGAAATATCTGCTTGATTGAAGTCTTCTGCTGGCGGATTTTCATTTCAACGAATGGAGATGCACATGGCAGAACGCTACGCCAACCTGATCGGCGGCCGGTGGAGGCAAGGCGAACGCTTCCACGAAAACCGCAACCCGTCTGACGTCACCGACCTGATCGGCCTCTATGCGCAGGCCGATGCAGCCGATGTCGACGAGGCGGTCGCCGCCGGCCGCGCGGCGATGCCGGCATGGCGGGCAACCGGCCTTGAACAGCGCCAGGCGATCCTCAACAGGATCGGCATGGAGTTGATGGAACGCTCCGCCGAGCTCGGAGAACTCTTGTCGTGCGAGGAAGGCAAGCCGCTGGCGGAAGGCCGCGGCGAGGTCTTTCGCGCCGGCCAATTCTTCACCTACTATGCGGGCGAAGTGCTGCGCCAGCTCGGCGAGAATGCGGATTCGGTGCGCCCGGGCATCGAGATCGACATGCGCCGCGAGCCGATGGGACTTGTCGCCGTCGTCTCGCCGTGGAATTTTCCGACCGCCACGGCAAGTTGGAAGATCGCTCCGGCGCTGGCCTACGGCAATGCGGTCATCTGGAAGCCGGCGAACGAGACCCCGGCCTCGGCCTGGGCCTTGGCCGACATTATCCACCGCGCCGGCCTGCCGGAGGGCACGTTCCAGCTCCTGATGGGGCCGGGCGCCGTCGTCGGCAACGGACTTGCCGGCCATCGCGGCGTCGATGCCATCACGTTCACGGGGTCCTACGAGGTCGGCTGCCAGGTGGCCGTCGCAGCCGCTGCGAACCTGACAAAGTTCCAGCTTGAACTCGGCTCCAAGAATGCCCTGCTCGTGATGGACGATGCGGATCTCGATCTCGCCGTCGCTGCCGCCGTTGGCGGCGGTTACTCCGGCACAGGGCAGAAATGCACGGCCTCCTCACGCCTCGTCGTGCACGAGAAGGTGCATGACGTCTTCGTCGAAAAGCTGGCCGCCACCGTCGCGGCGCTGAAGGTCGGCCATGCGCTGGCGGATGGCACGCAGGTCGGCCCCGTCGTCAGCGAACGCCAGCTTGCCGCGAACCTCGCCTGGATGGAGCGCGCGCGCGCCTCGGGCGCCGAGGTCGCGGTTGGAGGCGAACGCCTGCAGCTTGCCCATGACGGTTACTACATGGCGCCAGCGCTGCTGACCGGTACGACAAACGCCATGGATTTCAACCGCGAGGAAATGTTCGCGCCCATCGCGGCGGTGCAGAAGGTCGGCTCCTACGCGGAGGGGCTCTCCGCCGTCAACGACACACGCTTCGGATTGGTCGCCGGCATCTTCACCGGATCGCTCGCCAGGGCCACCCATTTCCGGCGTCATGTCGAGACCGGCTGTGTCACCGTCAACCTGCCGACGGCGGGAACCGACTATCATGTGCCCTTCGGCGGGCGGAAGGATTCGAGTTTCGGCTCGCGCGAGCAGGGCCGGTCGGCGGCCGAGTTCTACACCCAGGTCAAGACCGCCTATATCCGGGCGGGGGAGCCGGAGTAAGGCCATGGACGCAAAGATCGCCAGCCCCCTCGTCGACTGCCTGCAATATGCCAACTGGAGCCCGAGCGTCTTTGCCGAGATGCGGGCCGGTGGCGTGCATGCCGTGCACGCCACCATCGCCTATCATGAGAATTTTCGCGAGACGGTGGCGAACATCATCGCCTGGAACCGTCACTTCGAGCGCCACCCGGACCTCATCTTCCCCGGTCGCTCCGGCGGCGACATCGAGCGGGCGATGCGCGAGGGGCGCACCGCGATCTTCTTCGGCCTGCAAAATCCGTCGCCTATCGAGGACGACATCGGGCTGATCGAGGTCTGCCATATGCTCGGCGTGCGCTTCATGCAGCTCAGCTACAACAACCAGTCGTTGCTTGCCACCGGTTGCTACGAGGGGGAAGATCCCGGCATCACCCGCTTCGGTCGCCAGGCCATCGCGGAAATGAACCGGGTCGGCATGGTCATCGACATGAGCGATTCCGCCGAACGCTCCACACTGGAGGCGATAGAGATTTCCACGCGGCCGATCGCCATTACCCATGCCAATCCGCATGCGTGGCACCCTGCGCTCCGCAACAAGTCCGACACCGTGCTGAAGGCGCTGGCGCAATCGGGCGGCATGCTTGGCCTCTCGCTCTATCCGCACCACCTCAAAGGTGGATCGAACTGCACGCTGGAGAGCTTTTGCGCCATGGTAGCGGATACGGCCGCACGCTATGGCGTCAAACATGTCGGCATCGGCAGCGACCTATGCCAGGACCAGCCGGATTCCGTGGTGACCTGGATGCGAAACGGCCGCTGGTCGAAGATCACGGATTTCGGCGAGGGCTCGGCCGCCTCAGCGGGCTTCCCACGGCAGCCGACCTGGTTCGGCAGCAATGCGGATCTCGGCAACCTGCGCGTGGGCTTGCGGAACATCGGCTTTTCCGAAGAGGAGGTTGGCGACATCATGGGCGGCAACTGGTTGCGCTTCTACCACTCCTCCTTCGGGCCGACGCCATGAGCAGCCAGGCACTCGATTTCGCAGCGGAGGCAGCGCCGGCGCTGCGCTCGCCCGACGTCGTCATGCGTCTGGAGCGCATGGGCGCGTCCTTCCCGACGCGGCTCAGCTTCCTGCGCAGCCTGATACGTCGGCTGGCCACAAGCGGCGCGGCGGTGCGCCGCGCCGTCTGGGACATGGACGATCTGGGTTTTGGCGATGCCGTCTATACGCTGACGGTCAGCGGGCATGACTACAGCCTCGTCGCCTTCTCCTGCCCGCTTGCCGACGAGCAGCGTTCCGACCGGGTGATCGCCGAAGCCTGGGACACCAGCTACGTGCTCTATGACGGCATTCCCGACGGCGCCGAGATCAGCCGGCTGCGCGAAAATGCCCCCCGGCAGGAGGCAGGGCGTTTTGGCCCGCGCGATCTGGTGCTGAGCCGCGCCAACAAATCCGTGCGTTTCTTCGAGCATGTCGTCGACAGTCTGGCGCACGGCCGCCAGCCGGACCGGCGGCGCCTCGGCGAGGTCGGCTACCTGCTCCGCACCACGGCGGTCTACGGCAACGGAAAATTCGGCATTGCCGATCGTTTCGTGCTGGCGGAGCGTGAGGGGCTGGGCGGCCCGTTCCAGGCGGAGATGCTGACCGTGTGGCTGATCCGCGAATTCTCCTATGACCTCGTCGAACACGTCGCCCGGCGCCGTGCACCGAAAACCTTCGTGCCGCTGGCGCCGGATCTGCGCCGCCACATCGGCGTCGGCAATTCCACCGGTCTCGGCATGGCGCCGTTCCTGGCGAACCATCCCGTCTTGCTCAACAACTGGGTCCTCGCCCGCGAAACCGCCCTGGCACGCATACGGTCGAAACCCTGCCTGAGCGCCATCGAGCTGGAACGGCTCGCCGCCCTCTGGCGGCAGGCCGCCCGGCATCTCGATCAATGGTCCGTCGAAGACAGTACCCTTATGGAGCGCATCCGGCGTTTGCGTGGAGATTGGGCCGAGGCGCAGGCCTGGACCGACCCTGCACGGCTGCTCGCCACACCCTTCCCGGTGGCGGCGCTGCTCGACCGCTCGCAGTCCCTGTGGGTGGATTTCCAGGAATTGCTTGTGGCGCTCGTGATCGAGATGGCAGGTGCGCAAAACGATGATCTTGCTCAAGGCATGGCGGCGGCGCGGGAAGGCGCGCTCCAGCCAGGCATGCGCCTTGCGGCACTTCGCGCGCTTGTGCGCGAGCACTATCGCTGGGCGACGGCCATCGACTTCGAGGCGCCGGCGCAAACCGCCCAGTTCTGGTATGTCTCGGAGGAGAAGCTGGAGCCGCGCCTCGGTCGCCGCGCCGATGAGCCCGGCGAGGAACTGGAACTGCCGCTCGATATCGCAAGGCAGGTCCAGCGGCTCGCCGCCGACCTTGAGGATGCGCCGGAAACCGAGACCGTTGCCGCCTTCCTCGCCCGTTTCCCGTGGCATCGCCACGTGGTTCGCCGCATCCAGACGACGGCCGGCGCGCCCTATGCGGAAATCCGCGACAATCTGCTTTCGGATCGCTGCCTGCCGATCGACATGCTGCGTTGCAAGCTCGCCTTCTTCGGCGCGTCGAAATTCGACCCGCGCTCCGATCGTTGGACACGCATCACGCTTTTCCAGGGCGCGCCGACGGCGGGCGAGATAGCGGCTGGAGAAACCGACGACTGCTGGCTTCCGGTGCTGCCATGACGACGATCCTGCTTTCCTACAACGAAGTACAGGCCCTGGCGCGAAAGGCGGCCAGCGGGGCGGGGCTGCCCCATGGCGTCGCGGAGGATATGGGCAGGGCTGCCGTCTGGTTATCGGCACGCGGCGTCGACGCCATCCGCGTCGTCGTCGATACCCTTGCCGGCGACGAAAAGAGGCATCCGTCCATTCTCGCAGGCCAGGCGGCCGTCGATGCGCTTTGCTGCGGCGAGATGGACCATATCGTGCTGGGGGATCGAAAGTCCGACCTGCTGCTGATCGGCCTTGCCGGCGCTGCCGCGACGGAAACCGGTTTGAGCCTTGCCGCAGTACGGGGTGACGGTGAGGTTCTGCCTCTTGCCGAGATAAGCAATGCCGCCGGGCTTATCCCGTCCATGGCGGCCCTGCGCCTTCTGCCGGAGGAAAATGCCAAGGCGGTCGTATCGGCCGGGACGTGGCGACCGGCGGCGAGCGGTGGATGTCGTGCTCGACGTCGCCGCCGGCCCGGCCTTTCCGGAACTGCTCGACGTCCTCAGGAGGGGCGGGCGCTACGCCGTCGCCGGCGCCATCGCCGGGCCGATCGTCGAACTCGACGTGCGTAACCTCTACCTCAAGGACCTTACCTTCTTCGGCTGCACCTTCCAGGAGGACGCGATCTTCGAGAACCTCGTTTCCTATATCGAGAACAACGAGATCCGGCCGGCCGTGGGCAAGACCTTCCCGCTGAGGGAGATCGTCAAGGCGCAGGAAGAATTCTTGTCGAAGAACACGAGCGGCAAGCTCGTTCTCACAATTCCGGATTAGGCTACTCCCGAGGGCCGAGCGAGGCGAAACGGGTGAGCGCATCGAAGACGGCACCCGGGATCCGCAGGGTCAGCGTGGGCGTCCTGCCGATACCGGGAATGTGGACGCCGTATTCCTTGAGACGTCGAACCTGGTTCCGGGCGCGGCCGGCATGGCCGGCATCGTCCGGGCCGGGCATCAGCGCGATCACCGTCAGCCCGACGGCAGGAGAGGCCTCGCCCGAATGGAAGCTGGCCGCGTCCAGCGACCACGCGCCGCCCGAAAGGCCTGCGGAGAGCATTTCGACGAGAAGCGCGATGTTCGCCCCCTTCCGACCGCCGAAGGGAAGAAGCGCGCCGGCGAGCGCCTTCTCGGCGTCTTGCGTATCGGCCCCATCGGCATCGACCGCCCATCCCTCGGGGATCGGCCTGCCTTCCGCCGCTGCGGCGAGGATGTTGACATAGGCGGTGGCACTGCACGATTGATCGATGATCAATGGCGGCGTGTCCTCGCCGAGCGGAAAACCGAAGGCGATCGGGTTCGTGCTGTAGACGGGAGGCCCGCCCGCCTTCGCGGCGACCATGGCATTGGCGTTCGTCGCGGCAAGGCCGACGAGCCCTTCCAGCGCGAGCCGGCGCACGTAGTAGCCGAGCTCCCCCGTCGTATAGCTGTTTTTCTGACTGAAAACGGCGATCCCGAAGCTCCGGGCGGCTGCGAGGAAATCAGGAAAAGCGCGATCGAAGCCAAGCTGCGCGATGCCGCGATCCGCATCGCAGGCGAGGTAGGCCGCAAACGGGCGCGTCAGCCTAGGCACCGGACTGCAGTTGATGCGCCCAGCGCGAAAACTCTCGAGGTAATCCACCATATGCGGAAACCCGACGGAAGCCGGACCGAAGCGCGCGGCCGAGAGCGTCGCATCGACAAGCGCACGGGCGCTCGCCGGATCAGCGCCGGCGCCACGGCAGGCCCGGAACGCCAAGCCTTCCGCTTCTGCCAATTCCAGTTCCACCTCATCCGTCATACTAGACCTCCAGCCCTGCCTTGCGGCCTTCATAGAAAGCGTAGGGCGCTTGTCGTGGCGCCGCGCAATCGCCGATCTGGCGCGTTGCGACATCCAGACTGCGGAGAACCGGCATCAGCCAGTCCATGGGCAAATTCGTGGTGGCGGTGACCAGCGTATCGGCTTCGATGAAGCGGTGCTCCCCGGTGTTGTGATCGACGATCGTCGCGCCGTTGCCAAGCCACTCCAGGATGCTGGCCTCGACGATCCAATCCACCCCGAGTTTCCTGAGTATCTGGCGCATCGGCACGTCCGCGGCGGTCCGTTGCAGTTCTTTGCCAACGAAGGGATCGGGCGTGAGGATCGTCACCCGATGGCCGTCTTCGGCGAGCTTCCAGGCGGTGCCGCCGCCACGCCAGCCGCCGCCTTCGTCTAGCAGCAGGACCCGGTTGCCCGGCCGTGCCTGCCGCGCCATGACGGCTTCGACGGTGAAGACGTTGCCCTTTTCTATGCCCGGCATGGTTTCGACCGTCGGAAGCGCCTTCTGGAAGCCGGTTTCCGGCGAATAGGAGCCGGTCGCGGCTATCACCATGTCGAATTCCGCCGGATCGATGTCATCGGCCTCGATATAGGTATTGAGCCGAACATCCACGTTCAGCTTCCCAAGCTGCCGTTCATACCAGGCGATGAGGTCGAGGATCTGCGCGCGGCGCGGCTGCATGCCGGCAAGGAGGAAATTGCCGCCGAGGCGCGGGGCGGCTTCCGCAAGCGTCACGCGATGGCCGCGTTCGGCGGAAACACGGGCAGCTTCCAGTCCGGCCGGGCCGCCGCCGATCACGAGAACCCGTTTCGGATCATCGGCCCTGAGAAAGCGGTCGCCGTTCCATTCGGCCTCGCGACCAACGGAGGGATTGACCAGGCAACTGATCCAGTAATCCCGCGAGCGGCGGCCCCAGCACATCTGGTTGCACGATATGCAGCCGCGTATGTCGTCCGGGCGGTCCTCACCAGCCTTGGTGGCCAGGTGCGGATCCGCAATCTGGCCACGCACGATCGACACGAGATCCGCAGCGCCTTCGCCGAGTACCGTCTCGGCATTGTCAGGGGTGCGGATATGGCTTTCGGCGATCACGACCGCATTCTTGACGACGCCTTTCAGCACGGCGGCGAGGTCGGCGCCGAGTTTTTCCGGATAGAGGAATGTCGGCATCAGCTTATAGAAATCTAGATAACCGCCCGAGCCGCACGTCACGTAGTCGATGAGGCCCAGTTCGTCGTGCAGCCTGACGATCTCGGCGAGCTCCTCGCGCTGGAGCGCGACCTTCACATCCGGCTCGTCGGAAACCGCGAGGCCGATGATGAAATCAGGGCCGCAGACGGCGCGGATGCGCGAAAGGATCTCCCGCGACATGCGTGTGCGGTTTTCGAGTGATCCGCCCCATTCGTCCTCGCGCCGGTTGCACCAGGGCGTCCAGAACTGATCGACCATGCCGAGATAGGCGGCCCAGACTTCGACGCCATCGAAGCCGGCGTCGCGACATCGCCGCGCGGCCTCCACGAAGCCGTCGATCGTCTCGCGGATTTCGGCCTGGCTCATCGGGTGGGAGCCGTCGCTGTCGTGGTAGCTCGGTCCGCCCGAGGGCGACCAATGCGGATGGAAGGAATTGTCGGAATCGCCGTGCGCGCCGACATGGTAGAGCTGCTGGATCGCAACCGCGCCGTGCCGCTTGATAGCCTCGACCACCGGCTTGAAACGAGGGATCACCGCATCGTCGGAATGGCGGAAATTGCCGCGGGTGAGCACGGCGGCTGCATGGACCGGCATCGGTTCGACGACGATCATCGCCGCGCCGCCGATGGCACGCTCCTCGTAATAAGCCGCGTGGCGCTCCGTCGGCAGGCCTTCAACGGCCATGTTGGCGGTGTGCGCGCCGAAGACGATGCGGTTTTTCAGCGTTTGCGAGCGCAATTTCAGCGGCGAAAAGAGGCGTGGAAATTTATTCGACATCGCGCAATTCCGGGCGTGCAAATGATTTTCGGGAATGTCGAAGCAGCAGGGCCGACGTTGGCGCCGGCCCTGCCAATGTCAGGCGGCGGCACGGTGGCTGCTGTCGTGCGCATTGACCATCGCGCTCGCCAGTTGCCGGAAGGTGACGGTGCCGAGCGGTTTGCCCGTGGCATCGACGACAGTGATGTCGCCTTCGGGTGCGCAAGCAAGAGTGCGCACCGCCTCCTCGATCGTGACGTCGGCGGCAATGGCCGGTCCACCCGTCATCGCCGTCATGCCGAGAGGGCTCATGACGGCTTCGACATGCACGACACGCCCCCGGTTCACTTCCTTGACGAAGTTGGCGACATAATCGTCGGCGGGGCGCAGCACGATGTCCTGGCTGGTGCCCTGCTGAATGACCTCGCCATCGCGAAGGATGGCAATCTGGTCGCCGAGGCGCAGCGCCTCGTCGAGATCGTGGGTGATGAAGACGACGGTCTTCTTGATTTCCTTCTGCAGGTCGAGGAGCACGGTCTGCATGTCCATACGGATGAGGGGATCGAGCGCCGAATAGGCTTCGTCCATCAGAAGCACCGGCGCGTCGTTGGCAAGCGCGCGCGCAAGGCCGACACGCTGCTGCATGCCGCCGGAAAGCTGATTGGGATATTTCTGCTCGAACCCCTTGAGGCCGACGCGTTCCAGCCAGCGCATGGCCGTATCAAGGCTTTTTGGGCGCGATATGCCTTGGATTTCCAGACCGAAGATCGTGTTGTCGAGCACGGTGCGATGCGGAAGCAGCGCAAACTTCTGAAACACCATCGCCGTCTGGTGGCGGCGGAAGTCTCTCAGTTCCATCTCCGCCATCCTCACCACATCGACGCCGTCGACAAGAACCTCGCCGGCCGTCGGATCGATCAGACGGTTGATGTGGCGGATGAGCGTCGACTTACCCGAGCCGGACAGGCCCATGATGACCTGGATCGAGCCTGACGGCATCTCGATATTGATGTCGCGCAGGCCGAGCACATGGCCGTATCGGGCGTTGAGTTCCGCCTTCGTGAGACCGTTCTTGACGGCCTCGATATGGGCTCCGGCATTGGGTCCGAAGATCTTGTAGAGATTGCGGATCTTGATGCCGCCGAAGACATGATCAGCCATGGACGATCTCCCGGTGCTTCTGCAGGCGCTTGCCATAGGCCTGGCTGACGCGGTCGAACATGATGGCGATGCCGACGATGGCGAGGCCGTTGAACATGCCGAGGGTGAAGTACTGGTTGGCGATGGCCTTCAGCACCGGCTGGCCAAGCCCCTGCACGCCGATCATCGAGGCAATGACCACCATGGCGAGCGCCATCATGATCGTCTGGTTGATGCCGGCCATGATTGTCGGCAGCGCCAGCGGCAACTGTACCTTGAAGAGTTTTTGCCGGTTGTCGGCACCGAAGGCATCGGCCGCTTCCAGAACGTCCTTGTCCACGAGGCGGATGCCGAGGTCAGTGAGACGGATCATCGGCGGGATGGCGTAGATGACCACCGCGATCAGCCCCGGCACCTTGCCGATGCCGAGCAGCATGACGACCGGGATCAGGTAGACGAAACTCGGCATGGTCTGCATGACGTCGAGGATCGGATTGACGAAACGCTGCATGCGATCGGAGCGCGCCATCAGGATGCCGATCGGGATGCCGATCGCAATCGACAGCACCGTGCAGACGAAGATCATCGAGATCGTCCGCATCGTATCGTCCCACATGTCGAAATAGCCGATGATCATGAGGGTCGCGAGACAGCCGGCGACGATGCGCAGGCTACGCGTCGCGGCAAAAGCGATGGCAAGGATGAGCAGCGTGATAACGGGCCAGGGCGTTTTCAGCATGAAACGCTCGGAGGCGATGAGGAAGTGCTGCAGGGGTGTGAACAGACCCTCGATGACCTCGCCATAGCTGCGGGTAAAACCGCGAAAGCCGTCGTCGATGGCCTTCTTGAGATCACGCAGGGAATTGTCGTCCATATGCGGAAATTTATAAAACCAGTCCATTCGGTTCCCCTTCTCCAAAGAGCCGATTGCGTGTTTTCTTGTTGTCGTTTCGGCAGATGAGATGCGATGCGCACGGGGCGCATCGCACGACTACAGCCAGGCTCCGTTAGAGCGCGGCCTCGATCTTGGCCGCAGCGTCAGCCGAGACCCACTTGGTCCAGATGTCCTTGTTCTCCGCAAGGAAGTGCTTGGCACCATCCTCGCCGCTTGCCTGGTTGTCTGTCATCCAGGCCATCAGCTTGGCGATGGTCTCGTTGCTCCAGGAGCGCTTGTTGAGATACTCCATCACTTCGGGGCCAGCCTTCTCGGAGAAGGGCTTGGCGACCAGCGTCACGATCGTATCGACCGGCCAGGCGCTCGGCTTGGGATCGGTGCAGTCGGCAACGGTCACGCAGCGCTTCCATTCCGCCTCGTCGTAGGGAACGCCGGCCTGAAGCTGGACCATCTCGTATTTGCCGAGAAGTGCCGTCGGGGCCCAGTAATAGCCGACCCAGCCTTCCTTGCGCTCGTAGGCCTTGGCGATCGACCCGTCGAGGCCCGCGGCGGAGCCGGTATCGACGAGCGTCCAGCCCGCCTTCTCCGCTTCGAAGGCCTTGTAGAGCTGCGCCGTCACGACCGTGCCGCCCCAGCCCTGTGGGCCGTTGTAGATCGCACCCTTGCTCGGATCTTCCGGATCCTTGATCAGGTCGGGATGCTTCAGGAGGTCCGGAATGGTCTTGATGTCAGGATGGGCGTCCGCGAAATATTTCGGGATCCACCAGCCCTGCACGCCGCCGTCCGGAAGCGGCGAGCCGACCTTGACGATGCGGCCTTCCTCGGTTCCCTTCTTGACGACGTCCGGCAGCAGGTCGATCCAGGCCTCCGGGGCAATATCCGGCTCGCCCTTTTCCGCCATGGAGGTGATGGTCGGCACGGTATCGCCGATGGTGATCTCGGCGTTGCAGCCGTAACCTTCGTTCAGAATGATCTTGTCGAGGTTGGAGATGACCTCGGCGCTCTGCCAGTTCATGCTGGCGATGGTAACGTTGCCGCAGTCAGCGGCTTGGGCCATCGCAGAGCCGGCAATGGTTCCAAGGAAGAGGCAGGTCGATGCAAGCAGTTTCTTCATTATCGTTCCCTCTGTATGCGGCTTGACTTGCTGGGCGGGTTGCCGCGAAGCCCGCCCCCCACGGAGCTAGGAGGTTTCCCCCATGCGGACCGATTTCTCGAAAGCTGCGGCGAGCCCGCGCGCGACGGCAGTGGCAAAACCAGCCGAAGCCATCTCCTCGATCGCCGCGGCCGTCGTGCCGCGATAGTCAAGGAAGGTCTGGACCGTTTCGGTGGGACAGTCGTCGCGCTGTTCCAGCAGCCGGCCGGCGCCGACAAGGACGGTGTTCACTGCACGCTGGGCGACCTGTCGGTCGAGGCCATGGGCGATCGCGTCCGCCATCATCGCTTCGGCAAGCAGCGCGGGAAAGGCCGGACCGGAGCCGGTGAGACCGGTCAGGTAGTCGATTTCCGCCTCCGTGCGCACTTCATCCTCGACCCCGCAGGCACCGAATACCGCCCGGACAATGGTCCGGTCGGCTTGCTGGAGGTCACGACTGGCGGTCCATGGCGTATAGGACTTGCGCACCGCGGCTGCGGCGTTCGGCAATGTACGGACGGCACGGCGGGTCTGATGGTGGTCGCACAATGCGGCAAGCCGGATACCGGCCATCACGGAGATGACGAGCTTGCCTTCGGCATTGACCTTGAGGTGCGGCCAGTCGGCCGGACGGACGGAGAGAATGATGACGTCCGAGCGGTCGGCAAGAGCCTGATTGTCTTGCGTCCAGAAAGCTTCGGGCAGATGGTCGGGGCGCGCGCTGCGATAGGAGAGGGCAAGGTCCGCAGGTGCTGCAATGCCGGCATCCAGCACGGCGGCGGCAATCGCTCCGCCCAGCCAGCCGGCCCCGCCGATGATGCCGATCCTCAGACCCTTGCCTGCTTCCACCTTGCCGTCACTCCGGTTTGTAGCCATGTCTTGCGAAGAAACGATCAAGTTCCCGCTGCACAGGAACCTGCCCGGTATAGATTGCGATGTATTCCGGGATGCGCTTCATGCGCAGCGTGATGTCTTCCCTTGATTGCATCGAAATGTATCCGATCTGGACCAGGTAGGTCGTTCGCGCGCGAACGTCCGCCGGGACCTCGTCGTAACCGAACCGCATGAACATGCGGCCGATCGCTTCTATTCTCGTCTGGTCGGCCTCATGCACTTCGGCCTGGATTTCAGGCGATTGCAGGGCCCAGCTGCGGACAGCGAATTCGAACTGGGAATCGAACAGCTCCTTGTTCACCCAGCAGTCGAAGACGTTCAGCATCGCTTCGGCGAGCGTCTCCGCATAGGCTTCGGACTGCTTCACGAGGTTGCCGGTGTTCTTGTCTCTCCAGCGCGCGATCAGTGCGCCCAGCAGCTCCTCCCGGTCCTTGAAAAACCAGTAGAAGCTGGTCCGCGAGAGATTGAGTCGCTTGGCAAGCGGCAGGATTTTCACCGATTCAACGCCGGATTCGAGCAGCGCGTCATAGGCGGCCTCCAGCCACCCCTCCTGCGATCCGCGCCAGCCGCTGTCACTCATCGCGTTTTCCATGATGTCCTCCTAACAAATCCATTTCGCCCTAGCAAGCAAAATGTACATCTATGTCAATATTCCAGACTCTGCTGTTTTCCGGCGTTGACACATATGTACATTTCCGTTTACCGTTGCCCTGAAATTCCCATAAACCGGAGCCCGTCGCATGTCGAACGACCCCCTGCTTCAGCCCTATCAGCTCAAGCACCTGACTCTGCGCAACCGTATCATCGTCACCTCGCATGAGCCGGCCTACCCGGAAGACGGCATGCCGAAAGGTCGCTACCGCGCCTATACCGTCGAGCGTGCGAGAGGCGGAGTGGCGCTGACGATGACTGCGGGCTCCGCAGCCGTCTCGAAGGACAGCCCCCCGGTCTTCAACAACCTGCTCGCCTACAAGGACGAGATCGTTCCGTGGATTCGAGAAATGACGGACGCCGTGCATGAAGCTGGCGCGGCGATCATGATCCAGCTCACCCATCTCGGCCGCCGCACGCGCTGGGACAAGGGCGACTGGCTGCCCGTCGTCGCGCCCTCGCATCATCGCGAGGCGGCGCACCGCGCCTTCCCGAAGAAGCTGGAAGACTGGGATATCACGCGCATCATCAAGGACTTCGCCGACGCGGCCGAGCGTATGAAGGCGGGCGGCATGGACGGCGTCGAGCTGGAGGCCTACGGCCATCTCATCGACCAGTTCACCTCGCCGCTGACCAACGAGCTGGACGGCCCCTATGGCGGCTCGCTCGACAACCGCATGCGCTTCTGTCTCGACGTCTTCAAGGCGATGCGCGAGCGGGTCGGCAACGACTTCATCCTCGGCGTGCGCTACACGGCGGACGAATGTCTTCCCGGCGGGACCGGAAAGGCCGAAGGCCTGGAAATCTCCCGCCGTCTCAAGGAAAGCGGCCTTATCGACTACCTGAACGTCATCCGCGGCCATATCGACACGGACCCTGGCCTGACCGACGTCATCCCGATCCAGGGCATGGCGAGCGCGCCGCATCTGGACTTCGCGGGCGACGTGCGCGCCGCGACCAACTTTCCGACCTTCCATGCGGCGAAAATCCAGGACGTCGCCACCGCCCGCCACGCGATCGCTGCCGGCAAGGTCGACATGATCGGCATGACCCGCGCCCACATGACCGACCCGCATATCGTGCGCAAGATCCTCGAAAAGCGCGAGGACGATATCCGCCCCTGCGTCGGCGCGAACTACTGTCTCGACCGCATCTACCAAGGGGGCCTTGCCTTCTGCATTCACAACGCGGCGACCGGCCGCGAGGAGACGATGCCGCACAAGATCCCGAAGGCGGATGTGCGCAGGAAGGTAGTGATCGTCGGCGCCGGGCCGGCCGGACTTGAAGCCGCGCGTGTCAGCGCCGAGCGCGGCCACGACGTTGTGGTCTTCGAGGCGGCGAACCATCCCGGTGGCCAGATCCGCCTGACCGCGCAGAGCGAGCGGCGGCGCGAGATGATCAGCATCATCGACTGGCGCATGAGCCAGTGCGAAAAGCGCGGCGTCACCTTCCGCTTCAACACATGGGCGGAAGCCGATACGGTTGCGGCGGAAAACCCCGATGTCGTGATCATCGCGACGGGCGGCCTGCCGCATACCGATGTTCTCACTGACGGCAATGAACTGGTCGTATCCTCCTGGGATATCATTTCCGGCGACGTAAAGCCGGGTACCAACGTGCTGGTCTATGACGACGCCGGCGACCATGCCGGCCTGCAGGCCGCCGAATTTATCGCCAAGGCGGGCGGCAAGGTCGAGATCATGACGCCGGACCGCGCCTTCGCGCCCGAAGTCATGGCGATGAACCTCGTGCCCTATATGCGTTCGCTGCAGAAGCTCGACACGACCTTCACCGTCACCTACCGGCTGGAAGCGGCGGAAAAGAGCGGCAACCAGATCATCGCCCACGTCGGCAGCGACTATGGTGGCGTTTCCAAGCAGCGCACGGTCGACCAGATCGTCGTCAACCACGGCACCATTCCGCTGGACGACCTCTATTTCGAACTGAAGCCCGGTTCGAAAAATCTCGGGGAAGTCTCCTACGATGAACTTCTCTCCGGCGCACCGCAGACCGTCGATCGCAATCCGGAGGGAACTTACCAGCTCTTCCGTATCGGCGATGCGGTGGCCGCACGCAATACGCATGCGGCCATCTACGATGCGCTGCGCCTTGCCAAGGATCTCTGACGATGACACGCAGCGACGCATTGCAGGGGTTCCTCGACGCGGCCTTTACAGCCTTCGATCAGTTCGCAACGGATCCGCAGGGGCGCCGGTCCGTCGCGCAGATATTCACCCAATTGAAAACGCCCCAGCCGGAGCGAACGGGCAGCGGAAAGCGCCTTCCCGTTTGCGATCGTCATCTCGACGCCGCCCTTGCCGTGGAGATCGGGCAGCCCGCGCTCACCCGGCTGATCCATCGGTTCAAGATGCTGGAGCCTCTGCTGGAATGGAAGGAGCGGCCGAACCACGATGGCACGGCGAGCGAAAACTTTGCGGCGAACCATGCCAATGCGATGATCGTCGGCCCCGGCGCCCTTGAAAACCGTCGGGACATATGGCTTGGCGTCAGCCTTCTGGCGCCGAACACACGCTACCCCGATCATGACCACGCGCCGGAGGAAACCTATCTCGTGCTGTCGGAGGGCGAGTTCCAGCACGGCGACAGCGACTGGTTTTCACCCGGCATCGGCGGGTCCTTCTACAATCCCCCAGGCATTCGCCACGCCATGCGCTCGGGCGAAAGCCCGCTCTTCGCCCTATGGGCCTTGCTGCCCGACCAGACGAAACAATGAAAACCGACCGGTGCTGGCCGGTCGCGGGAGGAAAAAGACAATGAAAATCCTGGTCCCTGTAAAGCGGGTCGTTGATTACAACGTTAAGATCCGCGTGAAGTCCGACGGCTCTGGTGTCGAGCTTGCGAACGTCAAGATGTCGATGAACCCGTTCGACGAGATCTCTGTGGAAGAGGCGCTTCGTCTGAAGGAAGCCGGCAAGGCGGAGGAAGTGGTGGTGGTGTCGATCGGCCCTGCGAAGGCCGAGGAGACGCTGCGCACCGCGCTCGCCATGGGCGCCGACCGGGCGGTGCTGGTCGAGACGGACGACGCCGTCGAGCCGCTGGCCGTCGCCAAGATCCTCAAGGGCGTGACGGAAGCCGAACAGCCCGGCCTCGTCATTGTCGGCAAGCAGGCGATCGACGACGATTCGAACCAGACCGGCCAGATGCTGTCGGCCCTGCTTGGCTGGGCCCAGGCGACCTTCGCCTCGAAGGTCGAGATCGGCGACGGCAAGGCCGAGGTCACGCGCGAGGTCGACGGTGGCCTGCAGACGATCGAGGTCAAGCTGCCGGCCGTGGTCACCACCGACCTTCGCCTCAACGAGCCGCGCTATGCCTCGCTGCCGAACATCATGAAGGCGAAGAAGAAGCCGCTCGACAAGAAGACGCCGGCAGACTTCGGCGTCGACACGAGCCCGCGCCTCAAGGTGCTGAAGACCGAGGAGCCGTCGGGCCGCAAGGCAGGCGTCAAGGTCAAGAGCGTCGCCGAACTCGTCGACAAGCTCAAGAACGAAGCCGGCGTGCTCTAAGCAGGAAAGGGAGAACACAACCATGGCCATTCTTCTTCTGGCAGATCACGACAATGCCCACCTTTCCGACCAGACGGCGAAGGCGCTGACGGCGGCATCGAAGATCGGTTCGGACGTGCATGTGCTCGTCGCCGGCAGCAATGCCAAGGCTGCGGCCGAGCAGGCGGCAAAGCTCTCGGGCGTGACGAAGGTGCTCGTCGCCGAGGACGCCAGCCTTGCCAACAACCTTGCCGAACCGCTGGCAGCGCTCATCGTGTCGCTTGCCGGCAGCTATGACGCCATCGTCTCGGCCGCCACCTCGGTCGGCAAGAACGTCTTGCCGCGCGTGGCAGCGCTGCTCGATGTCGCGCAGGTCTCGGAGATCGTCGAGGTCGTCTCGGCCGACACGTTCAAGCGTCCGATCTATGCCGGCAATGCCATCCAGACGGTGCAGTCCACCGACGCCAAGAAGGTGATCACGGTGCGCACCGCCTCGTTCGCCGCTGCTGGCGAAGGTGGCAGCGCCTCGGTCGAGGCCGTATCGGCTGCGGGCAACCCGGGTCTGTCCAGCCACGTCTCCGACGCGCTCTCGTCGTCGGATCGTCCGGAACTGACCTCGGCCAAGATCATCATCTCGGGCGGCCGGGCGCTCGGTTCGTCGGAGAAGTTCCAGGAGGTCATCCTTCCCGTCGCCGACAAGCTCGGTGCGGCCGTCGGTGCAAGCCGCGCTGCGGTCGATGCGGGCTATGCGCCGAACGACTGGCAGGTCGGCCAGACGGGCAAGGTGGTCGCGCCGCAGCTCTACATCGCCTGCGGCATCTCGGGCGCCATCCAGCATCTTGCCGGCATGAAGGACAGCAAGGTCATCGTCGCGATCAACAAGGACGAGGAGGCGCCGATCTTCCAGGTCGCGGACTACGGCCTCGTCGGCGATCTCTTCGATATCCTGCCGGAGCTGCAGAAGGCGCTTTAGAATTTCAAGATTAGAAGGAAATCACCATGGATGTACGCGCCGCCGTTGCCGTTCAGGCCGGCAAACCGCTTGAGATCATGACCGTGCAGCTCGACGGCCCGAAGGCCGGCGAGGTGCTGGTCGAGGTGAAGGCGACGGGCATCTGCCACACGGACGAGTTCACCCTGTCGGGCGCCGACCCGGAGGGCATCTTCCCGGCCATCCTCGGCCATGAGGGCGCGGGCGTGGTCGTCGACGTCGGCCCGGGCGTCACCTCGCTGAAGAAGGGCGACCACGTCATTCCGCTCTACACGCCCGAATGCCGCGAATGTTATTCCTGCCTGTCGCGCAAGACCAACCTGTGCACCGCCATCCGCGCCACCCAGGGCCAGGGCCTGATGCCGGACGGCACAAGCCGCTTCTCCATCGGCAAGGACAAGATCTTCCACTATATGGGCTGCTCGACCTTCGCCAACTACACGGTGCTGCCCGAGATCGCGCTCGCCAAGGTCAACCCGGACGCCCCCTTCGACAAGATCTGCTACATCGGCTGCGGCGTGACGACGGGCATCGGCGCGGTCATCAACACGGCGAAGGTCGAGGTCGGCTCGACGGCCATCGTCTTCGGCCTCGGCGGCATCGGCCTCAACGTGCTGCAGGGCCTGCGCCTTGCCGGTGCCGACATGATCATCGGCGTCGATATCAACAACGACCGCAAGGCCTGGGGCGAGAAGTTCGGCATGACGCACTTCGTCAATCCGAAGGAGGTCGGCGACGACATCGTGCCCTACCTCGTCAACATGACGAAGCGCAATGGCGATACGATCGGCGGGGCGGACTACACGTTCGACTGCACGGGCAACACCAAGGTGATGCGCCAGGCGCTGGAAAGCGCGCATCGCGGCTGGGGCAAGTCGGTCATCATCGGCGTTGCCGGCGCAGGCCAGGAGATCTCCACCCGTCCGTTCCAGCTGGTCACCGGCCGCAACTGGATGGGCACGGCCTTCGGCGGCGCGCGCGGGCGCACGGACGTGCCAAAAATCGTCGACTGGTACATGGAGGGCAAGATCCAGATCGATCCAATGATCACCCACACCATGCCGCTCGAGGACATCAACAAGGGCTTCGACCTCATGCATGCTGGAGAAAGCATCCGCAGCGTGGTGATATACTGAGCGCGGATTCAGGACCGCCGGCACTGCAGCAATCCATTCAACGCACCGCCGCGCCAGCGCCGGCGGTGCCTGTGATCGGCCGCGCATACCGCGCCGGCCATGAAGGAGGAGAAGCCCATGCCAAGCATCGCGATACATCCATCCCTCGACAGCGGATTCAAGGCGACGAATGCCGCCTTTTCCGGCGGCACGCTCGTCTGCAATTGCGCGAGCAACACGGTCAAAGTGCGCATCAAGGGCGATATCGCCCATAACCATGCCTGCGGCTGCACCAAATGCTGGAAGCCTGACGGCGCGGTTTTCTCGGTCGTCGCCGTCGCGCCGACCGAGAATGTCGAAGTGCTTGAAAACGGCGACAAGCTCGCCGTCGTGGACCCGGCTGCCCTCATCCAGCGCCATGCCTGCAAGGACTGCGGCGTGCATCTCTACGGGCCGGTCGAGCGCGACCATCCGTTCAAGGGCCTGTCCTTCGTGCATCCCGAGCGCTTCGAGGAAAGCGGCTGGGCCAAGCCCGGCTTTGCCGCCTTCGTCTCCTCGATCATCGAGAGCGGCTACAATCCGGCAAAGATGGACGGCATGCGAGGCCGCCTGAAAGACCTCGGCCTGGAACCTTATGACTGCCTCAATCCCGGCCTGATGGACTATATCGCCACCTGGACGGCGAAGAAGAGCGGTGCCTTGCCGGCATGACGAAAAGGGCAGTCCGGGCGAACCGGACTGCCTACAATATTCGCTCAGCGGTCGATGACGAGATCGCTGAGCGGTTTTGAACAGCAGGGCAGGAAGAGACCGGCGTCGATTTCCCGCTGTCGAATGCCGCCGTTGTGGTTCATGTCGACGGTGCCCGAGACGAGTTTCGACTTGCAGGTGCCGCAGACGCCGTTTGAACAGGACGACGGCAGTTTCACGCCGGCCTTCTTGGCGCAGGAAAGCACCGTCTGCTCGCCTGAAACCTCGATCTGGCGCCCCTGCTTGGCAAACGACACCTGGAAGGTGCGCGTAGCGATTTCCTCGACGACGGGAATATCGGCGTCGTCGATGATGGCTGCGTCAAAACTCTCCTCGATATAGTTTGACGGGGGCAGGCCGAGCTCTGCCGTTATCGCACGCGCCGCCGCCATGAAGGGGGCGGGGCCGCAGCACATCACGACGCGCTCGGCGAGATCGGGCACGGCAAGCTGCATATAGCTGGCGGAAATGCGCCCCGTCAGACCCGGCCACCGGGATTCGCCGAGGACCGATTCCGGCAGGAACTGCAGACGCAACCCCTTCGCGCGTGTAGCGAGGCAGGCCAGTTCGTCGCGGAAAATGAGGTCCTTCGGACTGCGCGCTGCATGCAGGAAAACGATGTCTGCCGGCGCGCACGTATCGACCAGTTCCCGCACCATCGACATGACGGGCGTAATCCCGGAACCGCCGGAAAGGAAAAGATACTTTTTCGCGTTTGGCCGGATGAAATGGCCGAGGGGACCGTTCGCCTTCACCGCCGAGCCGGCCGCAAGAGTATCGTGCAGCCAGTTGGAAATCCTGCCGCCGGCGACACGCTTGACCGTGACGGAGAAGGCGTTGCTGCGGTGCGGGGAGGAGGAGATGCTGTAGCAGCGGCTTTCCGGCTCGCCGCCCACCTCCAGGTCGAACAGGAAATACTGCCCCGCCTCGAAAACGAACCGCTTACCCTGCGGCGACGCGAAGGTGAAGGTCTTCACGTCATGCGTTTCCTGGTGGACGTCGATACAGACGAGGTCCTCGTCCGTATCCCGGTTCCAAAGGTCGGCGCAGTGCAGGCGCTCCGCCTGCGAAGGCGGGCTCCTAGTATCCATGGGCGCGCATCCGCTCGATGTACCACGTCGCGAACTTGTCGAGGTTGGTTTCGGAAAAGGGGGAATAGGGGCCAGGAATGTAGGCCGGATCCTCAACGCCGGCATGGGATCGGGCGACGAGCTCGGAATCCTGGTCGGTCGTCGCAATCCAGACGTTGGTCAGCTTTTCGAGGTCGTAATCGACGCCCTCGACCGCATCCTTGTGGACGAGCCACTTGGTCCGGACCAGCGTCCTGTCCGCGGAGAGCGGAATGACGACCGAGACCACCGCGTGGTCGCCCATGAAATGGTTCCAGCTGTTGTGACCCCACAGATGGGTGTCGCCGAGATCCTTGCGGGTCATCGTGCCGAGCAGCTTTGCGGAGGCGGCAGTGGCATCCGGCGTCTGCGATTCACCCGCGCCCGAGATGATCAGGCGCTGCGTGCGGAAATTGGTGGCGCAGTCGACGAGCTGTTCGACGGCTGCCGATGGAAAGCCCTCCGCCTCCCACTGCTTCGTGCGCGCGTCGTAGAGCGCGAGATGCTCTTCCGCCTGTGCCCGATCCTCGGGGCTGAGCGCCTCCGGATCGAAACCAAAATCGAGATCGACGAAGGAGACGCAGAGTTCCGGATGGTTCGCCGAACAATGATAGCATTCCCGGTTGTTCTCGATCGTCAGCTTCCAGTTGCCCTTCTCGATCACATCGGTCTCATGAGCGATCTTGGTATTGGCGATGTCGTAGGGCGCGAGGCGCGCCTTCATGGCCTCTTCGAGCCGGTCGATATCCGCGGGCGGATTGTCCGACAGACAGGCATAGATCAGGCCGCCGATGGACTTGAACGTGACCTGCTTGAGGCTGCGGCATTCCTTGTCGAAGCCCTTGCCCATATGCGGTGCATGGCTCAGTTCGCCCGTCAGCTCGTAGGTCCAGGTGTGATAGGGACAGACGAGCTTGGAAACGATCGACTTTCCGCCGTCCAGCAGCCGTGACCCGCGATGGCGGCAGACATTGTGCATCACCCGGATTTCGTTGTCGTCGTCGCGCAGGAGAATGAGGCTGGTCTTGCCGATATCGACCACCGTCGCGTCGCCCGGCTCCGGCACGTCGCATTCCAGGCCGATGCAGATCCAGTGGTTGCGAAAGAAGACGTCCAGATCCGCTTCAAAGACGTCTTCACGCGTGTAAAGACCGGCCGGAAGTGAATGTCCCTCGGCTCTGGCGTCGAGCAGCGCCGAAATTGGAGAAGCGAACGTTTGCAGCATAATCTCACCTTATGTTTTTGCCACAGTTCCGATACGATGAACGGTAGGATTATTCAGGTTTGGCGGATGCTCAACGGCATAAATATGCGTGGATGGCATTACCAAATGTAATGGAAAATCGGATTGCCTTCTGGAAGGACGCCGGAGTTGATCAGCCTAAGAAAAAAGCTCCCGCCGCTGACGGCACTGACGGCCTTCGAGGCGGCAGCACGGCTCGGTAGTTTCACCCGCGCGGCGATGGAACTGGGCGTGACGCAGGCGGCGATCAGCCGGCAAATCCACGTGCTGGAGGAGGATTTCGGCTTTCCCCTGTTCCGTCGGCTGCACCGCAAGATCGAGCTGACGGACCAGGGGAGGGCCCTTTTCAACGCGTCGGCGGAAGCTTTCAACCTGATCGCCGATACGGTTTCCGAACTGCGCGCGGAAAGGCAAGACGATCAGCTTGCGATATCCGCCACGATCTCATTCGCCCATTTCTGGCTGATGCCACGGATTGCGGCGTTTTCGCGCGCCCATCCCGAAATCAAGCTCCGGATCATCACGCAGGACGCGAGGAATAGCATCGAGGCCGGCGACATCGATCTGGCGTTGCGCTACGGAACCGGAACCTGGCCGGATGGGCAGGCCGAATTCCTCTTCGAGGATGAGGTCTTTCCGATCTGCAGCGCGGAGTACGCGCTGGTCAAAGGGCCGATCCTCACACCAGCGGATCTGATCGATCATCCTCTTATTTCAAGCGATACGGACGATCCCACATGGACCGGGTGGGAGGAATGGCTGGCAGCGTTTTCCGTCAAGGCACCGAAGAAGGCGCGAGGCCTTCGCTGCAGCTTCTACACCGAGGCGATTTACGCGGCCATGAATGGTCAGGGAATCGCATTAGGCTGGCACCATCTCGTCAACGATCTCATTGACCAGGGCCGCCTGGTCCGCCTTACGGAAGCCTCGATAAAAACCCGGGCTGGATACTTTGTCGTCATGCCGGCAAAACGAGCGGCAAAGGAAAGCGCACGTTTGTTTATCGAGTGGCTGCGTGCTTCCGGTTCATTGAGCTAGTGGGCGGGTTCCATCAACGCCGGGAAGGCGGCCTCAACCTTAGATGTTCAGCGCCATGCCCGTCTTGACCTCGCCCATGGAGACCATGGTGCGGAATTTCTTGATGTTGGCGCCATCGAAGAACATGCGGCGGGTAAAATCCTCGTAGGCCGCCATGCTGGCGACGATGACCACCAGAATGAAATCGGCCTCGCCCGTGACATAGTGGCATTGCTGGACTTCCGGCGCTGCGCGAAATCGCTCCTTCACCGCATCGATCGCGTCTGGTGTTTCGCTGACCAGTTCCACCTGGACAATGATCGTCAAAGGCAGACCAACCGCCTCCGGGGCGATCTGCGCAACCTGCGCGCGGATGACGCCGTCCGCCTCCATGCGCCGGATGCGGCGTTGGACGGAAGGGGCGGACAGATTGACAGCTTCGCCGATCTCGCGCTGCGGCGTCTGGTTGTTCTTCTGCAGGATGCGCAGGATGGCAAGATCGAAGCTGTCGAGGGGCGTCATGGCCTATTACCGATGCGGGATGAAATATACTTGCATAACAAGGGTGAAAATACAGCCGAACTTTCACGCGCATTGCACTAGATTTGCGCGACTGCCAATCTGGAGCGCTATCGCGATGAGCAATCCCTACCTCCTGAATACGCTTGCAACACACGGCCGGCCGCTGGCTCCGCAGGATGCCGAGACGCTTTCACCCGCGGCCACCGACCGCGTCGTGAAGGTCCTGGCGCTGCGCGAGAACAGCGCGGCGACGCCGCTGCGCGCGCTGCCGGCGCTCGCGGGCCAATTGGGGTTGCAGTCGCTTCACCTCAAGGACGAGGGATTTCGGCTCGGACTCGGCAGCTTCAAGGCGCTCGGTGGCGCTTATGCCTTGATGATCCTTGTCCAGGAGGAGGCAAGCCGTCGCTTCGGCCGCGCCGTCGCGGTGGAGGAATTGTTGTCCGACGAGGTACGTACCGTCGCCGAAAGCATGATTTTCGCCTGCGCTACCGATGGAAATCATGGCCGCTCCGTGGCTCAGGGCGCGCAGCTAGTGGGCGCGCGCGCCGTCATCTTCGTCCATGCCGGGGTCAGCGAGGGGCGGATCGAGGCGATCGCGCGGTTTGGCGCCGAGATGGTGCGCGTCGCCGGGAACTATGATGATTCCGTCGCCGAGGCCGCGCGCGTTTCGGCCGAGCGCGGCTGGACGGTTCTTTCTGACACGTCATGGCCCGGTTACGAGCATATCCCCGGTCTCGTCGCGCAGGGCTATACCGCCATGGTCCGCGAAATCCTCGCTGAACTGGAAGCACCGCCGACGCATATTTTCCTCCAGGCCGGCGTTGGCGGATTTGCCGCCGCCGTGGCAGGGCATCTGGCGATGGCGCTTGGCGACCAGCGGCCGCATGTGACCGTGGTGGAACCGGCCCGCGCAGCCTGCCTCTACGAGAGCGCCAAGCAGGGCAGGCCCGTGAAGGTTGATGAAACGCAATCGACGATCATGGCCATGCTCGAATGCTACGAGCCGTCGCTGGTGGCGTTCCGCATTCTCGAACGCGTCGCCGACGGTTTCATGACGGTCGATGAAGATATCGCCGTCGAGGTCATGCGCCGGCTCGCCGATCCATTGCCCGGTGACCCCGCTATCGTTGCGGGCGAGAGCGGAGGCGCGGGCCTTGCTGGTCTCCTGACCGTCCTCAAGGACAAGCCCCTTGCGGCGAAGCTCAGCATCGGGCCCGCTACGCGCATTCTCGTCATCAACACCGAGGGCGCGACGGACCCGGCACTCTACGAGCGGATCGTGGGCAAGAGCCCGGAAGCAGTCCTGAAGGAGAGAACGGCATGACCATCGAAAGCGATGCTGCCCGGTTGCACGATTTCGCCGAATGCATGGTTGCGCTTCATCATGACCTGCACCGTCATCCTGCCATAAGGGCGCTCTGCCTTCGGCTGCGCGACGGATGTCATCAAGGCTCGTCGCGAGGGCAGGTCGATGCCCGCAGCACCGTTTGGCAGACATCCGCATCGAACATTCCGATCGGCTTCGCAATATGACTGGCCACAATACTGATTGCAATTTGCAACTAGTTTTGCGACACTGCGGCGATGGCGGCGCGATGCAGTATCTCTCAGTAACGCGCTGGCAATGCCCACCCCGCTGAACGGAGACGAGACCATGCCCAAGTTCATCACAATCGGATATGGCGACGCGGCCGATTATCAACGCACGCCCCAGCCCGTCAGGGATGCAGCCCATGCCGCGGACGCGAGATTGCTGTCGGAAGGCGCGGTGATCGGGATAGCCGGCGCACCGGTACAGGTGCGAAATCCGCAGGCCCGTCATTTGGAAACCCGCGAAGGACCGTTCATGTCGTCGGCCCTGCCGGTCGCCGGTTTCGCCCTCATCGAGGCCAACGATCTGGCTGAAGCCATCGGAAAGGTCTCGTGCGTGCCGTGTGCGGTGGCATATGGTGTCGTCGAGATCTGGCCATTGGAAGAGGCGCAGAAATGAAGACGTCAGCCGCAAGGTTGTATTGATCTGTCCTACGATCGGATCGCAGACATAGAATGTCAGGGATTTCCGTCCAGGAGCCTCACCATTGCCGAGTAGCCGCGGGCGCGAGCATGGGAAACCGCCGTGACCCCGTTGCAATCGGCAATCAGCGGACCGGCGCCTGCGTCAAGAAGCAGACGCACGACCTCTTGATGATCGGAACCGCCGTCGCCCAGCACCACGGCCTCCATGAGCGCCGTCCAGCAGAGATTGTTGACATGATCAAGCGGTGCGCCGGCAGCGATCAGGCGGCGTACAACCTCGACGCGGCCTAAATGCGCGGCGGCTATCAGCGCCGTGCCCGCATAGCGACTGGTCGTCAATTTGGGATCGTTGCCCAACGCGATGGCGAGCGACATCAATTCCGGATCGTCGGCCACCGCGGCGATGGTGACGACGTCATAGGCCTGCCCATCCAGGGCATTCATATCGGCGCCGGCCTGCGCCAGGGCCCGTAGCGCATCGTCGTTGGAGGCGAATGCTGCGACATGAGCCGGTGTCCGGCCTTGCCGATCCCGCGCGTTGACGTCCATGCCGGCTGCCGCCAAACGACTGATTTCAGCGGCGTCGCCATTTTGCGCGGCCCGGTGCAACCCCTTGTAGGCGGCGATTTCGGATGTCGAAGGTGCCGTTTGCGCTTGTGCGGCGATCGTTGTGGCAAGCAGCATGGGAACGATGACCGCGCGCAGCATGAGGTACACTCCTTGAAAAGGGAGCGGCCCGCGCGAGGCGGGCCGCGTCGTTGTCCTTGGTGCGTTTACTCGGCTTCGCCGATGGCCTTCAGGCCGGCAACCGCGCAAGCAGCGTCGATATCGCCCGACGGCGCGCCGCCGACACCGATGCCGCCAACCGTTGCCTTGCCGAACTTGATCGGCAGGCCGCCGGCCTGAATGACCATGCGGGCATCCATGTCGCGCAGACCGTCGTTCGCCGGCTTGGAGGCGATGAATTCAGCAAGTCCGGCCGTGTCGCGGCCAAGAGCAGCCGAGGTGAAAGCCTTGCCTTCAGCGCTGGAACCGGTGTGCGGACCAGAATTGTCGCCCTTGAGCAGCACTTTGGTCGAGCCGTCGCGCGCCACGATGGCGACGCTGACATTGTAGCCTTCGGCAAGGCAGGCCTGCAGCGCGGCTTCTGCCGCCTTGCTTGCAACGGCAACCGGCAGGTAGGGGGCGGTCGGCAGTTCCTGGGCAGTGGCGGCAAGGGGAGCGAGCAGTGCGGTGGCAAGAACGATGTTGCGGATCATGGTGTCTTCCTTTCTAAGTTTGATGAAAGGAAATTAGCCCCCCTTGCGCAACGCCGGTATTCGTAGACCTCGCGCCGGCGTCGGTAGTTCTACGGGGCATCACACAGGCCCGCCTGTGTGAGCGGGAGACGCGCCTTGATGGCGAGGCGCGACAGGGCGCCGTCGGCGATGGCGGCGCAGCCGGCGCCGGGCATGCGAACATGCCACGCAAACCGGGTAAAGCGTGGATGTGATCCGGCTTTCCTTCCGAGCCGGAGCGAAAACCCGCCTCGACCTCAGGCGGCGAGATCGATTTCCTTCCCGACGCCCTTCTCGCGCGCTCTTGCGACGATAAGGCTGCCGATCGCCAGATCCTGGATGGCGAGGCCGACTGAGTTGAACAGGGTAATCTCATCGGCCGACGCGCGGCCGGGCGCCGCGCCGGTGATGACGTCGCCGACCTCGGTCGAAGCCTGCTCCACGGTGATGGCACCCTCCGCGATGGCCAGCAGCAGGTCGCCCGAGTCGTGCATGGCCATGGGGAGGCTGTCGAGGAATACCCGCGCCCTTGCCATGCCGGCGGAATCGATCTCGCGATGGTCCGGACGCGGGGGCGCGCCGACCGCGTTGATATGCTGGCCCGGCTTGAACCAGGCCCCCTTGACGTGAGGCTCTCGCGACGGGGTCAGCGTGCAGACGATATCGGCTTGCGCAAAGACGTCCTCCGGCGAGGCGACGCCCTCCAGCACGAGGTCGGGGAAATCGCGCCCGACCCGCTCGATGAAGCGGGCAACGGTGGCGCTCGAGCGCGACCAGACCACCACGCGCTCGATCGGCCGGACTTCGCGGATGGCGCGGACATGCTCGACGGCTAGGTCGCCGGCGCCGATCAGCCCAAGTATGCGGCTGTCGATACGCGATAAGTGGCGCGTGGCCACGGCGCTGGCTGCCGCAGTCCTGATGCGGGTCGGAATCTGGCCGTGGAAGATTGCCACTGGCGCGCCCGTTTCCTGCGAAACCAGCAACGCGACCGATCGCTGCATCGGAAGGCTACGCGCGGTATTGTCGGGAATATCAGCAAGCAGCTTGACGACGGCCAGCCCTTGACGATCGGCAAGGGCCGGCATCGCCAGGAAAGCTCCCGTGTTCGAAGGAAGTTTCATTGCCGTTGCCGCCGGCTGTGCGGCAGTCCCGCTGGACATATCGGCGTGCGCGGCTTCAACGGCCTCGATAACTTCGGCCATGGTCACCAATCCTTCGAGTTCGGACCGAGATAGCACAAGGGTCGTGCCTGGGAGCAGGTGACGATCGGTTCTGTTCTCGGCGTCCATCGGCGGTCTCGCTGGCTTCGGGTGATATCGGGATGTGTGTCGTCCGGAAGGGTCTCTGAGAATTTTATGCTAGATTTTTGTATGCAATGTCAAGAAACTTGTATTACAAAAACTATTGATTTAGAATACTATTAAAGCCGGACATGCGCGCCATATTGTATGCAATATTTGAGCAATATGTCTGCTCGCTCACTTCGGCTTGCCGTCGCGACTTGTCCTCGATCCGAACCGCGCCACAAGATCGTGCGGCCGGCCTCGACGGCGAAATCCTCAAGAACGAGCATCTGGTATGGTTGTGGATTAGTAACCGGCTGTGCGGTTGTTGGCGGTCGGTATGGCATGAACCGCACGGCTGATATAGCCTGTTCGGCATGGATTCGCGCTTCGTCCCGCCGTCTGCTCCCGCTCAGCCCTTGCCGCAGGTTCCCGGCTGGGCGCTGCCGCGTGGGCGCGAGCCGGACGAGATCGCTGCCGCCTTCGCGGCTGCCATCGCTCTGAAATCACTCGATGATCTCGTTCGACAAGCGCCCGTTTGGGCCGGCTGCTGGCGCGCGCGCCAGGCCCTGAAATGTGCCGCAACAGCCATTCGACTGATCGGCCGAAACGAGGACGCTGCGGCGCTGCGTGACGCCGTTTTGCTGACGGCTGCTGGCGATAATCCCGGTCCGGCGGGCAGGGTGTTCCTGGCCTACAAGAAACTGGCCACGCGAAAACCCGGCTTTTCGACGAAGAGCGTGATGGAGCTGGCCGATCTGTTGGGATTGGCGTGGGACGACGTGATGGCCGGCGCTGTCGATCATGCCGATGCCGCGCTGCAGTCCAGCCGGCCGGCTCCCTTTGCCGCGGCGGAACTGGTGTCGGCGATCCATGCCGCCCGGACGGATGCCGAGCCTCTCGCCTGGGCTCTCGCCGACATGCTGATTGCTGCGATGTTGAAATGGCCTTTTGCTGTCCCGCTGCTGATGGCGGAGCGCTACGGCTCCGCCTTCCGCACAGTCGGGGGAAGGGGACGGGTTCGACCGGGTGACCCCGCCTTTGCCCGCGCCGTCTGTCTTGCTGTGGTCGAGGGGACAGGAGATGCCTTGCGCTCGGCCGGCGAGATCGCGCGGCGCGCCGACACGTTGCTTGCCGTCGCGCCGAAGGTGCGCACCAAGGGAGCGGGAGCCATCATCGGGAAACTGCTTCAAGAAGATGCCGTGGCGGCCTCGGCCCCGGGGGGACAACTCTCGCGCTGGGCGGCAACCCGGTTGTTCGTCCGGCTGGACGGTTTTGGCGGCGTGCGTGAACTATCGGGCCGCTCCTCCTTCCGTATCTATGGGTTGTGATGATGAGCGGAGGGGACGCAGGCAAGACAACCGGCAGCAAAGGACGCGCGCGGCAAGCAAACGCCGGAGACGAATATCTCCTTGATCGGGAACTGGCGGATTTGCCGCCAGACCTGCGCTGGCGCGAGTGGATGATGCGGGTCGAGGCGGTCGTCTTTGCATCGGCCGAGCCGGTCGGCCGGGAGACGCTGGCCCGTGTCGTCGGCCAGAACTGCAGCATCGATCTCCTGATCGACGATCTGCAGGAAGAGCTGCGCGACCGCCCCTACGAGATCGTCTTCGTCGCCGGCGGCTGGCAGCACCGAAGCCGTTCCGCTTACGCGCCTGCGGTCCGGGCGTCGCAGACGCCGACGCGGGGTCTCGCCCCCGCTTTATCGGACTTCGAGGCCATGGTTCTGATGGCCATTGCCTATTTCCAGCCGATCACACGCAGCGATCTGTCGAAGATCTTGGGCAAGGAGGTCAGTCGGGACACCATCGCCAGCCTCCGCAATGCCAACTTCCTCGCCTCCGGCCCGCGCAACCCGAGCCCGGGTGCGCCATATACCTATGTGACGACGAAATCGTTCCTTTCCGCCTTCGGCATGCAGACGCTGCGCGACCTGCCGGACGTCGAGGCGCTGGAGGATGCGGGCTTGCTCAGCAGACATCTTGCCCAAGGGGAAGCAGTCGTCACACAAGGTGACGCTGACGCGGACGAAGATTCGTTCCCCATCGGGTGAAAGGCGCCGCTTGCCGCAAATGCATCTGCCTTTAAAGATGCTCAGTGGAAAGCGTCGAATCGAAGCCTCCGTTCACCAACCGCGGCAGCCTGTACGAGGCCATGCCGGATTCCGGCCTCGATCCGTTTGTGGAATCGACCTGTCGCGTGAGCACCCGCTAAGATATCATCAGGGGATGAAACTCTGCCAAAGCATACTGTTCTGCACTTCCGCCGACGGCACCCGTATTGCCGTCGCGTCGTGCGGGAAGGGACCTGTGATCCTGCGCGCGGCGCACTGGCTGAGCCATGTCGACTACGATCTCGAAAGCCCTGTTTGGCGGCCATGGCTGCAGGCGCTCTCGGCCCGCAACCGCTTTGTGCGCTATGATCCTCGCGGCTGCGGACTTTCGGAGCGGCATGTCGCCGACCTGTCCATCGAAGCATGGCACGCGGACCTCGATGCGGTGGCCGCGTCCATCGACGAGCCGCGCTTCGTCCTTCTCGGTCTTTCCCAAGGTGGCGCCCTCGCCATCGCCTATGCATTGCGGCATCCCGAGCGCGTATCGCACCTCGTGCTTCTCAATGCTTACGGTCAGGGTGGGCGGGTTCGCGCGCAGACGGCCGCCGAGCGGCTGGAGGCCGAAACGCTCGTCAATTTCATTCGCATCGGCTGGGGGCGTGAGAACCCGGCATTCTGCCAGTTCTTCACCAACCTCTTCATACCCGACGGAACACCCGAACAGCATCGCTGGTGGGGGGATCTCGAGCGTGTGACGGCGACGGCCGACGTCGCGGCGCAACTGCTTTGGCACATGCAGGGATTGGACGTGCTCGACCTTGCGGCAAAGATCCGCGTCCCGACACTGATCCTGCACAGTCGCGGCGACATGCGCGTGCCGTTCAACGAAGGCTGCAAGCTTGCGGCCGCGATTGCGGGCGCGCGCTTCGTGCCGCTGCAGAGCACGAACCATGTGCTCCTGCCGGATGAGGCGGCCTGGGCGGTGTTTCATGCCGAACTCGCCGTCTTTCTCGGGCAGGATCGGCCCGTACCGCCCCGCGCAATCCGCGAAGCCGGCCTGACGCCCGCCGAGGTGGCGATCCTGAACCTCGTCGCAGAGGGGCTCGACAACCGCGCGATCGCCGACCGTCTCGGCAAGAGCGTGAAGACCGTGCGCAACCAGTTGTCGATGATCTTCAGCAAGCTCGGCGTGCGCAGCCGGTCTCAGGCGATCGTCATGACGCTGTCCGCCGGAAACGACCATCTCGGATCGACATCATAGCCTGGTGGCGCATGCGGGACAGATGTCCCTTGCATCCTCCGATTTCTATGCCTGTCAGGACGGCCGCCTCATGCCCGGCGCCACGGCGCGTCCTAGCCTCGGCTCGACGGAGCGGCAGACGCCGCCCGCAAGACAGGAGGATACCGACATGACACAGGTTGACGAAGCAAGACTGAATGAGCTGGTGGGCCGTGTGCTCACCGATCTCGGGGGCGCGGTCAGCGTACCGCTGGTGCGATTGGGCGATACGCTCGGACTTTACGATGCCCTCAAGCGGATCGGGCCGGCATCGGCCGACGAGCTTGCGGAGGCCACCGAATGCGCGCCGCGCTACCTGCGTGAGTGGCTGGCGGCGCAGGCGGCTTCGGGTTATGTGCGCTACGAGCACGGGCGGTTCTCGCTGACGCCCGAGCAGGCGCTCGTCTTTGCGGAACCCGACAGCCCGGTCCACCTGATCGGCGCTTTCGATACCGCCGCCGCCATGGTCGAGAACCAGCCGAAGGTGCAATCTGCCTTCAAGACCGGGCGCGGCGTCGCTTGGGGCGATCAGGCCGGCTGCATGTTCTGCGCCGTGGCAAGGCTGTTCCGGCCGGGCTATGTGAATGCCCTCGTGCAGGAGTGGCTGCCGGCGCTCGAAGGGGTCGTTGACAAGCTGAAGGCGGGGGCGGAGGTGGCCGACGTTGGATGCGGGCACGGGCTGTCGACAATCCTAATGGCGCAGGCGTTCCCGAAGTCGCGCTTCGTCGGCTACGATTTCCATCCGGCGTCGATTGCGGCCGCGACAGCCCATGCTCTGGCGCACGGTTTGACGAACCTGCGGTTCGAGGTCGGTCGGGCGCAGGATTTCGAGGGCCGCGACTTCGACCTGATCACCTGCTTCGACTGCCTGCACGACATGGGTGATCCCGAGGGCGCGGCAGCACATATCAGAAAGGCGCTGAAAGACGGCGGCACATGGATGGTGGTCGAACCGATGGCGGGGGATGTGTTGGAGGACAATCTAAACCCGGTCGGGCGCCTGTATTACTCGGCCTCGACAATGATCTGCATCCCCACCTCACTGGCCCAGGAGACGGGGCTCGCGCTCGGTGCCCAGGCGGGTGAGAAGCGCTTGGCCGAAGTGATCCGGTCGGGCGGATTCGCTCATGTCCGGCGCGCCGCCCAAACGCCGCTCAACATGGTGCTCGAGGCAACGTGAGTCTGTCTGGTGCGGCCGCTCAGAGTTCCGGGCTTCACAGGGAATGGCTCTGGCACAGTGATTCCAGGCCCTAGCCGATCTTCTCGACGATCGGCGGCACCTGGATGACGGAGGGTTCGGTGGAGCCGGAATCGATGAGGTCGAAGACGGCTTCGAGCATTTTCGGGACGTCCTGGCGCACCATCTCGATATGGTCGCCGAGCATGGCCACGAAGGGATCCCAGTCGAAGCAGCCGAGATGCGGCATGCGTTTGGCATAGTGGCCGGACCGGCGGATCCAGCGCATCACGCCTTCCAGCGAAATCGTCGAGTTGACGAACATGCCGCGCGGCAGGGTGCTCGTCCGCTCGGCGAGTTGCCTCATGACGCCTTCCGCCTTTTCCGGCGCATAGCCGCAGGTTTGCACCAGCGCCTCATCGACGGGCACGCCGGCTTGCGCATGGGCGTCGCGAAAACCGCGCACACGCTCCATCGTGTTGTGATCCGTGCCGCGGCCGCCCACGAAGAGGAGAGGGGCCTTCACGCCATATTCCCGCTCGCAATTGGCAAGCACCCGCCGCGTCAGTTCCAATGCCCCGCCATAATTGTCGGAGATGACGGAGGGCGCGCGGGAGCCGGGCAGATCGAGGTTGATGGTGCGCACGCCCGCGGCGGCGCAAAGGTCGACGATGCGGTCGGGATCGGTCGCGCCGGTCGCGATCAGGCAGTCGACTTGATAGGACAGCATGGCACGCGCCGCCTCGACCTCCAGCGCGGGATCACGCCGCGTGCAGGTGATGATGGGGAACAGGCCGCGCTCGCGGGCCAGATTCTCGAATTGCTCGACGATGGAGCCGAAATAGCGGTTGTCGTATTTCGGCACGATCATGCCGATGATTTTCGATCGCTCACGACGCAGCACGCTTGCCTGCATGTTGACCGCGTAGCCCTGTTCCTCCGCCAGTTTCGTGATCTTTTCCGCAAGCTTGGCGCTGATGCGCCGCTTCTTCCAGTTGCCGTTGAGAACGGCGCTCACGGCGCTGGCGGATGTGCCGGCCAGCTCTGCCAGATCATAGATGGTCGTCCTTTTCGCGGGCGTCGTTTTATTCACATTTCATCTCCGTTTCGAAGCCACCTTGACACCAATAGCGTTTGGTGACAATTCTTGCTTCATCGATTGAGCAAACATGCTTCATCGATGAAGTTGCCTGAACAACAAGGCTGACCCAAGGGAGGAGTCAGACGGAGCATCGACGAACCGGACGCTGCAGCGTCGCTGCAGCGAACGATGATCTGCGCGCTCTCGGTGCGTGGAGGGGTCGGGCCCTGTTGCCCTTGGCGGCTTGAGGTCGCCGGCGAACATGACTGCCAAAATCAACCGTGGAGGAACCCAATGAAGACGCTTACCACCCTGCTCGCATCGACCGGCCTCGCCCTGTCGCTCGGCAGCGCCGCATTCGCCCAGGAAAACGCGACTGTCGCGTTCCTGATGCCCGACCAGGCCTCGACCCGCTACGAGCAGCACGACTATCCCGGCTTCAAGGCCGAGATGGAAAAGCTGTGCGCGAGCTGCACGGTGATCTACCAGAACGCCAATGCCGATGTCGCGCTCCAGCAGCAGCAGTTCAACTCGGTGATCGCGCAGGGCGCCAAGGTCATCGTGCTCGACCCGGTCGATTCCGCTGCCGCCGCGGCCCTCGTCGAGATCGCCCAGTCGCAGGACGTCAAGGTCATCGCCTATGACCGCCCGATCCCGGACAAGCCGGCCGACTACTACGTCTCGTTCGACAACCAGGGCATCGGCAAGGCGATCGCCCAGTCTCTGGTCGAGCACCTGAAGGCCAAGGGCGTTCCCGATGGCGCCGGCGTGCTGCAGATCAACGGCTCGCCGACCGATGCGGCCGCCGGCCTCATCCGTGACGGCATCCACGAGGCACTTTCCGCCTCGCCCTACAAGACGCTTGCCGAGTTCGACACGCCGGACTGGGCGCCGCCGAAGGCACAGGAATGGGCTGCCGGCCAGATCACCCGCTTCGGCGACGAGATCAAGGGCATCGTGGCCGCCAATGACGGCACCGGCGGTGGCGCAATCGCCGCCTTGAAGGCTGCAGGCGTCAAGGAAATGCCGCCGGTGACCGGCAACGACGCAACGATCGCGGCGCTCCAGCTCATCATCTCGGGCGATCAGTACAACACGATCTCCAAGCCCTCCGAAATCGTGGCCGCCGCTGCGGCGAACGTCGCTGTCAAGCTGCTCAAGGGCGAGACCCCGGAAGCCACGCACAAGCTCTACGAGACGCCTTCGCAACTGTTCGTTCCCGCTGTGGTGACGGCGGAGAACATCAAGGCCGAAATCTTCGACAAGGGCATCAACAAGCCGGAAGAAGTCTGCACCGGCGAATATGTTGAAGGTTGCCGCAAACTCGGCATCATCAACTAACCACGCCCATCGCGTCCGGCCGTGGAAAGCGCGGCCGGACGCTCCGATCAGTCGAAGGTCTTTCTTGAAGGTTCCAGGGGCCATGACAGCCACGCACAGTCTTCCCGCCAAGGGGCAATCGGTCATACGCCTCAGCGGCGTATCCAAGAATTTCGGAGCCGTCTCCGCGCTGACGGATATCGAGCTCGACGTAAAGGCCGGCGAGGTCGTCGCCCTCGTCGGGGACAACGGCGCCGGCAAGTCGACCCTCGTCAAGGTGCTCGCCGGCGTGCACCAGCCGTCTTCCGGCACCATCGAATTTTGCGGCCAGCAGGTCTCGCTCGACAGCCCCGCCAAGGCGCTGGACATGGGCATCGCCACCGTCTTCCAGGACCTCGCGCTCTGCGAGAACCTCGATGTCGTCGCCAATCTCTTTCTCGGCCACGAAATGTCGCCATGGGCGCTCGACGAGGTCGCCATGGAAGTGCGCGCCTGGACACTGCTGCGCGAGCTTGCCGCGCGCATCCCGTCCGTCCGCGAACCCATCGCCTCGCTTTCCGGCGGTCAGCGCCAGACCGTCGCCATCGCCCGCTCGCTGCTGCTCAACCCGAAGCTCATCATGCTGGACGAACCGACGGCCGCCCTTGGCGTCGCGCAGACGGCCGAGGTGCTGAACCTCATCGAGCGCGTGCGTGACCGCGGCCTCGGCGTCATCATCATCAGCCACAACATGGAGGACGTGCGCGCCGTGGCGGACCGCATCGTCGTGCTCCGCCTCGGCAAGAATAACGGCATCTTCACGCCGGACTCGTCCAACCAGGAACTCGTTTCCGCCATCACCGGCGCCACGGACAACTCCGTTTCGCGTCGTGCCGACCGCAAGGCCGGCGAAGCACAGGAACTTCATGGGGGAGCAGCATGAGCCAGAATTCGTCCCAGCCGATGCTGGACCGCAGCGATGAGCGCATGCGCCACGATGACAGCCTTGCCGCCATGGCGCGGGGCTTTGTCGACCGCGTGCGCTCCGGCGACCTCGGCATGCTGCCCGTCGCCGTCGGCCTCGTCGTCATCTCCATCGTCTTTTCCGCGCTGAACCCGATCTTCCTAGCGCCGAACAACCTCGTGAACCTGCTGTTCGACTGCGCCACCGTCGGCGTCATCTCGCTCGGCATCGTCTGCGTGCTCGTCCTCGGCGAGATCGACCTCTCGGTCGGCTCCATGAGCGGCCTTGCATCGGCCATGGTCGGCGTGCTCTGGGTCAACCAGGGCTGGCCGATCGTCGGCGCCATCCTGGCGGCGCTCGTCGTCGGTGCGGGCGTCGGCCTGCTCTATGCAGCGCTCTACAATCGCCTCGGCATGCCGAGCTTCGTCGCCACGCTTGCCGGCCTGCTCGCGCTGCTCGGCATGCAGCTCTACATTCTCGGGCCGACCGGCTCTATCAACCTGCCTTACGCCTCCTCGCTGGTGCGCTTCGGCCAGATCCTGATCATGCCCGACTGGCTGTCCTACACGCTGGCGCTGGTGCCGGGCCTCGTGATGATCGGACGCGGCCTTCGCACCCGCAGCCAGCGCATGGCCGCCAATCTCTCGGCGCAGCCCATGCGCGCGCTGATCCTCAAGGCCGTCGTGCTGACGGTCGCGCTGGAAGCCGCCGTCTTCTATCTCAATCTCGGCCGCGGCATTCCGTGGATGTTCGCCCTTTTCGTCGCGCTCGCCGTCATCCTCAACTATGCGCTGACGCGCACCAAATGGGGCCGGTCGATGTTCGCCGTCGGCGGCAACAAGGAGGCGGCGCGCCGCTCGGGCATCAATGTGCGCCGCATCTACATGAGCGCCTTCGTGCTCTGCTCGACGCTTGCGGCGCTCGGCGGGATCCTCTCGGCCTCGCGGCTGGCCTCGTCGAGCCAGCAGGCCGGCACGGGCGACGTCAACCTCAATGCCATCGCCGCAGCCGTCATCGGCGGCACCAGCCTGTTCGGCGGTCGCGGAAGCGCCTATTCGGCCCTACTCGGCATCATCGTCATCCAGGCGATCTCGAATGGGCTGACGCTGCTCAACCTGTCGTCCTCGCTACGCTACATGATCACCGGCGGCGTTCTCGCCATCGCCGTGATCGTCGACTCGCTCGCGCGCCGCTCGCGCGTCAGCCACGGCCGCGCCTAACGGAACACTGGAATGGAGTTTTAGACCATGACTGACCTCATGAAGGGCAAGATCGCCGCCATCACCGGCGCCGCCTCCGGCATCGGCCTCGAATGCGCAAGGACGTTGCTGGCCGAAGGCGCGAAGGTGGTGCTTGTCGACCGCGCGCAGGACAAGCTGGAACAGCTCTGCAGGGAGCTCGGCCCCAATGCCCTGCCGCTCGTCGTCGATCTCCTGAAGCCGTCCGACGTCTCCGGCATGCTGCCGCGCATCCTCGAGATCGCCGGCGGGCTGGACGTCTTCCACGCCAACGCCGGCGCCTATATCGGCGGGCCGGTGGCGGAAGGCGATCCGGATGCCTGGGACCGCATGCTGAACCTCAACATCAACGCGGCCTTCCGCTCGGTTCATGCGGTGCTGCCTTACATGATCGAGAAGAAGACGGGCGACATCCTCTTCACCTCGTCGATTGCCGGCGTCGTGCCCGTCGTCTGGGAGCCGATCTATACCGCCTCGAAATTCGCGGTGCAGGCCTTCGTGCATTCGACCCGCCGTCAGGTGGCGCAGCATGGCGTGCGCGTCGGCGCGGTGCTGCCGGGGCCGGTCGTCACGGCCCTGCTCGATGACTGGCCGAAGGAGAAGATGGACGAGGCGCTCGCCAATGGCAGCCTGATGCAGCCGAAGGAAGTGGCCGATGCCGTGCTCTTCATGCTGACCCGGCCGCGCAACGTCACGATCCGCGATCTCGTGATCCTGCCCAACAGCGTCGATCTCTAAAAGCCCGGCAAGCGGCATGACGCCGCTTGCCCGAAAAATTCCTGATTGCAGGCGGTAGACCCATGAACACTCCTTCCTCCGCGCAGCCCCTGGGCGGCGAACGCTACCTTGTCGGCGTGGATGTCGGCACCGGCAGCGCCAGAGCCGGCCTCTTCGACCTCACGGGCCGCATGCTGGCCTCCGGCAAACGCGATATCGCGCTGTTCCGCGAACCGGGTGCGATGGTCGAACAGTCGAGCACGGATATCTGGTCCGCCGTCTGCGCCTCCGTGCGCGAGGCCGTCGAAAAAGCTGGCATCGCGCCGGATCAGGTCGCCGGCATCGGCTTCGATGCGACCTGCTCGCTGGTCGTGCTCGGGGAGGGCGGCAAACCGCTGCCCGTCGGCCCTTCGGAAGACCCGGAACGCGACATCATCGTCTGGATGGACCATCGCGCGGTGGATCAGGTCGAGCGCATCAATGCCGGCGGCCATGACGTGCTGCGCTATGTCGGGGGCATCATCTCGCCGGAGATGGAAACGCCGAAGCTGCTGTGGCTGAAGGAAAACCGCCCGCAGGTCTTCGATGCAGCCTGGCAGTTCTTCGATCTCGCCGACTTCCTGACCTGGCGCTCGACGGGCGACCTTGCCCGCTCCACCTGCACCGTCACCTGCAAATGGACCTATCTCGCCCATGAGAAGCGCTGGGATCCGGGCTATTTCCGGGGCATCGGCCTCGGTGTTCTCGCGGACGAGGATTTTTCCCGCATCGGCCAGCGTGTCGTCGAACCCGGAACGCCGCTCGGCAACGGCTTGACGGAACGTGCGGCCGCCGAGCTCGGACTTGCCGTCGGAACGCCCGTCGCGGCCGGCATGATCGATGCCCATGCGGGCGGCATCGGCACGGTCGGCGTCGATGGTCCGCCGGAGAACAATCTCGCTTATGTCTTCGGCACCTCCTCCTGCACCATGACCTCGACCCGCGAACCGGTCTTCGTGCCCGGCGTCTGGGGGCCCTATTTCTCTGCCATGGTGCCGGGCATGTGGCTCAACGAAGGTGGCCAGTCGGCGGCCGGCGCGGCCATCGAGCAGCTGCTCTCCTTTCACCCGGCGGCGGGCGAGGCCAGGGCGCTGGCGAAATCGCGCGGGCTTTCCCTGCCGGTGCTGCTGGCGGAACTGGCCGTGGAAAGGACGGATACGCTTTCCGACGCGGCAAGGCTCGCGGATGGCCTGCACGTCGTGCCGGAATTCCTCGGCAACCGCGCGCCCTTCGCCGATCCCCATGCCCGCGCGGCCATCGTCGGCCTCGGCATGGAGCGGGATATCGACAATCTCGTCGCCCTTTACATCGCCGGCCTCTGCGGCATCGGCTATGGCCTGCGCCAGATCATCGACGCGCAGGCGGCGGCCGGCGCGCCGGTCGACAGGATCGTCATCAGCGGCGGCGCCGGCCAGCTCGATCTCGTGCGCCAGCTTCTTGCCGACGCGACGGGCAAGCCGCTGCTCGCCACGCGGGCGGAGGAGCCCGTCCTCCTCGGCGCCGCCATTCTCGGCAGCGTTGCCGGCACGGCCTTTCCCGACATGCGCTCGGCCATGGCCGCGCTTTCGGCCGTCGACCGCACCTACCAGCCGTCCGGCGGCAAGACCGCTGCGCTTCACGCCGCCCGCTACGATGCCTTTACGCAGCTTCAGGATCTCGCGCGGAAAATCCGCTAGCTCTCGGGGACAATGGCGACTGCAAGGACGCCCGGCAGCTTGACGCTTTACCGATCGGCCAGCGCGGGAAATAGAAAGGCCCCGGCTTCTGGACCAAGCCGGGACCTTTCATTGCTGTCGTCGGCGGGCAATAAATACCCTGCCGGCTACAGCCAACCGCCCGAACGTAAAAAATGCGCCGTGGGGGGTTGTCGCGCATAAAACATGCGCGCCGATGTTTCGACGACCGAACGATGGCGTTTCGCGTCGAACGCGCCGATCGGGTAGGTGTCGATAAGATATTTGGCAAACACTTCTCTCTCGGCTGGATCAAACCATTCCTGCGACGTGATGTCGTCGAAGATCGCCTTGACCTGCTCAAGCTGTTCAGGTTCGAATTGCATTTGCTTTCCTCCCATACAACGTCGTTATTTTTCAAGCTGTTGCTTGTGCTTTCGCTGGTATGGATTGCGTCTATTTTATTCCGTGCCGGCATACCGTCTATTAAAAATGACACAGGCGGATGACGGATGCCGTTTGGCGCATCCTCCAGGCTCCGGGAAAGGATTTGTTCGGATCGCCGTCAGCGCCGCCGGGGTTGAGCCCTTGGAAGGTTGAGGATAGGTTCGGGCATGGCGATGCTCAAGGACATCGGCGGCCTGCTGGCATTGACGGCGCGCCTTCTCGCACGCTTCTGGCCGCAACTCATGATCATCGGGGCGCTCGGGTTCGTCGCGCGTGCCCTTCTTCTCGAGGCGGCCGTTGGTGTCGGCCTGAGGGCGCCCCTCGGCGGGATGGTGACGCTGTCGTTCGTCGTGCTCGTCAAGCTGCTCGTGGTCATCGGCATGTTCGCGACTCTCAGCCCCGGCCTGCCGGCGCTTGCTGCCCTGCGTGGCGCAGCCCCTGCGACCGCGGCGCCCGCGCCCGAGGGGCGGGCGGCCAATCGGCTTCTTCTGATCACCGCCGCGGCCATACTGCCGTTTTTCGCCTATTATGCAGCCTGGGGTTTCCTGGCGGATGCCGTGCGCGAATATTCCCGCCTCGCGCTGGATCGCGTGGCATTCGGGGAACGGGTGGAGATATTCGAGCTCCTTCGCTCCCGCAGCCTGATTGCGGCGATCGCCGCTTGCTGGGTCGTGCGTTGGCTCGCCAAGCGCGCCAACAGCCGCAGGCCATCTCCCTGGCTGCGCCTTCTGATCGTCGCGGCGGATGCAAGCTGGATCTTCATCGGCCTTTATGCGCTCGACAAGTGGAAGGACGACCTGATCGGCTGGATCGGTGCCGGCGCTCTCCTGCAAGGCGTGGAAGCAAGCCTTGCCGGCTTCACTCTGGAAGCTCATGCCGCGGGGGGCGACGTGCCGGTGGAGTTCCGCCAGCCGAATGTCCTCATCCGGTTGCAGGACCTATTCTTCTACGCCCTCCTGCCACTCATCTGGCTGGTCATGGCCGCGATCGTCTACGGCTACGACCTTTCGGCAAAGCCTGCCGCGCCACCGCCACCCTCTCGCGCCACGACGTTCCGCAAATGGCTTCACGATTTCCTTGCGCATTTCCTGGGCGGATACCGGAGCCGCTACAAACCCGTCTGGACCTGCCTCAGCCGGGTCCTCGGCGCCGGCCTCGGAGCGCTCCTTGCCTTCATTGTCCTCTACCGGGCCGTCGGCTGGCTCACGGCCTGGACATGGTATGGCACGACCCATTTCTTCGGCCCATACACGTTCGAAACGTGGCAGCGGATCGGCGATATCCTCGGCGTTCTCGTGGGCAGTCCCGTTGAGCTCGATGGCGGCATCCTTTTCGATCCGGTTCGGATCGCACTGCTGGCCGCCATGCTGGAATTTGCCGTCTCCCGCAAGGATGAACCGGCCACGCCTATTGGAGGAGCAGCGCCGGCTGGCCCGTCAAGGCGAGTGACAGAGTGAACCCGCCGGCATCCCGCGGCACGAGATAGAGCTCGGCCACACGGACGGAAGCCCCGTTGGCGCCGGCCGTCAGTAGCGAGCATTGCGGCAGGTCCGCGGCTTCGGGCGCAGTCTCGCGCAGATAGTTGCCGGGCAGGAAGAGCGGCGCCCACCGACGCCCCCTGCTATCGCTCAGCGTCACGTTGCATGGCAGGGCCTGACGCAGGGTGCCGGCATCCTGAAAGGTCAATTTGATTTCCGCGAGGATGAGATTGGTGTCGGGCAATGGTCCGGGCAACCGGCGAAGGGCGGCAAGCTGCCATCGGCTTCCGCCGCTGGTTCCGCTGCCATCATGCGCGACGGGCATGGGACGTTCCATGCTCTCTCCAAGCCATGAGAGCACCTTTCCTCCCGAATTGACGACGATCGCAAGCGGCACGACGAGGAACAGCGAAGCGAGGCTGGCCCAGTAACCGCGTCTTTCCCGTGACGAAACCGGCGTGCTCATGGTCCGGCCTCCAGCGTCCAGGGCATGACGCGTCCGCCGCGTGCAAGGGTGAGCATTTCGTGCCGATTTTCCGGCGGGACTTTGGTCATGGCGATTTCCGCCTGCTGCGAAAGCGGCGTCACCAGCGTTTCGGCGATGAGGAGGACCCCGCCGTCGATCTCGCCTTCAGGCAGCTCGAAGATGAGCAGCATCGGGCGCGGGATACCCGGTTCCAGCCGTTCGGATCCCAAAAGGCCGATTGGATCATGGACGCGCGTGCTACTGGCGAAGCGCCTGCCGGACGGTCCTTGCCATGCGGCAGAGGCGAGGGTGACGGATTCGTCTTGCGCCCTCGCCGCCGCCTCGATAACGAGCCAGCGCCCGGAGGTCGTATAGACACGCGGTTCTGCGAAGCTCGAAACGATCAGCTTCCCGGCCATATGGACATTGGCGACACCGAAAACGAAGCGCCCGGTTTCAGCGGGTTTTCCTGCGGCGGCCGGCACGGTCACCGGCGAGAGGATTTCGCTGTAGTAGGGTGTGGATTGCTGCAAGCCGAAAAGCAGCACTGCGGCCAGAAGAATGGCGAGGATGTTCGCGAACGTCGTCACGTGTCAGCGCTCCCGTCCTTCTGGGCCACAGTCAGCGGCACGACCGCCACGGCGTCGCGGTCGAACCAGTTCGAGGCGCCGTAGAGGTTGTCGCGCTTCTTGTAGATCTGGCTCCCTATCAGCAGCTTCAACTCGCGGGGCAATACCTGCCCGGCCGGCCATTCCCAGGTAGCGGTCAACTTCTCCGGCAGGCCCGGATGCAAGCCGCCCCCGATTGCCTTGTCCCGCACCAGATAGAAGGTCGGAGGCGCAAGTTCCGTCTCCGGGATGGCGAAGGTCAAGAGCTTGGCCGGCAAGTAAGCCGTGGATGCAGAGCGGTTGTCTGCCTCGAAATCGATGAGCAGGAAGGTTTTCGGCTCGAAGGGCTCGCTGCCGGAAGGCGGAAGATGGCTCATGCGGGCGCTGCCGATGGTGACATGCCATTGCCCGGTATCGACCCTTTCTCCCGGTGCGGCCGAATGCAGGGGCTCCGGATTGGCCGCGTGATAGATGGCGGTGCCAAAGGAAACCGCGCTTGCGACCAGGCTTCCGATGCTGGCAGCGGCAAGGGTGAGTAGCCGTTGCCGGAAACTTCGCCGTTGCTCGTTCGTCATTTCGACTCCCGGTCAGCAGCCCCTTGCATTGTCCCCTGACCCGGAGGATAGCCCGATTTTTACGTATGCGCCAAGCTCGCCTTGGCAAAAGCGCGTCGGCGGTTCACGCTTCCAATCGACAGATCGCCTGAAATTCAGCTCCTCAGCGCGCTTGCCGGGCTCAGGCGAAGTGTCGAGAGTGCCGGGAGGATGGAGACGAGTATGGCGGCGAGGACGAACCAGAAAACGAGGGACAGGTCCTCGCGCGCGAATTCCACCGGCATGCGGATGGCGGTCGTCGCGGCGAGGTTGGCCGATATCAGGTGGGCTGCGCAGTAGCCGATAGCGATGCCGAGCGCGAGGCCGGCGAGGAAGAGCAGGAAGAGTTCGCCCCAGACGATGGCGAGGATCGAGCGCCGCGGCGCGCCGAAGGCCCTCAGCGCTCCGATCTGCCGCCGCCGGGCGCCGACATGCATGATGGTGACGAGCAGCACGGCGGCGACGACGATGATCTGCGTGCCGATGGCGATGGCAAGCAGCAGGCCGCGGGCATCGCCGAGCGTCGCGTAGAGGCGGGTCAGCACCTCGGCGGGGAAGACGGCAAGCGTCGTCTCGCCGCGATAGTCCTGGCGCAGGCGATAGGCATCGGAAATGGATCTGGGCTTGACGAGGACGGCGGGAATGCCGGGCGTCGCGGCGTCGAAATGTTCGTCGAGCGCGGCATCGGCCTCGACAGGCGCTTCGTGATCATGGTCTCCGTGAGCCGCTTCGCCGCCGTGGTCATGCTCTTCGTCCCCCGCCATGCCATGCAGTTGCCAGACGGCGCGGATCGGCACGAGGATGGCGCGGTCCCAGGCCGTGCCCGTCGGGGCCATGCGGCCTCTCACCGTGTAGACGATCTCGGTGTGGGTGTGGCCGCCCTGGTCTGCCGTCCCATGCATCGGCTTGATCTCAGCGCCGATCCGCTTCGGTACATCCGAGCCGATAACTGCATCGCCGAGATGGGAGAAGATCGCGCCCTCGGCAAGCGTCGGCGACAATGCAGCGATAAGGTTGCTCGTCGTGCCGACGACCGGATGACCGTCGGCGGAATCGCCGAAGCCGACGGGCGCGGCGAATTCTACGCGTGGATCCTCCGAAAGCCTGGCCAGCACGCTGCCTGCCATCAGCGGCAGCGGTGAGGGCTGGAGGAAGACGGCGGAAAGCGCGAGCTGCGTTTCGCTGCCGGCGGCGCCGACCAGCAGGTCGAATTTTTCCGCTGCGCGGGCGCTGCCGAGCCTGACGGCGCGCTCCTGGAGGGTGACGGTGACGCTGAGCGCGACCGAGAGCGCGATCAGCACGACGACGGCCAGTGCGCCGCCCTTGAACCGCATGATATCGGCGAGGATGAAGCGGATCATGCTGCCAGCGCCTCCGCGCTGTCCGCAACGATGCGGCCGCCCTCAAGGCCGATGCGCCGATCGAGCCGTTCCATCAACGCCGGATCGTGGGTGACGACGACGAGCGTCGCGCCGTCCTGCCGGGCAAGGCGTACGATCAGCTCGGAGATCGCCTCGCCGGTGCGGCGGTCGAGGCTGGCGGTCGGCTCGTCCGCGACGATCACGCCCGGTTTGGACAACAGCGCCCGTGCCACCGCGACGCGTTGCATCTCGCCACGCGACAGTGTTTCGACGGGTTGGCCCGGCCGGGCGATGCCCGTCGTTTCGAGCAGGTGGTGCGCGCGCTCGCGCATCGCCGGCGTCAGGCGGCGGGAGAGTCGCGCCGGCAGCACGACGTTTTCGAAGGCGGAAAGACCGGGAAAGAGATGAAAATCCTGCATGACGAGGCCGATATGGGCGGCGCGGAAGGCGTCACGCCTGCCGGCGGAGAGGGCGGCAATGTCCGTGCCGCCCCATGAGGCGGACCCTTGCGTCGCCGTTTCGAGGCCGGTGACGACGTTGACGAGCGTGCTCTTGCCGGAGCCCGAGGCGCCGGTGACGGCAAGCTGGCTGCCTGCGGGAAGATGCAGCCGGGAAATGGAAAGCACCGGCGTTTCAAGGCCGGGAAAGCGCATTTGAAGGCCGGAAATATCGAGCGCCAGCATGGTCAGACCGTGTTGAACGCCGCGTCGCGCAGGCGCAACTGGCTGCGGAAGCCGGTTTCCGGGTCGGTCCAGGCACCATATTCGAGTACGCCATGCGTTTCGATGGGCGCATTGTATTGCACGAAGGTCTGCTTTTCGGCGAGGTAGACGACGAGGATATTGTCCGGCCAGTCGGCATCCGAGGAGCAGAACGGGCAGAGCGACATGGGGATTTCCGTGAGCACGAAGAAGTTGGCCTCGGCCTTCAGCGGCGGCGCCATGAAGCCCTTGAGGGTGACCTCCGCGCCGTTCAGCCGCTTCACCTTGTCGGAGAATTCGAGGCCGAGCACGCCGAAGCTCTTGTAGAGTTCGCCGAAGCCGAGTTTTTCGCCCGATGATGCCGGGCGGGCGAAGGAAAGGGCGGGCAGGGCTGCGAGCGTCGAGAGCATCCGTCGCCGGGTGAAAAACGCGCGCGGGATATCCGTCATGGCCATGCTTCCTTCTTCCTTCACGATGGTGCGGACAGGCAGCACAGCGCCGCCTGTCCGCCAAAGGGCAAAAGCCGCTCAGTCCTTGGCCGTGCCGAGGGCGAACGTATCGGCGAGCACGCGGTAGACGTCGCTCTGTTCCATATAGCCGCGGAAGCCTTCCGCGCCGGGGCCGGCCGCCTGGAGCACGATGTCGTCGACGGCATGCACGCCGGTGTCCTCGTCCTTGGGAATGTTGCCCGTGACGAAGACCGCGCCGGGAACGTCCTTGTAGGCTTCGTTGGCGATATACTCCTTCGCCTCGTTCTGCACGGCCGGAACGAACGGGCCGTCGAGCTTGGGACGGAAGGTCTCGTAGTGATCGGGACCATTATTGGCGGCCAGGAACAGGCGGCGCGAGACATCGACGCGGTCGGGGTAGCCGTCGCCGTCCTTGTCCTCGTAGTTGGGGAAGCCGGCATTGTCATAGGTGCCGACCTTCTCGCGCATTTCCGTGCCCGGCTTCTCGTCATCGACCGTGCCGATGATGCCGACGCCGTGCGTGTGGTCGCCCGTCACGACGATCAGCGTGTCGGGATTCTTGTCGGCGAATTCCCGGGCGACGGCGACGGCCTTGTCGAACTCGATCGTTTCGATGAGCGCGCGATCCCAATCGAGGGGATGGCTCATCTTGTCGACCGAGGCGGCCTCGACCATCAGGAAGAAGCCTTCCGGGTTTTTGGAAAGCTTGTCGAGCGCGGCCTTCGTCATGTCGACGAGGCCCGGCTGGTTCGGAAACTTGTCCACGGTGCCCTTCTTGAGGAACTCGCGGTCGAGCGTCACATCCATGTTGCCGGTGTGGAAGAGGCCGAGCAGCTTCTCCTGGTTCGAGCCGGCCGCCGCGGCCAGTTCCGTCTTGTCGATCGCCAGCGCATAGCCGGCATTCTTGAATTCGGCGATATAGTCCTTGTCGTCCTTGCGCTTGGAACCCGGCACGTCCTTGCCGAGGAAGTAGGCCGAGCCGCCGCCGAGCAGCACGTCCGGCTTGACGTCGAGCATCATGCCGACGATCTCGGCCTTGTCGGCGCGCTTGCGGGTGTGGGCAACGAGCGCGGCGGGCGTCGCATCCTCGACTTCGGCGGTCGTGACGATGCCGACGGCTTTTTTCGTGGTGCGGCGCAGCGCCTCGGCAATGGTCTCGACCTTGGGATCGTCAAGGCTCTCCGGCGTGCGGTCGGCATAGACGCCGAGCGCGTTGACGCGCGACTTGTGGCCGGTCATGTAGGCCGATGCGGTGTTGGCGCTGTCGGTCGCGATCGAATGCGTGGAGGACGTGCCGATGAAGGCGACCGGCGGGATGTCGTCCATGGCGAGGCGGCCGTCGGCCTTGCCCTCGGTCATGCCCTTGGACATGATGCGCGCGCCGGTGCGGTGGGCGACGGAGAGGCCGTCGGCGATCATGAAGATGATGTTCTTGGCCTTCGGTTCCGCGACGGTCTCATAGACGTCCCAGGCGACCGACTTGGCTTCGCTGCCTGCCGAAACCTCGACCTTGTAGGCGCCGGCAACGCCGATCGTCAGGCCGCGCAGGATGAGCGCAGAGCCCAGCACCTTGTCCTCGGCGCCCTTTTCCTCGGCAACGAATTCGGCCTTCTTGCCGAAGACGGCCTCATAGTCCTGGCCGTTGACGGTGACCTTCACGTCTTCCGGCTTCACCACGGCATCGAACTCGACCTTGAAGTCGAAGGGCGAGCCGACGAGGATCGTCGCGCGGTCGAGCGGATAGACGGTCGCCGCCTCGGCGGCGCCTGCGAGCATCGTGGCGGATGCGAGGGCAAGGAGAAGTTTACGCATGGGGAGTGCCTCTCTTGAGCGGTGCGTTGCCCCCTTGCGATAAGAACCCTCCATGACAGGCGTATTACATATGACGAGCCGCGGTGGAAAAGCCTGCCTCCGCCTCTCACCGCGCCGGAGGCGGATGCGGTGTCGCTTGCGGACGGATCGATGTAGGTTGGCGGTGATTCTCAGCATCGACCCGCAGGCCCATGGAAACGTCGCTCTATCCACCCGTCAAAACCTTTCTCGAAAAGGCCGGCTATGTCGTCAAGGGCGAGGTCGGCGGCTGCGATATCGTCGGTCTCAGTGAGGACGATCCGCCAGTCGTCGTGATCTGCGAGCTGAAATTGAGCTTCAATCTGGAACTGATCCTGCAGGCCGTCGACCGGGCCGCGATCTCGGACGAGGTCTGGATCGCCGCGAGGGTTTCGGCCAAGGGCAGGGGGCGGGAGGCCGACAGGCGCTACCGCGATCTTTGCCGCAGGCTCGGCATCGGCATGCTCGGCATTTCCGATGCCGGTGACGTCAGCATCATCGTCGGCTCCGTATCGCCCATGCCGCGGACCAACCCGAAACGGCGCTCGCGGCTCCTGCGTGAACATCAAAAGAGGCGTGGCGATCCGGCGCTCGGCGGCAGCACGCGCACGCCCCTCATGACGGCCTACCGCCAGCAGGCGCTCGGCTGCGCGGCAGCGCTGGAGGCCGGGCCGCTGCGCGTGCGCGAGATCCGCCCGGGCGTTCCGGAGGCCGGCAAGATCCTGCTTTCCAACGTATACGGCTGGTTCGAGCGGCTTGACAGGGGTGTCTATGGGCTGACGGATGCCGGTCGCGAGGCATTGCGGCGATGGCCGCAGCCCGGCGTAGCGGCCGCCGAATAGCGCCTACGGGGATAGTGCTCCCGGCAAGCCATGCCTTGGTAAGGCCGGCACGCGCGCTATATGGCGTGGTGGACCCATCGAACGCCGCAAGGAGTGCAGCATGGCCATCATTCCGAACGAACCCGATCCCGGCCCGAACCCGATCCCCGATATCCCGCCAATCGGCGAGCCTGCGCCGCCGATCAAGGAGCCGGAGCCCGATCGCCTGCCGGACGAGGAGCCCAATCCGACCCCGGACGAGAACGACGACCCAGCCAAGCAGGTTCGCCCCCTGTAGGTATCTTCCTCCGGAAAGCGCCCGGGTCGTCTTCACACGCCCTATGTTGAATACATAACATCATTGTTGACCAATGGGGAATATATAACATACTCTCCTCAATGTGTCTGGCGGCACGTTGGATCTCGGGAGGAGAGAAAGATGAATTTTTGGAGCAGACCTCGCATGCGGGCGAAAGGTTCGGCACTGCGCGGCATGACGGTTCTGGCCGTGGGGCTGATTGCGTTCGAGCCGGCTTTGGCGGCCGATGTCATTCGCATCGCCTCGCCCTACCAGACCACGACATTGGACCCGATGCGTTCGGCGGCGGCAGGCAATATCGAGACCTACGGCCAGCTCTATTCGCGCCTGCTTCGGCGCAATTCCGAGACCGGCGCGCTGGAGCCGGGGCTGGCCGAGAAGTGGGACATTTCCGAGGACGGCAAGACCTACACGTTCCATCTGCGCGATGCCCAGTTCTCCGACGGGTCGCCGATCACGGCCGACGACGTGGCTTTCAGCCTCGACCGTATCCGCAGCGACAAGAAATCGGCCTATCCGGCGCCGCTGGGCTCGGTGGAGTCGCTGACGGCGGCCGATCCGAAAACGGTCGTGGTCAAGCTCAAATCCGCCTTCGCGCCGTTCCTCGGCAATGCCGAAATCTGGAACATGGGCATCGTGTCCAAGGCCGATGTGGAAAAGCGCGGCGAGGACGAGGCCTTTTCCACGGTCCCGGTGACATCAGGGCCCTACGAGGTCAAGCAGTGGAAGCCGAACGAGCGGCTTATCCTCGAGCCCAACCCGCACTATTGGCGCGAGGGCTATCCGAAATCGGACGCCACGGTCGAGCTGATCGAGATCGCATCGCCCGAAACCCGCATCGCCATGCTGAAGGCCGGCGAGATCGATGCGGTGCGCGCGGTGCCGTGGGCGCAGATCGACGAACTGAAGACCGTCGAGACGATCGACATGCGGATGGAGCCTTCGACCACCATCTACATGACCCTGCTCAACCACAAGCGCGAGCCCTTCTCCAACCTGAGGGCGCGCCAGGCGGCGGGCATGGCGATCGACAACAAGGCCATGGCCAAGGCCATCACGCGCGGCTATGCCGAGCCGGCAAACACCACATTGCCGGGCAGCGTCGATTTCCACGACAAGGACTATCCGGGCATTCCCCACGATCCGGCCAAGGCGAAGGAACTGCTCGCCGAATCCGGCATGGCCGGGCACGAGGTAAAAATCCTGGCGACCGCCGATGCGCCGTCCCAGCAGACGGCGCTGCTGATCCAGGCGCAGTGGCAGGCGATCGGCCTTAAACCCGTCATCGTCAATGTCGATGGCGGCGCCTGGTGGGATGCCACCGGCAAGGGCGACTACGACGCGGCGGCCAACTGGTGGTACAACGAGACGCCCGATCCCGACCTTGCCGTGCGCTGGGCCGTGTGCGGTAGCTGCGGCTCGAACTCCTACAACACCTTCTATGCGAACCCGAAGGTGGACGAACTGGTGGAGCAGGGCACCAAGGAGGCCGACGAGGCCAAGCGCGCGGAGATCTACAAGGAGATTCAGAGGATCACCACCGAGGAGGTCGCGCAGATCCCGCTCTACTATGCGCCGAACGCGGTGGCCTATTCGAAGCGCCTCCAAGGCCTCAAGCTGACGCCTTCGCTGCAATGGACCCTGGAAGAGACATCCATCGGCCAGTGAGCCGCCTCAAGCGCGCCCCGAAGAGGGGCGCGCCCTTGAAGCTTAAACCGGAGAACCGGATTGCCCCTTCTGCAACTCCTTGCGCGGCGCCTGCTGCAACTGGTCGGCGTGCTCGCCGGCATCAGTCTCGTGACGTTCCTGCTTGTGCACATGGCCCCCGGCGATCCGGCGCGGCTTCTTGCCGGGGAGAGGGCCAGCGCCGAGACCATCGCGGCGATCCGCTCGCAATACGGGCTGGACCTGCCGCTCTGGCGTCAGTTCCTGACCTATCTCGCAAACCTGCTTTCGGGTGATATCGGCCTGTCGCTGCGCTTCCAGCGGCCGGTCAGCCAGCTTATCGAGCAATTCATGTGGCCGACGCTGTTCCTCACCGTCTACGTCATCTGCCTCGCCATCCCGCCGACGGTCGCACTCGCCATTCTCGGCGCGCGCCGACCGGGCGGCGTCGCCGACCAGATCATCCGTCTGGTGGGCATTGCGGGCCTCACAATTCCGGTGTTCTGGCTCGGCATCATGATGTCGCGCTTCTTCGGCGTCAGCCTCGGCTGGTTCCCCGTGTCCGGCTACGGCACGGGTTTCACCGGGCACCTGCATCACCTCTTCCTGCCTGCGGTATCGACCGCCATCTGGCTGGTGCCGGTCCTCACGCAGAGCCTGCGCGCCGCCCTGATCGAGAAGACGACCGCCGATTTCGTCACGGCCGCGCGGGCGCAGGGCGCCACGGAACGCCAGATCTTCTGGCAGACCATGCTGCCGAACGCCGTGCTGCCGACGCTCAACCTGCTCGGCGTCATGGTGGCCTTCATGATCGGCGGCGCCGTCATCGTCGAGACCGTCTATGCGGTGCCGGGCCTCGGCACGCTGATGGTCAACGCGCTGCTGGGCCGCGACTATTACGTCGTGCAGGGGCTGACACTGGTCTTCGCGGTCTCGACCGTGCTGATCACGCTGTTCGTGGATTTGCTCACCGCCTTCATCGATCCGCGCGTCCGGCTCTGAGGAGATCGCACATGGCCGAAAGCCCCGCTCTGGCGCAGACCGCGCCCGCCATCCGCCGCATCACGCCCACCATGCTGGTCGCGCTCGCCATCCTCCTCGGGTGGTTGGTGCTGGCGCTGGCGGCTCCGTTGATCGCGCCCTACGACCCCGATGCCATCGACATCATGAACATGCTCTCGCCGCCGAGCGCCATCCATTGGTTCGGCACGGACCAGGTCGGCCGCGACGTCTTCTCGCGGGTCCTTTTCGCAAGCCGCGTCGATCTGCTGCTGTGCGTGGCCGGCGTGCTTCCACCGCTGCTGATCGGCACGACCATCGGCCTGCTGAGCGGCTATTTCGGTGGCGTGGTCGACAATGTGTTCATGCGTATCTACGACCTCACCGTCGCGTTCCCGTTCTTCGTGCTGGTGCTGGCCATCGTCGGCGTGCTCGGGCCGGGGCTCCTCAACTTCATCCTGGCGCTGACGCTCGTCGGTTGGGTCAGCTATGCGCGCCTGGTGCGTGCGCAGGTGCTGACGATCCGGGAAAGCGAGTATATCCAGGCGGCCAAGTGCCTCGGCTATTCGCCGGCCGCCATCCTCGGCCATCACGTGCTGCCGAACGCCATCGGGCCTGTCATCGCCTATGCGGTCAGCGACGCCGTGCTCGTCATGCTGGCCGGCGCGAGCTTCGGCTTCCTCGGCATGGGTGCGCAGCCGCCGCTCGCCGAATGGGGCGTCATGATCGCCGACGGACAGGCATTCGTGCAGCAGGCCTGGTGGATATGCCTGTTTCCGGGTCTGGCCGCGATCTCGCTCGGCCTCGGCTTTGCGTTGCTCGGCGATGGATTGGGACAGATACAGCGCAGGGGAGTTACGGCATGAGCGCGCTGGAAACCGGCAAGCCGCCGCTGCTTGACGTCAGGAACCTTTCCGTCAGCTTCGGCGGCTTTGCGGCGGTCAGGAACGTCTCGTTCACGCTCCAGCCGGGAGAGATCCTCGGCATCGTCGGCGAAAGCGGCTCGGGCAAGTCCGTGACCTGCCGCGCCGTGATGCGGCTCCTGACCGGTGCGGCGCAGGCCGAGGGCACGGTCGCGCTCGACGGACAGGATCTGCTGGCGCTCGGTGAGGAAGAACTGTGCGCCATTCGCGGCCGCGACATCGGCATGATCTTCCAGAACCCGGCCTCGCATCTCGATCCGCTGCGCCGCATCGGCCAGCAGGTCGCAAGCCCGATGATCCGTCATCTCGGCCTCGGCCGGCGCGAAGGCTTGCGCCGGGCGGTCAAGCTGCTGGACGACGTGGGCATCCGCGAGCCGGAAAAGCGCGCGCGGTCCTATCCGCACGAATTTTCCGGCGGCATGAAACAGCGCGCGATGATCGCCGCCGCCATCGGCTGCGAGCCGAAGCTGCTGATCGCGGACGAGCCGACGACCGCCCTCGACGTCACCGTTCAGGCGCGCATCCTGCAGCTTCTCAAGGAACTCAACCGCAAGACCGGGCTGGCGATGATTCTAATCTCGCACGACCTCGGCGTCGTCGCGGATATCTGCTCGCGCGTGGTGGTGATGCGAAACGGCGAGGTGGTGGAGCAGGGGCCGATCGACGACGTCATCAACCGGCCGCGCCATCCCTATACGCGGCTGCTGATCGAATCCCAGCCCGGCCGCAAGACCTATGGCACGGCCGGCGGCCCGGACCGGGAAATGCCGTTGCTCAGCATCGAGAACCTCTCGGTATCCTTTTCCGCCGGGCAGGGCCTGCTGGGCGGGCTGGCCGGCGGCGGCAATTCCTTCCGTGCGCTCGATGGCGTGGACCTCACGATCAATGCCGGCGAAACGGTCGGCATCGTCGGCGAAAGCGGTTCCGGCAAGAGCACGCTGGCCCGATCGATCATCCGCCTGAACACACCGAGCGGCGGGGCGATCCGCCTCGAGGGACAGGATGTCGGCGCGCTCGCCGGCGCGGCGCTGACGGCGTTCCGCCGCCGCGTGCAGATGGTGTTCCAGAACCCGTACGATTCGCTCAATCCCCGCCTGACGATCGCCGAGGCCGTCGCCGAGCCGATCTGGCGGCACGGCCTTGCGGATCGGAAAACGGCGCAGAAAGAAGCCGACGCGTTGCTGGAAATGGTGGAACTGCCAAGCAGCCTGCGCGATCGCAAGCCGCGCCAGCTCTCCGGCGGGCAATGCCAGCGCGTCGGCCTTGCGCGGGCCCTTGCGCTGAAGCCCCAGCTGCTCATCGCCGACGAGATCACCTCGGCGCTCGATGTCACGACGCAGGCGCAGATTCTGGAATTGCTCGTGCGGCTTCAGCGTGAGCGGTCGCTGACGTTGCTCTATATCTCGCACGACCTCTCCGTGGTCAGCAGCCTTTGCCAGCGCGTCTACGTCTTCAAGGCGGGGCGCATCGTGGAACAGGGCGTGGCGCGGCAGGTTCTGACCACGCCGCAGGACCCCTATACCCAGGCGCTGGTGGGCTCGCTGGCCCGCCTGCCAGCTGCACAGACAACCTCTTCATTACAATCGGTATCGACCCATGCGCCTTGATGAATATGCCGCCCATGACGGAACCGGCCTCGCCCGCCTGCTGGCGAAGGGCGAGGTCACGCCGAGGCAACTCGGCCGATGCGTCGAGGAGGCCGTTGCGGCGGTCAACCCGGCGCTGAACGCCGTTATCGAACTCTATCCGGATGCCCTGGAAGGCTTGCCCGAGACAGCGTCCGCCGGTCCATTCGGCGGCATTCCCACGCTCACCAAGGACTTCCCGATCGAAGCCGGGCGGCCGGCCGAATTCGGCAGCCGCCTGGCGGAGGGGTTTCGCGCCGGCCACGATGCCGTCTACTGGGCGCGCCTGCGCGCCGGGGGGCTGGTCAATGCCGGGCGCACGACGAGTTCCGAATTCGGGGTGCCGGCGGCGACGGAATCGCCGCTTTATGGGGCGACCCGCAATCCCTGGAATCCGGAGCGCGGCGTCGCGGGCTCCAGCGGCGGCGCGGCGGCTGCGGTCGCTTCCGGCATCGTGCCCTTCGCGCAGGGCAGCGATGGCGGTGGGTCGATCCGCAACCCGGCCGCGTTCTGCGGCCTGATCGGGCTGAAACCCTCGCGCGGCCGGGTCACCGGTTCCCCGAACGGGAACGCCCCGCTGCTCGGGCTGGCAACGGCCTTCATGCTCACCCGCTCCGTGCGCGACACGGCCGCGCTGCTCGATCTCTGTCATGGACCCGACGCCGGCGACGGCTATGAAATCGCCCCGCCGGCGGGCAGCTATCTCTATGCGATCACGCGTGCTCCGAAAGGGCTTCGGATCGCCTTGTGCACGCGGTCCTGGTCCGGCGTCGAGATCGACCCGGAGGTCGCGGCGGCGACCCGGTCGGCCGCCGAACGGCTTGCATCGAGCGGCCATCATATCGAGGAAGCATCACCGGACTTCGACTACCCGGCGTTCCTGCATGCGCAGAAAGTCATCTGGGCAGCGGACGCCGCCGCGAGCATGCCGGCGATGGCGAAGCGTATGGGGCGCACGCCGGAGGCGGCACTCGGCGCGAGCGTCTACGCGCTCTACCGGCGGGGTCTGGCGGTCAGCGGCGCGCAGCTCATCGCCGCGCTTTCCGCCTATGACCGGGTGACCCGGCAGATCGGACGTTTCCTCGCCCGATACGACCTGTTGCTGACGCCCACCAGCGCCATCCTGCCGGAGCCGATCGGCACGTTCGATCCCAACCGCGCCGGCATCGACGCGGACGGCGTGTTCGATGATCTGGCGCCCAAGGAGACGTTCACGGCGTTGTTCAACGCGACCGGGCAGCCCGCCATCTCCCTGCCGCTGGGGCGCAGCCGCGACGGCTTGCCGATCGGCGTCCAGCTCGTTGCCCGCTTCGGGCGCGAGGACCTGCTGCTTGCGGCCGCGCGGCAAATCGAGGAAGAAATGGAAAGCGCTCCCGGCATCTGGGGGCAGGGGCGTCCGGCCGTTCATGTCGGCAATTTCTAGGAGACCGTCACTGTGGCGAAAGCGCGAAGCGGCAAGGATGGCAAGGCATCGAACGGCGCCGAGGAGAAGATCGACATCGAGGCGATCCTGCGCGCCCGCATGCCCGATTTCTCGCCCTCCGAGCAGAGCCTTGCGGCCCATATCCTGAGCAACATCCAGATGCTGCCCTTCGAGACCGGCACCAGCATCGCGCAGGCTGTGGGCGTCAGCGAGATGACGGTGACGCGCTTCGTCCGCGGCCTCGGCTTCGAAAACCTCCGCGACCTGAAGAACCGCCTGCGCGTGGCGGTGACGGAGAAGGACAGCGAGATCGACGACTACATGGCGCGCTTCCAGATGCGCGAAGGCCGCCAGCAGATGCTGCAGGAGAGCCTGCGCCTGGAACTCGACGCCATCGTGAAGGCCTATGCCCTGACCACCACGGATGTGTGGGACGAGACCTCCAGCCTGCTCGTGAAGGCGCGCACCATCTACGTCGTCGGGTTCCAGGCTTCGACGGGGCTGGCGATGGATTTCGCAAGCCGCCTGCTGTGGGCCCGCTCCAACGTCATCTTCGTCGGCAATGCCTCGGGAACGTTCGGGGAGATCATCAATGCCGATCCCAAGCAGAGCGCCGTCGTCCTCGTCGATACCGCCTCCTACGCCACGCGCGGCATCAAGCTGGCTGAGATGCTGAAGTCGATGGAGATGCCCCTGGTCATCGTCACCGACAAGTTCAGCCACTGGGGCTTTGCCTATACGCGCTTCGTTTTCGAAGCCCATACGCATGTGAAGACCTTCTGGGATTCGACGGCGAGCCTCAGCGTCGTCCTCAACCTGATGATCGATGCTGTCGCTACCAAGCTCGGCCCGAAGGCCAAGCGGAACTTCTCCATGATGAGCGACATGGGCAGTCTCTTCGGGGAATTCGTCGGCGGCAGCTATCTTCGCCGCAATGATTGAACGCGCATCGTTCCAAACCGCAAACGAGAGCATATCATGACCAGCATTCCGCCATTCCGCGATCCCGCAGCGCCGGGCAAACCCGTCATCCCGCGGCAGGACTGGGACCGCGCGCCCTGGAACCGCTGGACCTTCCAGAATGTGCGGGACATGGTGCCGACCACGCGGGTCTGGCGCGGTGAGGGCCCGGCGAGCCCGTTGCCGACGAACCTGCAGGACATCGACGCCATCGCCTTCGATGCGGACGGCATTTCCGGCACCATCGGCACGTTTCTCGAGGAGGGCTATGCCGATGGCCTGCTCGTGCTCCATCGCGGCAAGGTCGTCGCCGAGCGCTATCTGAACGGCATGAGCCCGCACACGCTGCACCTGTCGCAATCGGTGGCCAAGTCGATCGTCGGGACCCTGGCGGGCATTCTGATCGGCCGTGGCCTGCTCGATCCCGCCGCCCCGGTGACGCACTATCTGCCGGAGCTCGAAACGACCGCCTATCGCGGCGCGACCATCCAGCATGTGCTGGACATGACGAGCGGCGTGGTCTTCGACGAGACCTACACCGCGCTCGATTCCCACATGGCGCAATTGGATGCCGCCTGCGGCTGGAAGGAGCGCTGGAACCCGCAATGGCCCTTGCATGTCTGGGACCTGATCCTGTCGCTCCAGGACCTCGAATGCCCGCACGGCGCCTCCTTCCGCTACCGCTCGATCGAGACGGACGTGCTGTCCTTCGCTCTGCAGCGCGCCGCCGCCACGCCGCTTGCCGAGCTTGTCAGCCATGAATTGTGGGCACCCATGGGTGCGCAAGAGGATGCCTGCTTCACCGTCGATCCCGCCGGCTATGCGCTCGGCGACGGCGGCTTCAACGCGACCTTGCGCGACTACGCCCGTTTCGCCCTGCTGCATCTGCGCGGCGGGGAGCTCGATGGCCGGCGCATTGTACCCGCGGAATGGATCGCCGGCACGCGCTTCGGCGCGGACCCGACGCTCTTCGGCGGCATCTATCACGATGTCCTGCCCGAAGGCGCCTATCATAACCAGTTCTGGATCGAGGACACCGCAAGACGCGCCTATATGGCAAGGGGCGTCTTCGGGCAGTTGATCTACATCGATCCGGAAGCTGACTTCGCCGCGATCATCCTGTCGAGCTGGCCGGAGTTCGTCAGCACGATCAGGACCCGGACAGCGTTGGCGGCGGTCAGGGCCATCCGCGAGGCCTTGTGACGGCAGCGGGACTGTATCGGTTTCGCTGATGCTGTATGCGTGGATCGGCCTCGGCCCACGCATTGGCGCGAATGAATGCCGCGCGACGAGGTGCAGGGTCGATCAGTGCGATATCGCCGCAAGATTGCGCGCCAAAGAGGCGATTGCACTCTGGCGGGACGATGGCACAATGCTGCGGACTTGAGCGGGATCGACAACACCTAGCGGAAAGAGAAGCAGGATGGAGCAGTCCGCCCTTATCGACATCGGTTTGCCGGTCGCCGTGTTCATCATCATGGCCGGCATTGGCATGACGCTCGCACCGACGGACTTTCAAAGGGTGGCCCTGCGGCCGAAGGCGTTGATCTGGGGCATTGTGGCCGCGCTCCTTCTCCTTCCGGTGGTGGGGCTGTCGCTTGCCATGCTCATGGGCCTGCCGCCGGAAATCGCGGTTGGCCTCGTCGTCATCGCAGCCTGCCCGATCGGCACCACGTCCAGCCTGTTTTCCTACCTCGCGCGGGGGGATCTGGCGCTGTCGATCGCGCTCAGCGCCGTCGGCAGCCTCGTTGCGATCGCGACGCTGCCGCTCTTTGCGAATTTCGCGATCGAACGTTTTGACTATGGCGATGCCCGCATCTCCCTTCCCGTCCTGCGCACCATCGGCATGATGATCGCGCTTATCCTGTTTCCTGTTGCCCTTGGCATGGGCATCCGGCACAAGGCCACCGCTTTCGCCGCCCGCGCCGAAAAGCTCGTCGGTGCCTTCGGCATCGTTGTGCTGGTGGTCTTGATCGTCGGCATCGGCATTTCGGTCTATGATCGGTGGGTGGAAATCCTCGTTGCCGCCGGACCGGCGGTGCTCGCACTGGTTTTCTGCGGCATTGCGCTGGGCTTGTTTGGCTCGCGCCTGCTCGGCCTCACGGCGGCGGAGGCGATGACGGTCACCTTGTCCATCACCATTCGGAACGCGGCGATCGGCATGGTTCTCGCGATCACGATGATGCATTCGCCGGAAATCGCCGTGCCGCCGGCGCTGTTCGGCCTTCTGATGTATGCGGCGGGCTTCGCGCTCGTTCCCTACGGCCGCAGGACAATACGGTCCACTCTGGAAGAACCCGGCCGCCCGTCGACGGGGGCGGCCTGATCGCGGGGCCGGCGCCGCGCCGATTCCTCCTTGTTCCATATTATGCTAATATATTGGCTTGCACGGAGGGTGTTCGTGAAGCCGGTCGAAACGCGGTATGCCGAAAGCAGCGGCGTGCACATCGCCTACCAGGTCGTCGGTCAGGGCGCGCTGGACCTTGTCCTCGTTCCGGGCTTCATTTCCAATCTCGATGTGAACGGGGAAGATCCCGGCTACAGCCATCTTCTGAAGCGACTGTCGGCATTCTCTCGGGTGATCCAGCTCGACAAGCGCGGCACGGGTTTGTCGGATCGCGTCGATCCGGCGGCGCTGCCCGATCTGCGGAGCCGGATGGACGACGTTCGGGCCGTCATGGACGCGGCCGGAAGCGGCCGGGCGGCGATCTTCGGCGCTTCCGAGGGCGCAGCGATGGCGATCCTCTTCGCGAAGACCTATCCTGAGCGCACACGCGCCCTCGTTCTCTATGGCGGCTACGCGCATTTTCATCGCTGGGTGATGGACGAAACGGATTTCCAGCGCTTCCTTGATACGACGGAAGCCTTCTGGGGAAGCGGCGTGACGCTGAAGGCGCTGGCGCCAAGGCTGAACGACGAGCGGTTCGCCACGTGGTGGGCCCGTCTGGAGCGCCTGTCGGCCAGCCCTGCCGCGGCTTTATCGCTGGCGCGCATGAATGCGGCGATCGACATACGAGGCGTGCTACCGACGGTAGACGCGCCGGCATTGCTGATCCATCGCAGCAACGACGCCTATGTGAGCATCGAGGGTAGCCGCTACATCAGGGACAGGATCGCCGGTGCGAGGCTGATCGAGATACCCGGCAGCGACCATCCGGTCTGGACCGGCGATGTCGACCGTATCGCTGACGAGATCGAGGAATTCCTGACGGGAACGCGGCCGGCATCAGAGATCGACCGCGTGCTCGCCGCCCTTCTGGTGGCGCGCATAGATGGTGCCGAACGCCTTGCCGCCCGTCTCGGAGACCGGGCATGGCTGAAGCGTTGCGAGGACTTGCGAACCGCGGCTTTCGCCGCGGCCGAGCGGTTTGGTGCACAAGGCATGCGCTGGGACGGCGACAGGCTTCTTGCGCGCTTCGACGGCCCGGCCCGCGCCGCCCGCACGGCGCTAGCGTTGAGAGATGCCGGCACGGCGCTTGGGCTTCCGCTGGCGCAGGGCGTACATGTCGGGGAGATCGAGACCGGCGGCGATACGATGACGGGGCTTGCGGTGCAGATAACCGAGCGCATCGCCGGCTGGGCCAAGCCCGGCGAGATCGCGGCGTCTTCGCTCCTGGCCGAGCTCAGCGCCGGCTCCGGCCTGCATTTCGCGGCGCAGGGCATGGCAGAGCTCGAAGGTGCCGGCCATCCTCTGCCGGTCGTCCTCGTGGTCGCCGAGCAGCATCTTGAGCCCATGATGCCAAAGACACGCATGCAACCGTCGCTCGATGTGCTCACGGCGCGCGAGCGCGAAATCCTTGCGCTCATTGCCGATGGCATGAGCAATCCGCGGATCGCCGCCAGGCTCGCCCTCAGCGAGCATACGGTAAAGCGCCACGTCGCCAACATCCTCGCCAAGCTCGACCTTGCGTCGCGCACGGCGGCAGCGGCATTTTCCGTCAGCCAGGGCGGCCACTGACCGCTGGCCCGCAGAGCCATGTGCGGCATGGCGCTTTCGGGCGAAGCGGCACGAACGGCAAGAGCATAGTCTGCCTGCATGCATTCCCCGGCGATGGTTGCCACAGGGAACGCGCAAGGAGGAGACAGGACAATGACACCGACGAAGACGGGTTTTATCTTTGCGGCTGCGCTGGTGGCAGGCGTCGCGCTTGCCGCGCCGCTACGCGCCGACGACAGCTCGGCTGCCGCCTACAAGGATATCGAGGCGACGCTCGGCCAGGTGCCGACCATGTTCAGGGTTTTCCCGGAGATCGGCATTGCCGGCGCCTGGGCCGAGTTCAAGTCGATGCAGCTCAATCCTGACAGCAAGCTCGACGGCAAGACGAAGGAACTGCTCGGGCTGGCCGTGTCGGCGCAGATCCCCTGCCAGTATTGCATCTACTTCCACACGGCGGCGGCAAAGCTCAATGGCGCGACGGACGAGGAAATCCGCGAGGCCGTGGCGATGGCTTCCATCGTGCGGCACTGGTCGACCGTGCTGAACGGCATGCAGGTCGACGAGGCGACGTTCCGGAAGGAAACGGACGACATTCTCGCCCGCGCCGCCGAGATGGCGAAGAAGGCGCAGTAGGGCCTTCGATTTGACCGCCGCATCATGCGGCCACAGGAGGACGACATGCTTCAGGCAAAGGCCGTGGATGGCGCGGCACTCAAGACGGCCATCGAAGGGCGCGACGGCAAGATGCTGGCGAGCTTCTATACGGATGACGCGGTCGTGCGCGTCATCGACAGGAACAACCCGCCGAGCAAGCCGCGCGAAATTCACGGAAGGCAGGCGATCGCCACCTTCTGGGACGACATCTGCAGCCGGGCGATGACCCACAAGGTCGATGCAGCCATTGCTGAGGGCGACCGCCTTGCCTTCACGCAGGCGTGCGCCTATCCGGATGGAACGCGCGTATTCTGCGCCGCCATCCTGGATCTTTCCGACGGGCGAATAGCCCGGCAGACGGTCGTGCAGGCCTGGGACGAATAGGTCGCTGAGGTTGGGGGCGGCGGATGGGCAATATCTGCCGCCCGAAAGCCCCGCCTCACTGCTTGCCTGCATCCTCGGCGCTCTGCTGGTCAATCGCGAAAGCCGCCACGCATTTTTCGAGTTCGCCGAGCATTGCCTTGGAGCCTGCGAGGCTGGCCCCCTCGCCATCGACGATGATGGCACTTCCGGCTTTCAGGGCCTCGACGAGATCGGTGCGGCTGCCGAGGCCGTAGGCGATCTCCTGTTCGGAATAGGCTCTGCCTCGCAGCGACAGGGTGTACTTGTCGTCGATCCGCACTTCACCGAGCTTTTCGAAGGCATAGGGGAACTTCATCGAAGGATCGAAGAAGCCGAAGCTTGTCTCGCCTGCCGGGTAGCGGCGGAAGAAGGCCATCACCGCGCCGCGATGAGGCCGGAACGCGCGGCAATTCTTGAAAGTGTTGTTCTCCACGACGGCGACGATATCCCATCCCGAAATGGTGCGCGCTTTCCGGTAGGCTTCCGTCACCACCGGATCATACAATGGCGCGGCGCCATCGACCGCGTTGCGGCGATTGAAAACCTCGATCTCTTTCTTCTGTTTCTCGGCGTCGATCTCCGCCACTTTGCGTAACGTGTTCTGATATTTCCAGGTCAGGCCCAAATCGGCCGCGCTGACGAACTCGAATTCGTATTCCTGTCCTTCCTCGACGCTTCTATTCTTGAAGCGCATGAGCGCCTGGAAATAGACGCAGTCGTCCTCGCATCCGATCTCGATGAGGTTTTCACGGGCCGCAGCGGTGGGCTCCATGAGGGATACGCCCATATAGTCGTTGTTGTCGCGATGATCGACGCGGAACATGATGCCGCTCATATCGCGCCCCAGTCCGCCATCGAAATAGCTGTAGACGCGCCGGGCCTGTTCCAGCGTCAGATCGATGCCGCTTCTTGCGAAGACATCGCTGTTGGCGAGATTGGCGGCTTCCGGCCGGTCGGCCGTCTTTCCGGCCTGTGTTACATGGCGGAAGTATGAGGTCATGGCACAGCCCGAAGACGGCATCCAGAAGAGGAATTTCATCAACACCAATTCGCCATCGGCAACCGTGTTGTGCAGCCGCTCGTCCGAGTTATTGAACCGGAAGGCGCCGCATCGATCGTCGTAGTCGTTTTCGAACGTCACGTACTGGAATGTCTCGTTCTGCCGGCGGAAGCTGAAGTCCCTGTCCATGAATTCGATCTTCTGTTTGGCAAGGCTCGCAAACATGCCCGTGGGGAAGCGGGCGAGGTATTTCTGGTAGGCTTCCTGGCTATCGGCCAGTGCCGCGAACTCAAAGATCGCGATCTCGCTGTCCTGTGTCCCGTCAGCCTCTTTTTCGACGAAGCGGAAGTCGCCGTAGACGGCGCTGTTTTCCCACGGCTCCTGCTTTCCGCCGGTGCGCTCCTTCACCGTGGCGCGCACCCGCTTGAAGATGCCCTCTAGCGCCAGACCCGGGATCTGGATGGATTCGGCGAGCGCGGAAGCATAGGGGCTGGCGCCGGTATCACCGTCGCTCGCGACATTGCCGGGCGACGTCGAGAAGGCGATCAGCTTGCCGAGCTTCTCGGGTGCTTCGGCAAGGCCGCGCTGCAGCCCGCGCGTCTGGTCCTCGAAGGGATTGTCTCGACAGCTGTCGAGCACGATGATCTGCAAGCGGCTATCGAGCGCATCAAGCCGGGTTGAGAGTTGACCGAGCGCCAACGAATGGGCCTTGATCTCTTCGCTGGAGCCAACCTTCACATCGACCGCGAGCAGATAATTCTCGCCGTCGAGTTGTACGCCATGGCCCGCGAAATAGACCACGACGACTGGGTTGTCGGCCGCCTCGACGTCCTTGACGAATTCATCGACCACGGCAAGGACGGCCTCGTGGCGCACATTGGTCGCCTTGCGGGTGGAAAAGCCGCTCTTTTCCAACGCTGCCGCCACCATCTCGATATCGTTTTCCGGATTGCGCAGTGGGGCCGCCACCTCATAGCGGCTGTTGCCGATCAGAAGTGCGAAACGTTCCTCGGCCATTGCCGCGCTGGCCGAGCCGGCAAGGATGAGCATTGCGAAAGCACACGAAATGAACCGCTGCATAACCATTTCCCCCCGAGCGTGCCGTCCCTGTCTTCCCGTCAGATGGCGGAAGCGTCCTTTAAATTAGCATATTATGAATAACAGGCGAGCCGTTCGGCCAAAATTGCTTTGCATCCGGCTCATGCCTTCTGGCGGAGCCTGCGCTCGCGGCGAGACAGGAACGCCAGTCGAGGCCATTCGATAGAACGTGGTCGCGTGGGCAAGCCCCTTGCTACCGCGACAGCCGGTTCTCGTCGTCGATCAAGGTCAGGCGGCTCGGCGCCGTCGCGCTCCACGTCCACGCGACGAGATTGACGTCATCAGCACCGGCACCCGGCGCGAAGCTCCTGACGAGCAGACCGTGATAGCCCATGGCCGCAAGGCGCCGGGCGAAGGCCTGGGTCCTGGCTTCGCCGGTCGCTTTCATCTGGTCGCGCCAGGTCGGATCGGCGAGCGATGACAGGTCCATTCCTTCCGCACGCAACGCCGTCTCATCCCGGCCGTCGAAGACGCGCTCGATATCGGCATCGTAGGAGACCAGGGTCGTCGGCTGCAAGCTCCCGACCTGGTTGGCCTCGCGCAAGGCCGTCATGACCGACAGGGACATATAGAGTGCCGGCGTGCCCTTCGCATTGAAGCGTCCGCCATAGAGCTGCGCGCCGCGCCCGGACAGGGGCTCGCGCGCATAGATGGGGTTCAATGCCCGGTACAGGGCTCCGCTGAAACGCATCGACCGGATCAGGCGTGAACGCCGGCATCGACCGCGTCGATATAGTCGAGCACGTCATCGGCGCGCCCCTCCCTTACAAGCTGCATGGCCGTCAGGCCGGAAAAGCCCGGCAGGGGCTCGGAGCGATACCAGGCATAGGCCATCAGCGCTGATCCGAAACGCGGCTCGACCTTGTTGACGATCTCGGTCATCTCACGCAGGCGGCGCTGCGTCTTGTCGGACCGGATGCGGTCCTTGCGCTGGATCGCATCCTTTCCAAGGCCGGCGGTCCGGGCGATCTCCTCGCTCGTCGTGCGCAGGGCATCCGCGATCTTGCGCGGCGAAAAGAGCCCGTTATCTGCATATTGAGCGAGGCCCATGCCGCTGTCTCCTTTCCGCATAACGATAATTATGACGCAATATAGCGTCAAAAATAGCGGCATTCAATGGGATGGCACCATACACGACGCTTAGAACCGAAATCGCTGCGGGCCCGCATGTACCGACAAGGCAATGGAGTATAAACGAGGCCGACAAGACCCGAGAGGAAACCCATGGAACAGGCCGACACGACGACCATCGCGAACCGCAGCGATTTTGCCCAATGGGCGATCGAGCGCGCCGCGGCCATCGTTGCCGAACAGGGCGGCGATCTTGCTCTTGCCGCGCGCGGCGAAGGCGACGAGGCGATTGCCGGGGCGGCCAATGCGCTCGGCCAGGCCATCGTCGATGCCATGCTGGAAGTGTTTGACGGCCTGGTTGGGCAAGATTGAGCGCCCCCGCGCCCTTCTTGCCTTCCCCTTATCGCGCGCGCAAAGCGCGAGTGCGAAGGTGCCTGTGCTTGCCACCTGCCATGTCTATGTCGACGACCGCTGGCTGGACCGGGTCGGGCCGCCCGGGCCGATCGTGACCACGGCTAGACATAATAGTTGGCCAGCCTTTTCCCGGCTGTGACCGTCACCTCGAACCTCGTGCCGTAGAGGTCTTCCAGCACGTCGGGACAAATGATCTCCTCCGGCGTGCCCTGGCGGAAGATGCGGCCGCCGCGCATGGCGACGATGCGGTCGGCGTGGCAGGAGGCGAAGTTGATGTCGTGCAGCACGACGACGACGGTCTTGCCAAGCTCGTCGGCGGCGCGGCGGATCATGCGCATCATCGAGACGGCATGGCGGATATCGAGATTGTTGAGGGGCTCGTCGAAGAGCACGTAGTCGGTGTCCTGGCAGAGCACCATGGCAACGAAGGCGCGCTGGCGCTGGCCGCCGGAGAGTTCGTCGAGGAAACGGTCGCGCAATGTGCCGAGTTCCATGTAGTCGAGCGCGGTCTCGATATGCCGCGCGTCGTCGCGGTTGAGGCGGCCGCGCGAATGGGGATAGCGGCCGAAGGCGACGAGATCGCCGACCGTCAGGCGCGCCGTCATCTGGTTGTCCTGGCGCAGGATCGAGAGGCGCCGGGCAAGCACGTCGCCTTGCGTCTTCGTGACGTCGAGACCATCGACGCTCACCGTGCCGGCATCGAGGCCGATCAGGCGGCTGATCATCGACAGCAGCGTCGACTTGCCCGCGCCGTTGGGGCCGATGATCGCCGTGACGCCGCCCGTGGCAAGGTCCAGGCTCACGCCATCGACAACGACGGTTTCGTCATAGCGCTTGACGGCATTCTCGACGCGGATCATCGGGTTTTTCCCCTTACGAGCAGGATGAGGAAGACGAGGCCGCCGGCGAACTCGATAACGATGCCGACGGCGGTGTCGAAGGCGAAGAGGCGTTCCAGCACCAGCTGCCCGCCGACGAGGCTGATGGCGGCGGCAAGCACCGCCGCCGGCAGAGTGAAGCGATGCAGGCCGAGCGGCATGACCTGATAGGCAAGGCTTGCCACCAGCAGGCCGAAGAAGGTGACGGGGCCGACGAGTGCCGTCGAGACCGAGACGAGCACGGCGATGAGGATGAGGATCTGCGTCGTCACACGGCGATGCTCGACGCCGAGCGTGATGGCGTTTTCGCGGCCGAGCGCCAGAATGTCGAAGGCGTGGAACAGGCGCCACGCCGCAAGGCTCGCCGCGGCGATCATCAAGGCGGCGAGCACCAGAAGGCGCGTGTCGAAGCTGTTGAAGCTGGCGAAGAGCCGGTCCTGCAGCACGATGAAGTCGTTGGGGTCGATCACCCGCTGGAGGAAGCCCGAGACGCTGCGGAACAGGATGCCGAAGATGATGCCGACCAGCATCAGAACATGCAGGCTGCGCACGGCGCCGGAAAACAGCCAGCGATAGAGCAGGCAGGAAAACAGCACCATGGCGCCGCACTCGACGAAGAAGAGCAGCCGTGGATCGATCGCGCTCGTCGCCTGCGCGCCGAGGAAGAAGACCATGACCGTCTGGATCAGCGCATAGAGCGCATCGAAGCCCATGATCGAGGGGGTTAGGATGCGGTTATTGGTGATCGTCTGGAACAGCACGGTCGAGACCGCGATCGCATAGGCGACGAGCAGCATGCCGGCGAGCTTGGAGCCGCGGAAGGGCAGGACGAAGGACCAGCTTCCCTTTGCGCCGAGCGTCATGAAGAGAAGACAGACGGCGAGCGCCACGACGGCAAGCACGATCAGCCTGCGGCGGGAGCGGGCGAGAAGGACGGCTCTAGGCTGCACGCGAACGTCTCCGCAGCAAGAGATAGAGGAAGAAGGCGCTGCCGAGCATGCCGAGAACGGTACCGACGGGCACTTCGAACGGGGCGATGACGAGCCGGCCGATCATGTCGCAGGCAAGCACCAGTCCGGCCCCGCTGATGGCGATCCAGGGCAGCGAGCGGCGCAAACGGTCGCCCATGACCATGGCGACGAGGTTCGGCACGATGAGGCCGAGAAACGGCACCATGCCGACCGTCACCACGACGGCGGCCGTCACCATGGAGACGATGACGAGACCGAAGGCGACGACGCGGCCGTAGTTGACGCCGAGATTGGTGGCGAAGGCCTCGCCCATGCCGATGACGGTGAAGCGGTCGGCGGCGGCATAGGCGAGCGCCGTCAGGCCGAGCGAGAGCCAGAGCAGTTCGTAGCGACCGCGCAGCACGGCGGAAAAGTCGCCGGTCGTCCAGGCGCCCAGCGATTGCAGCATGTCGTAGCGATAGGCAAAGAAGGTGGTGACGGCATTGATGATGCCGCCGAGCATGATGCCGACCAGCGGCACCATCAGCGGCGAGCGCAGCGGAATGCGCGTTAGGATGAGAAGGAAAAGGCTGGTGCCGGCGAGGGCAAAGGCCGTCGCGACGAGCATTTTCATGTAGACGGGCAGCTCTGGTGCCAAGAGCAGCACGGCGAGGATGCCGAGGCCAGCGGATTCGACCGTGCCGGCCGTCGACGGCTCGACGAACCGGTTGCGCGCCAGCATCTGCATGATCGTGCCGCAGACCGCCATGCCCGCGCCGGCAAAGACGAGCGCCAGTGTGCGCGGAATACGCACTTCGACGAGGACGAGCCGCGCCGTGGCGTTTTCGCCGGAGAAAAGGCCGGACAGCGAAAGGTCGCTCACGCCGATGAAAACGCTTGCAACCGAAAGCAGGACGAGGGCTGATAGGGCGGCGATGTATTTCAAGACGGGCACTTACCGGGAAATAGCATGCGGGGCCGCAGGGCGGCCCCGCCTTGGGATCAATCCTTGGAAAGCTCGGTGGTGAGTTGGTCGACCGTGCGCTGCATCGAGGAGATGCCGCCGCCGACGAGATACCAGGCGGCCGCATCGAGATAGACGACGTGGCCTGCCTGCCAGGCCTTGGTCTGGCGCACCACCTCGTTGTCGAGGAACTGGGCGGCTGCCGTGCCTTCGCGGCCGATCGCGGCGTCGCGGTCGATCACGAAGAGCCAGTCCGGATTGGTCTCCAGGATGTATTCGAAGGAGATTGCCTGGCCATGGTTGCCGACATGCTCGGTTTGAGCTGCGGGCGTGATGCCGTAGGCACTGTGCAGCATGCCGAAGCGCGAACCGGGGCCGAAAGCGCTCATCTTGCCGCCGGTCGTCAGCACCAGCAGGCCCTTGCCCTTGCCGGCCGCGAGCGTGTTGAGGTCGGCGACCGAGCTGTCGAGCTTGGCGAGAAGCGCCTCGCCCTCCGCCTTCTTGTCGAAGAGGCCGGCGAGCGTCGCAACGTTGCCTTTTGCCTCGGCAAGATAGTTCTTCGCATCGACGGAGAGGTCGATGGTCGGCGCGATCTTGGCGAGATCGGGATATTTGGAGGCCGAGCGGCCGGCGACGATGATGAGGTCGGGCTCGGCGGCGTTGACCGCTTCGTAGTCCGGCTCGAACAGCGTGCCGATCTTCAGGTATTTCTCGTCGTTGTAGCCCTTCAGATAATCCGGCTTGCCGCCGCCGGGCACGCCCGCGACCTCGACGCCGAGGGCGGAGAGCGTATCGAGCGAGGCGAGATCGAAGACCAGCACCTTCTCGGGCTTGGCGGCAAGCGTCGTTTCGCCCTGCTTGTGCTTGATGACGATGTCGGCAGCAAAGGCGGCGCCACCGAGGAGGGACGTGGCGGTGAGCGTGAGCGCAGCGAAAAGCGACGCGGGCTTGAGGAACTTCATGCTTTCAACTCCAGCAATCTCCAGGGGACGCGGGGATCGTCTCCCCGCGCATCGATCAGAATTCCGATTTCATGCTGATCCAGAAGCGGCGTCCTTCCATCAGCGTGTTGAAGTCGGTCGGCTCGACCTTCTTGTCGAACACGTTGTAGACGGCCGCGTTCAGCGTCACGTTGTCGTTGACGAGATACTGGAGGCCGAGGTCGAGCGTGGCGTAGGGATCGTATTTGCGCCCCGGCTGGCCGTTGATCGACACCGGCGTGCCGTTGGTGCCGATACGGGCGCCGGCGGCGATTTCCGAGCCGTGGTAATTGGCGCTGGCCCAGGTGGTCAGGCCGTCGACGCTGGTCGTCCAGTCCGCGCGGATGTTGCCCGTATGCTCCGGTGTGCGGGCGAGCGGGAAGCCGGCGAAGCTGCCCGTCTTCTGCTCGGACTTGGTATAGGTGTAGCTGGCGCGCAGCGAAAGGTCCGGCATGGCGTGCCATGTGGCGGCCAGCTCGACGCCCTGCATCACCGCATCGTCGACATTGTAGTTGTACCAGAGGCGATAGTTCGAATCCTCGTCCCAGCGGGCGATCGAGCCGTCGGGGTTAAGCACCAGCGCGTTGGCGATCTTGTCCTTGAAGTCCGTGTAGAAATAGGTGCCACTGAGGACGACGTCGCCATTGTCCCAGATCGCGCCGAATTCGTAGCTGGTGCTGCTTTCGGCTTTGAGATCGGGGTCGCCGATGATGACGCCGCACGTGCCGGCAGGACCGTACGAGCAGCCGCCGCCGCCTGTGGTCATGGCATAGCCGGGCGCGATCTGGCGAATATCCGGTGCGCGGAAGCCGGTCGAGATACCGCCCTTGATCGTCAGGTCGCTCGTCGCGTTCCAGACACCGTAGATGCGTGGGCTGAGATGGTGGCCGTACCGTTCATGATGGTCGATGCGCAGGCCGGTGGTCAGCGCGAAGTCGTCCACCATGCGCCATTCGTCTTCGGCGAAGAGCGCCCATTGCGTTGCCGAGAAGGTCTCGGTCAGGCCGGTGCGGCGGCCGGGGTTCTGGTCGCTGAGGCGCGCCTCGAAATACTGGCCGCCGGTGACCAGCGTGTGCTGGCCGAAGAGGTCGAACGGGGTGGTGAACTTGCCGTCGATGACCGTGTTGCGGATTTCCGGCCGGCGCGGATTGAGGATGTAGCGGTCGGCGGCGGCATTGTAGCTGTAGCTGTCGCGCTGGCCCCATTCCTGCTGGATGGAGAAGTCGGAGGTCGTCGGTCCCCAGCGGCCGGTATGCGACAGCGACCAGTGATCGCGGCTATTGAGGCGGAACGCCTCGGTGTCCCCGGTTTCCAGCGCCTTGCCGATGGTCTCGCCGCGGCGCAGACGCTGGCGGCCCGCCTCGAGCTTGATGTCGTGGTCCTCGTTGGGCGTCCAGGTCAGGCGGCCGGTGAGGTCGAAGTCCTTGGCGCCGAACGCGCCGCCGGCGATCCGGTCTTCTGAGCGGCGATAGCCGCTGCCCCAGAGCTGGAGGCCGAGGGTCTCTTCGAACAGCGGGCCGTTGACATACCAGGAGGCCTTGCCGCTGTTGCCGAACTTGGAATGCTGCTGGATCGTGCCTTCCGTGGTAATCGAGCCCGACCATTTGTCGGCAACCTTGCGGGTGATGATGTTGATGACGCCGCCCATGGCGTCCGAGCCGTAGAGCGAGGACATCGGGCCCTTCACCACTTCGATGCGCTCGATGGCCGACAGTGGTGGAATGAAGCTCTGTTCGTAGCCGGAGCTGCCGTTCGGGCGCGCATCGCGGGTGCTCTGCCGCTTGCCGTCGACGAGGATGAGCGTATAGGTGCCGGGCAGGCCGCGGATATAGATGTCCCGCTCGTTGGCCACGCCGGTGACCGAGACGCCCTGTACTTCGCGCAACGCATCGGTGAGGTCGCGGAACGAACCCTTCTCCAGCTCCTCGCGGGTAACGACGGTGATGCTCGCCGGCGCGTCCTTGACGCTCTGCTCGAAACCGGCGGCGGTCACGACCACCTGCTCGAGAACCGTTGCATCGGCCTGTTCCTGCGCGAGCGCGATGCCGGGCGTGACCAGCGCCGTGCCGGCTAGAAGGGCAACGCCCCAGCGCCGCGTGCTCGGCCCCTGGCCGCGATCGGTATTCCTGCCTGCAAAGCCCGTCATGCATGCCCCCTGCAATCACATCTGTGTTATTCCTCACGTGCTTAACTTGAGGAAACGTGTCCACTTATGTAGTCCAGGGATGGGTGGTCAACCGCGGTGATTTCGAACGATTCTAAATTCGAAATAACGCAATTCGCTTGGGCTGGTGGCGTGAAGGATCGGGAAGCGGTGAGGAAGGAGGGCGGGGGCGTAAGCGATCCGGCGGGCAGACTCGACCGGCCGGGACAACTGCGTCTTCTCGTCGTCTTCGATGCGCTGCTGCGTGAGGGCAGCGTCGCTAAGGCTGCGGCCGGCCTCGGGCTGCAGAGCCCGGCGGTCAGCCGCATGCTCGCCCAGTTGCGCGAGCTCTACGGCGACCCGCTGTTTACCCGAACCGCCAAGGGGCTGGTCCCGACGCGCTTCGCCGAAGGTCTGCGGCTGCGTCTGCGGGCGCTTGCCGCCGAGACGGAGCAACTTGTGACCGCTCCGATGGCGGCGGCGCCGGCAGCGCGTACAACGATCGATGACGACTGGATCCGCCCGCCGCTGATATCCGCGCCGCCGCTCGCGGTCCGCCCGAGCGTGCTCTTGCAGGGGCAGCCGACGCCTGACGACTTCGCCCGCAAGCTCGCGCGCATCGGCCACAACGCGGATCCGCAACGGCGTCTTGCGAAGTATATAGCGACGTCCGGCAGCGGCGTCGGCCGGTCCCGCCCTCTGGCGCGCGAGGAGGCCGAAGACGCCCTGGCGATCATTCTGGACGGCGAAGCCGACCCTGTGCAGGTCGGCGCACTTCTGGCGACGATGCAGTATCGCGGCGTGACGGCGGCGGAGATGGCGGGTTTCATCGAGGCGCTGCGGCGCCACATCGGTGCTTACGACGTCTCCGACGGGCACGCGGACCTCGACTGGCCGGCCTACCTGTCACCGAAACTGAAAACCCCGCCCTGGTTCCTCCATGCCGCACGGCTGGTCGCAATGGCCGGTTACCGTGTCCTCCTGCACGGCCACTATGGGCAGGGGCCGGATGCCGGCAAGCTCGAGCTGGCGGCGGAAACGGCGGGCATTCCCGTTTGCGCATCGCTCGGCGAGGCGAAGGCGGCGCTCGCCGCCGGCTCGATTGCCTATCTGCCCATCGGCGGCGCCTCGACGCAGATACAGCGCCTTTTCGGCCTCTATTCTCTTCTTGAAATGCGGCTGCCGCTCAATGCCGTCGTCCACCTGCTCAATCCGTTGGGCGCAGCGGCCAGCCTGCTCGGCGTCGCCATGCCGTCGCGGCGCGATATGCTTCGGGACACGGCGATGCTGCTCGGCGCGCGCGCCCTTTCGATCCTCGGCAACAACCGCGATTTCGCCGAGTTCACCCCGTTCCGCGCGACGACGCTCTTCCGGCTGGTCGACGGCGAGCCGATGGACACGCGCATTGTCGCACGCAGGGCAATAGCAACCGCGCCGCCGCCGGCGGCCTATACGAGCCGCGAATATTGGCAGGCGGTATGGACCGGTGCGGCGCGCGATGAGGTCGCCGAGGCAATCGTGGTGGATACGGCGGCGGCCGCGCTGCTGACGATCCCGACATGCCCCGCCGCGACCTTTGAGGCGGCGAGAAGGGAAGCAGCAGACCTATGGCAGGGCCGGAATTCCACAAATCCGCGATAGTTCAGTAACATCGCAGATTATGTGGTGCCGGGTGGCGGGACCGAGGATGATCTTCCCGGTCACGCCTGATCATCGTTCTGCCCCAGCCGCCGCCCGTTCCGCGAGCCAGCGCAGGCCTCCATCCCTGACCGCGTCGTAGACGGCGCGGCCGAGCGAGATGCCGGCATCGGTATGGAGGCCAGCGAAGGGGATCGCGGGATTTCCGCGAGGCGAGGCGACGACGATGCAGTCCGTTCCGGTGCCGGTCACGATATGGCCGTCGCGACGAAGCCCAAGGTCCATGACGGCTGCGGTGCGGGCCTCGGCGGCGATCGAAAGCGCTTCGATGCACGCCGCCTCGGACAAGGATGTTCCGACATGGGCGAGAAGGTTGATCGTGCCGACGGGCGCGCGCCCGTCAAAGGGTTCGCCGACCCGGCCGGCATTGGAAAGGCCGACGGTGGCGAGGCAGGAGGAGGTGACGGCGCCGGCCGTGGCGCTTGCCAGATCATGCTGGGCGAGGCTGCGCGAGGTCATGAGGTGCACCGCCTCGCCATGGCCGGCTTCGTTCATGCGCCGGTGAAGGAGTTCGGCGGGATCGACGTCCACCGGCAGGTCTCCGTCCCGCACCTCGAGCCAGACGACGGACCGCGCAACGACGAAGCCGGGTCGGGTCAGCGACCAGCTCAGCATGTTCTGCGGCTCGGAAAATTCCGCGACTAGGAAAGGAGGTGTCCAGCGGGCGGTGAACGCGGGCATTCGGCTAGTGACCGGGCGCGTCGTCGTCGGCCGTCGCGGTATCGGAGACTTTGTCGAAGGCCTCCCGCCAGCGGGACACCAGATCGCTGTAGCTGCCGCCGGCGAACTTTTCGGCGAGGCGATGCTGCTGGCGAAGCGTCAGGCGCAATGCCGCCCGGCCGAAGCGATCGGACTGCACCGTGAATTCATGCGGTTCGACCTTCCTGCCCAGCGCCTCCAGCACGGCCTTGCGCAGCAGCGGCAGGTCGGGGCGGGCGAACTGTTCGTAAAGGCTCTGGAACCGCGCGTGGTCGTCGATGTCGAATTCCATGTCGGCCCCCATGCCGTCCATGACGGGGTTCGCCGGATGAAGGTAGCCGAGCGGAACCAGATGGTCCGGGATCGGCGTATTGGCCGAATGCGTGCGCCCTGCCTTCAGGAACTGGGGCAGGAGATGGGTGTGCGGACCGGGCGGCGAGACGCCGCCGGTATCCGGCCCGCCGATCTTCTGGAAGACCTCGATACGTCCGATGCGCGTCAGCGCAACGCGGTGCGGGTGGGCCTTCAGGATGGCGCCGCCGGCCGGATTGCCCGGATCGAACAGGCTGCGCCCGGTATTTTCCCGAAGGATGGCGAGGAGGTCCGGGTCCTCGGTGCGGATGCAGAAGTCGCATTGCGCGAGAGCAAGGCCCATGTCGAAGAGTATCGCCCTGCGGTCGGCCGGGCGCACGGCGTCCCCATCTGGGCCGAGTTCGGTAAGGGCGCTGCGCCTGCTTCCGGCGGCATCGCGGTGAGGCAGGCAGAGCGCAAGCGCATGGCTCCAGCGCTGCGGCTTGGGGCTCAGCGTCTCGTAGGCGACGGGCTCGATCTTCTCGACCGTCGCGGCATTGAGGCGGATCGCGCCGCGGCGTGTCGCCCGCACGAAGAGCGCCGGCGCGTCGGCCTCCAGATACTCGCCCTTGTCCTGGTGGAATTCCGCGACGGCGCCGAAGGAGCCCATGCTCCAGCCCGCCTTCTCGTCGGAAAGATGACTTTGCAGGATATCCCGGAGATCAGCCATGGCCGTTTTCATCCTTCTTCTGTGGCAGGTCGACCGGCTGCACGATCAGGCCGCCCGCGGCGGTGCCGATGAACGCCTCGACCGTGTAGACGTCTTCAAGTGTTTCGGCGGTCAGCACGGCCTCCGGCCGGCCCTCAGCATGGGCGCGGCCGCCGTGCAGCAGGAGCAGCCGGTCGCACCAGCGCGCGGCGAGCGTCAGGTCGTGCATGGAGGCAATGACAATCCGGCCCTCTGCCGCCAGCTCCCGGAAGAGCCGCATGAGCGCGATCTGGTGCTGTGGGTCGAGGCCGGCCAGCGGCTCGTCGGCCAGAAGCACCGGTGTATCCTGCGCGAGCGCCCGGGCGATGAGGACCCGCGCCCGCTCGCCGCCAGAAAGGCTGGTGACGGCACGGTGGCGGAAGGCGGAAAGGTCCATGCGCACCAGCGCGGCCTCCGTCGCCGCCCGGTCGCGCTCCGAGGGCGCGGAAAAGCGTGCGTGATGCGGCAGCCGGCCGAGCGTCACCACGGCTTCGACGCTCATCGCCCAGGCGGTCTCCCGCTCCTGCGGCAGATAGGCGACGTGGCGTGCGCGCTCGGATGCCTTGAGAGCGGAGAGATCGACGCCGTCGAAGCGGACCACGCCACTGGCAGGGACAAGGCCGAGGCAGGCGCGCAGAAAGGTCGATTTGCCGGCACCGTTCGGGCCGATGAGGCCGGTGAAGCTTCCCTTGCCGACCGTGAGCGACACGCTCTTCACGACTTGCTTGCCGGCGAGCGTGGCCGACAGGTCTTCGATGGTGAGAACGCTCACAATCCCGTCCTCCTGTGCGACCAGACGAGCCAGAAGAAGAAGGGCGCGCCGACGATTGCGGTCAAAACGCCGAGCTTGAGGTCGCGATCCGGCGCGACGACCCGCACGAGAATGTCGGCGGCGAGCAGCAGGGCCGCACCGCCAAGCGCACTGGCTGGCAGAAGCCGCGAGGGCTGCGCGCCGACGAGCGGACGCAGCACATGGGGCACGACGAGGCCGACAAAGCCGATGGCGCCGGTAACGGCCGTGGCGGCCCCGACTGACAGCGCCGTGCCGACGACCGCAAGACGCTGTACCTGCCGGAGATCGACGCCCATGCTCGCGGCCGCGTCAGGGCCGAGGCTCAGCGCATCGAGTGCCCGGCCGAGGCGGAACAGCAGCAGCCAGCCGATGACCGTGAAGGGCAGCATCAGCCAGACATGCGGCATCGAGCGGTCGGTGAGCGAGCCGAGCATCCAGAACATGATCTCCATCGCCGCGAAGGGGTTGGGCGAGAGGTTCAGCACCAGCGAGGTCATCGCGCCCGCGAGGCTGGAAATCGCGATGCCCGTGAGGATGACGGTGAGCGGCCGCCCGTCCGCGCCCGCCATCGCCTTGAGAACGAGGACGGCCAGCATCGCGCCGGCCAGCGCCATGAGCGGCAGGGCGAGCACGAAGAGCGCGGAAAGCCCGGTATAGATGGCGATGACCGCGCCGAGCGAGGCCGACGCGCTGACGCCGATCAGCCCCGGTTCGGCCAATGGATTGCGCAGATACCCTTGCAGCGCGGCGCCGGAAAGGCCGAGCGTTGCGCCGACCAGCAAGCCGAGCAGGGCGCGGGGCAGGCGGATCTCCTGCATCACCAGGACAAGCAGTTCCTCCCCGCCGCCGAAGAGCGCATGAAGACTGTCGAAAAAGCCGACGTCCGCCGGGCCGGTGGTGAGTGATAAAAGAAAGAGCGCGAGGGTGGTCGCCGCCAGGGCGGCGAGGGTGGCGCGGTAGTGGGTATTGATCGTCACGGTGCGCGCCCCTTTGCCCGGCGGGCCGCGTCCTGCAAGGCGCGGGCGGCTTCAAGGGTGAACGGCCCACCGCAGACTGTCAGCCGGTTTTCGAGCGGCGCTTCGGCATTGGCGGCTGCGAGCGCGCGATAGGCGGGATGGGCAAAATTCTGCTCGGCAAGGGCAGGGCCTTCCGCTTGCGACCGCCCGCCGGCCATCAGTTCCGGATCGGCTAGGACGAGCAGTTCCAGCGGCAGGCGGGCAGTGCCCTCCATGCCCAGCGTCTCGGCGATGTTGTCGAGGCCGGCGCGCTTCACGACTTCGGAAACGAGCGTGCCGGATCCGGACGTATAACTGTTGGCGAAAGTAAGGGCGGTGCGCAGCCGCGGCGCGTTAGCGGTTTCGAGCGCCGCGATCTCCGCATCCATTCCCGCGATCAGCGTTTTCGCCCGCTCGGGATTGCCGAGCAGCTCGCCCATGCGGGCGAGGTTGGCGCGGACCTCGTCGAAGGAGGCTTCCGGCGGGAACTCCTCGACGCGGAAGCCCAGCCGGCGCAGCAGCGCGACGGTCGTGCGCGTCGTATAGGTGCCGGCGAGCACCAGGTCGGGCTTCATCAGGAAGATTTCTTCGGCCAGGCCGTGATTGACGACATAGGCCTCGGCCTGCCCCGCCATCGCGGATGTGCCGGCATCGCGCGCCAGGTAGGAGACGGAATAGAGCTGGCCGGGTCTTGCGATGAGCATGGCCATCTGGTCCGTACAGACATTCATCGACACCACGCGCCGCGGAGCGGCGTCGGCACAGCTTGCCGCTGCCGGCCAGAAGAGGCCGGCAAGGATCATCGCATGCCAACGCCGTCCCTCCATCAGAAGGTCGCCTTCAATCCGGCAAATGCGGTCAGGCCCGGCGTGTTGAAGCCGTAGACTTCCTGGTAGTCGCGGTCGAACAGGTTGTCGATTCGGCCGAAGACCTCGACCGTGTCGTTCACCTTGAAGCTGCCGCCGACATTGACCACCGTGTAGCCGCCGAGCGTCACGCGCGGCGGGACGAAGGTGGCGAAGACCACGTCCTCCATCTTGCCGTTGAGGACAGCCTCGGCAAAGACGCGGGCTCGGCCCTCGTAAAACACATAGGCGGCGTTGAGCGAGCCGGCGTGACGCGGCCGACGGACCTCCGGCAGGCGCGGCCCACCCGCCACGCTCTGCTCCGTCGCATCGGTATAGGTGTAGGCGCCCGTCATGGTGAGGCCGTTGAAGAAGTCCACGGTCGCGGAAATCTCGACGCCCTGCCGACGACTTTCGCCGTCTCGGTTGACCGGCGACGACGTGAAGTCGGGATTGTAGACTGTGGCGATCTCGTTTTCGAGGTTCTGGTTGAAGTAGGTGACGTCGACGATGAGGCCGCCGTCGAAAAAGCTCTTTTCCACGCCGATATCCCAGCCGAGGCTTTCCTCCGGTTTCAGGTTCGCATTGCCCCGGAACGTGCCGGGAATATAGCCGAACTGTTCGTAGAAGGTGGGATTGGTCACGGCGGTGCCGACCGAGGCATGCAGCCGCGTTTCGGCATTCGGGATCTGCCAGGCGGCGCTGACCGTCCAGGTCGCGGCATTCGAGAAAGCGTCATTCCAGTCCTGCCGCGCACCCGCATTCAGGTAGAACTGGTCGAAGAACTCCCCGCGATATTCGCCGATCAGCGAATGGGCGTTGCGGCTGAAGGTCTCGGTCAGATGGGAAGGCGAGAAGGTCTCGCGCTGCCATTCGTAGCCGGCCGTCAGTTGGTGGACCTGATTTTCCAGGTCGTCGTATCGATAGGAGGCCTGGTAGGTCGCGTTGTAGCGATTGCCGTCGCTCCAGCTATCGCCGAATGCGCCGGAGTGGTTGAAACGGTAGATGTCGTTGCCGGAAAAGCGTGCCTTCTGGGTCAGTGCGCCGTCGAGCGCGGTGTTGGTGAGGCCGACCGAGCCGAAGAACTCGCGGCTTTTCGAATAATCGTCCGCGTCGTAGGTCATCGCGGTGTCGTAGTCCTGCGGATCGAGGTCGCTGCGGCGGTTGACGTAGCGCAACGTGCCGTCCACGGTCGTGTCGGGCGAAATATCCACGGTGAACCTGCCATTCAGCGTGCCGTTGCGGTCGCCGTCGTCCTCCTTGCCAATCTCGGAAATATTGAAGCCTTCGGACCGGCGGAGGATGCCTGAGAGCGAATAATCGTAGTTCTCGCCGCCGCCGCGGGTGGAGAGCGCGCCGAGGACCGTGCCGTCCGTACCGAACTCGGTGCGGGCCGTCGATCGGGCCGAATTGCGCTCGCCCTTCCTGGTAACGATGTTGATGACGCCGGACATGGCGTTGGCGCCCCAGAACGTGCTTTGCGGGCCACGCAGGATCTCGATCCGCTCGATATCCTCGGCAATCAGGCTGCCGAAGTCGAATTCGCCCTGGCCGTTGTCGTTGACCTCGACGCCGTCGATCACCACCAGGACATGGTTGCCTTCCGCGCCGCGCACGCGCGCCTGGGTGAGGCCGCCGGCTGAGCCGGTGCGGGAGATGGCGAAGCCGGGCACGAGCCTCAAGGCATCCGCCACGTAGTGGATCTGGTTCTTTTCCATCTCCTCGCCGGTGATGACGGTGACGGCACGACCGGATTTCTTCAATTCCACGGATGTCAGGCCGTCTGCGATGACGACCGGCTCGAGTTCGGTCGGTGCATTGCTCGCCGCGCGATCCTGCGCGAAGCCGGGTTGGGACAACGCGATCGCGAGCAGGCAAGCCCCCGCCAGATAGTTCTTCATATTTCCTCCACGACAGGGCGCGCCTGCACGGTTTTTCTACCGCGGGCTGGGAGGGGTCTTGTGGGAACGAGGTTCCATGGACCGTCCGGCGACGCAGCGACATCTTCGACAATGTCACCGCTACGGACGGCCGCGCCCGGACACTCCCCGTATCCTGGCATGGGTGACCGGCACAGGCAGGTCTCCTGACTTCCGCGTCATCGCTCTCCCCGCCTTCCCGCGCTTTCGCGCAGTGGCATCATGAGGCAAGCTCGGCGGTTACAGTTGCGGGGGCAGTCACGGTCTCGGCCCCTGATGGGTAGTCCTCACCGTGTTCCCTTTTCATCCGTCGTGCTGACGGAACCTGTTCCGAAAACAAAGCTTATCGGCGGCCGAGAAGCCGGGTCAAGGGGCATTCGGCTGTACCCACAGATCGAAAGGGCGCATTTATCAAGTGAGCGGCGATTGCGAAGCGAAGGCGGACGTAAAGACAGCGTCATTACGTCACTTGTAAGGACGATGTCGTTACGCTATGGTGTGTGCCGATAGGAGTTTACCCATGCCGATATCGCAATCCCGGAAAAATCCCGACGCCAGCGTGCCGTTGAATATTCGCATCAAGCCGGCAACCCGTAACCTGATCGATCGCGCCGCCGAACTGCTTGGCAAGACGCGCACGGACTTCATGCTGGAAGCTTCAGAGCGCCGCGCCGAAGAGGTATTGCTGGATAGGACGATTTTCACGGTCAGTCCCGACGTCTATGCCGAATATCTCGCCCGGCTCGATGCGCCCGCGCAGCCTAACGAGCGATTGAAGCGCATGATGACGACAAAAGCGCCATGGGACGAGGCGTGAGCCTCAGCGCTCCAGCGCCGCTGGCCGACGACCATGATTTGGCGGCATTCAATTCCGGCGTTCATGAACTGGACGATTGGTTGCGCCGCCGCGCCCGCGCAAACCAGGCGAGTGGCGCCTCGCGCACATTCGTGGTGTGCGGGGCAGGGCGCGTCGTCGCCTATTATGCGCTTGCCTCCGGCGCGGTGAAGCATCCGGCAGCGCCCGGCCGTCTCCGGCGCAACATGCCCGATCCGATTCCGATTACCGTCCTCGGCCGGCTCGCCATTGACAGGGACTATCAGGGGCGCGGCATCGGCAGGGCATTGGTGCGGGATGCAAGCCTGCGCCTGCTCAATGCTGCAGAAATCCTCGGAATTCGCGGTGTGCTGGTCCATGCGATTTCGCAGGATGCGCGCGCCTTCTACGAGGCGGTCGGCTTCCTGCCGTCACCGTCCGATCCGATGATGCTGATGGTTGGGCTGCGCGACCTGAGCCACGCACTGAATGCCTGACTGCGTTCTCGGTCACGTCTCCATATCCGGCTTGCGCGCTTTTCGAAGGGCGTCCGTGATTTCGCTTCTGGCAACGCCGATCAATTGCTCCATCGCATAGCGCGCGGCATCGGGGCGGCGCATGCGGATGGCTTCCAGGACGTCCTGGTGCTTGAGGATCGCCTGTTCGTGGGATTGGCTCGCCCGATTGGTGAGGCGGAAGCTCGCGAGCAGCGCCGCCCTGATGGCGGTGGCGAATTGCCGGTAGACCCAGTTACCGCTCGCGTTGATGATCGCGGTGTGGAACTCCAGGTCGGCGCGGCTCCATTCCTCGTTGTCGCGCGAATTGGCTTCCACCATGTCCTCGAAGGCTTTCGCGATCTGGGAAAGCTGGCGTGCGCTGGCATTGGCTGCCGCCTGCGCAGCCGCGGCCGGCTCCAGCAACTGGCGGGCATCGATCAGGGATGTGTAGAAATTCTCGTCGGCGCCGACCGTCAGCATCACGTCCAACACCAGCGGATCGAGATAGTTCCAGTTCTCCCGGGGAAGCACGATGGTGCCCGCCCGCGTGCGCGAGCGCACCATGCCGAGCGCCGACATATACTGCATTGCTTCGCGCAGGCTCGTCCGGCTCACGCCGAACGTTTCGGTCAGCTCAGCCTCGTTCGGCAGGGTGGATCCTTCCACCATGTCGCCGGTGACGATGTTTTGCACGATCTGCCGCAGCAGCGCCTCGCGCACGCTGCGCTTGCCGCGCTCGGCGATGGGGTCTCCGTCCTGCGTCAATGCGCGTGCCGTTCGAGTCGCCGTCACTCCGTTCCTCCTCATATTCGCGGGGCGCAGATTTCCGCCACTTTGCCGCCCGGTCAAGCGCCAGCCATCATGCGCTTTAAATACTATTTATTGCCCCGTGTTTATCGCATAATCGAGGAACTTACCAGCAGGAGGCTTCAAAATCATCGATCAGGAAAAAATAAATCGTATTTATATTGACATTCATATGACGTAGATTAGGGTGCCCTTCATCGTGAGGAGGCTGCTGGTGGCTTACTCCCTCACGCCCCATATCAATTTACGGGAGGAGCACATGAAGTTCATCGCCAAGGCTGCGCTCGTGACGCTTGCTGCGTTCACGGCATCCGCCTCATTCGCGCAGGACAAGGATCTCAAGGTCGGCGCCATCTACATGGACGCGCAGGGCTTCTATGCCGGCGTGCGCAAGGGCATCCAAGACGGCGCGAAGGATGCCGGCCGCAAGCTCGAAGTCATCGAAACCAATGCGCAGGGCGACGTCAGCAAGGAATCGTCCTTCATCGACTCGCTGATCTCGGCCGGCGTTCAGGCCATCATCGTCTCGCCGGTCTCGGCGGACGGTTCGTATCGCGCGATCCGCCGCGCTCACGATGCGGGCATTCCCGTCGTGTGCTACAATACCTGCCTCAGCGAAAACGACATGAAGGAATATGTCTCCGCCTATGCGGTCGGAGACCCCTACCAGTTTGGCCACAAGCTGGGTGATGCGGCCGCGGAATACTTCATTGCGGAAAAGAAGGATGCGCCGACGATCGCCGTGCTCAACTGCGAATTCGTCGAAGTCTGCGTGACGCGCCGCAAGGGCTTCGAGGAGGCGTTGTTCGCCAAGGTTCCGGGTGCGAAGATCGTCGACAACCAGGAAGGCGCGGTGCTCGACAAGGCGGTTTCCGTGGCCAGCACCATGCTGTCCTCGCATCCCGATCTCGATGCCTTCTTCGGCGAGGCGGGCGGCGCCACCCTCGGCGCGGCACGCGCCGTCAAGAGCCAGGGCCGTGTCGGCAAGACCGTCGTCTTCGGTGGCGACATGACGACCGAGATCGCGCAGGAAATGGCTGATTTCAGCGTCATCAAGGCCGTCGTCGACATTTCCGGCCAGGGTCTTGGCAAGCTCGCGCTCGACCAGGCGATCAAGTCGATCGACGGCAATGCGCCGGCGGATATCAAGGTCCCCTACGACATTGATCTCTACAAGAGTGCGGAAGACGGCAAGGCCTGGCTCGAGGCTCACGCCGACGGTATTCCCTGACCTCCCAAGCCGGCGGTAGAATACCGCCGCCGCGATGAAGCCGGCCGGTGTCCGTCAAGGATATCGGCCGGCGCCACCGCACAGGTTCCGGCATGTCAAGAATCCAAGCAGGCCCCGTCATGACCCAAACCGCAAGCAAGCCCGGCATCGAGCCGGCCATGGGCGCGATCGCCGCGCTCGAAGGCTGCACCAAGCGCTATCCCGGCGTGCTGGCGCTCGACAATGCCACGTTCCGTGTCGCCCCCGGCGAGGTGCGCGCGCTTCTCGGCAAGAACGGCGCGGGCAAATCCACGCTGATCCGGCTGCTCACGGGCGCCGAGGTTCCCGATTCCGGCACGGTGACGATTGCCGGCGCGGCTCTCGTGCAGGGCGGGTCGGCCCGCGCGCAGGAAGCCTTTTCCCGCGGCGTGCGCGTCGTCTACCAGGAACTCAGCCTGGTTCCCGGCATGTCCATCGCCGAAAACCTCTTCCTCGGCCGCTGGCCAAGGCAGGCAGGCATCCTCGACTATACCGGCATGGAAGCCGAAGCGCGTGTCGCCATGCAAAGGCTCGGCCTGGACATGCGCCCCTCCGATCCCGTAGCGGGCCTCAGTCCCGCCGAACGTCAGTTGGTGGAGATCGCGCGTGTCCTGCTCGGCAAGCCGAAACTCGTCATCCTCGACGAGCCGACCAGTTCTCTCGCCGCCGCCGAGGCGGAAAAGGTGATGACGGCGGTCCAGCGCATCGCGGCGGATGGCATCGCCGTCATCTATATCAGCCATCGCATGAACGAGATCCGGCAAATCGCGCGCTCGGCGACGATCATGCGCGATGGCCGCATCATCGATACTGTCGATGTGGCCGGCGCCGACACCCGCGAGATCGTGCGGCTGATGCTCGGCTCCGAAGCCACCCAGTCCGCGGCGCTCGAAACGAAAGCGCGCGAGAAGATCATTCTCGACGTCGCCGACCTCGCGCTTGCCCCGAAGCTCAATTCGATCTCCTTCCGCCTGCGCGAAGGCGAAGTGCTCGGCATCGCCGGATTGCTTGGGGCAGGGCGGACGGAGCTTCTGCAGGCCATCATGGGCGTGCGCCCATTCGAGCGCGGCCGCATCGCAGTCGACGGGAAGGCCGTCGGCCGGCCGGGTTATCGAGCCATGCTCAAGCGGGGCTTCGGCTATACGCCCGAGAGCCGCAAGGAAGAGGGCATCGTGCCGCTTCTCGGCGTCGACGAGAACACCGTCGTGACCGATTTTTCGGCCGTCAGCAGGAGAGGCGTTCTTTCGGCGCGGCGGATTGCGGAGGCGACCCGCAAGGTGATCGCGCGTCTGCACGTCAAGACCGCCAGCACCGAGACGCCGATCGGATCGCTTTCCGGCGGCAATCAGCAGAAGGTCGTCATCGGGCGCTGGGTGCACGCCGACAGCCGTATTCTCCTCCTGGACGAGCCGACCCGCGGCGTCGACGTGGAGGCGAAAGCGCAAATCTACGCGATCATCCGGCAGCTTGCCGCCGAAGGCCGCAGCGTCATCTTCGTTTCCAGCGAGATCGAGGAACTGCCGCTCGTCTGCGACCGCGTTCTGGTGCTGCGCGAGGGCAGGCTCCAGGAAGAATTCACATCCCCCAATATCGATCAGGACGCCGTCATGGCAGCCTGCATCGCCGGTCATTGACGGAGACCAATGATGTCCAACGACCAGGCAATCCAGAGCGCAACGACCGCGGCGCGCCGCCGCCGCGGCTTTTCGCAGCATATGAACGAAGTCAGCCTCTTCGTCGCCATCGCCGTGCTCTACGTGGTGTTCACCACGACGGCCAACGGCTTCATGAGCTTCAACAACCAGATCAACATCCTGCGTGACGCGGCCACGATCGGCATTGCGGCCTGGGCGGCAACGCTGATCATCATTTCCGGCGAGATCGACGTCAGCGTCGGCCCCATGGTGGCGTTCATCTCCGTCGCGCTCGCCTACCTGTTGCAATGGGGCATTCCGACGCCGCTCGCCTTCGCGCTGGCCATCGTGATCGGCGCGGCGCTTGGCTCAATTGCCGGCATCCTGCGCGCCTATTTCGACGTCCCGTCCTTCGTCGGCACGCTCGGCCTGTGGAGCGCGCTGCGCGGTACCGCCCTTTTCGTCACGGATGCACTTCCGGTCTCGATCGGCCGCAACGATATCGTCGACATGCTCGACCGCCCCGTCCTCGGCATTCCGCCGGCGGCGATCATCATGCTGCTGCTTTTTGCCGTCTTCGCCTTCGTCAGCCGCAAGACGGCTTTCGGCCGCTCGGTCTATGCGATCGGCGGCAACCCACAGGCCGCCTTCCTGTCCGGCATCAGCGTCTCTCGTATCCGTGTGATGCTGTTTGCGATCGCCGGCGCCATGGCTGCCGTCTCCGGCATCCTGCTGCTCTCCCGCCTTGGATCGGGCAATGCGACGGCTGCCAGCGGCCTGGAGTTCGACGTCATCGCGGCAGTCGTCGTCGGCGGCACGGCGCTGTCCGGCGGGCGCGGCTCCATGCTGGGCACGCTGCTCGGCGTGCTTGTCATCACGCTTATCGGCAACGGCCTGGTATTGCTCGGCATCAATCCGTTCTTCCAGCAGGTCGTGCGCGGCCTCATCATCGTCGTGGCTGTGCTCGCCAATATCCAGGCGATCAAGCGCGGCGCGGCGCGTAACAAGGGCTGAGGGAAGGCCATGACGGTCATCGCCATCGGAAATGACGGGCTGACAGCCCGGATCTCCATTGCCGGCGGCCTCGTGCTTAGCCTGTGGTGGACGCCAGAGGACGTCCGCCTTCCCCTGCTGCGACCGGCCCCGGGCGACGAGGCCGACGCGCTCGCCTCGGGCTGCTACCCGCTCGTCCCCTTCGGCAACCGGGTCCGCAACAATACGTTCCAGTTCGACGGCAGGGACTACCGGTTCGAGCCGAACACCGCGTGGGACCCGCACTACCTGCACGGCGAGGGCTGGCAGGCGGACTGGTCCGTCGCCGAAAGCAGCGAGAGCGCCGTTGAGCTCTCATTCCACCATATCGAAGGTGAAGGCACACCCTATCGCTATTCTGCAAGGCAGCGTTTCTCGGTGGAGGACGGGTCCTTCGTGCTCACGCTTGCCGTGACAAACCAGGGCGATGCAGCCTTGCCGTTCGGTCTCGGCTGGCATCCCTATTTCCCCATGACGCCGGAAACGACACTTCTTGCCCCCGCCCGTAAATACTGGACCGAGGTTGAAGGCTGGTTGCCCGGCAACGCCGTCGATATTCCAGAGGACGTGGATTTTCGCGCGCCGCGCGGCTTGCCGCATCGATGGGTCAACAACGGCTTCGAGGACTGGTCCGGCGAGGCCCGCATCGACTGGCCGGAGCGCGGCGCGCGCCTGACACTTGCCGCCGACCCGCTGTTTCGCCACGCCTTCGTCTTCGTTTCCGATACCGCCTTCGATCCGGCGTTCCAGCGCGATTACTTCTGCTTCGAGCCGATGTCGCACCTGGCGAACGGCCATAACCTGCCGGGCCTTGGCGGCCTGCGCGCCCTGCAACCTAACGAAACGCTGGCGGGCAGCGTCCGCATGACGCCGTCCCTGCTGCCTGAATGAACTGAGAATGCCGACGATCGACGTGCGGCTGGAGAAGTCTTGATGTCCCAAGAGACACGGTATGACTACATCATCGTCGGGGGCGGCAGCTCGGCCTGCGTCGTGGCGGCACGGCTCGTGAAGGATGCGCGCGCCCGCGTCCTCATTCTCGAGCGCGGCCCGCGCAAGGCCAGCCCGATCATGCATTTCCCGGCCGGCTACATGAAGTTCCTTGCCAAGGATACCTATCTTTCGATGCACCACACCGCCCCACAGCCGCAGCTGAACGGCCGCGGGCCGATCGTGCCGCAGGGCAAGGTTCTTGGCGGCGGCAGCACGGTCAACGCGATGGTCTACATGCGCGGCCAGGCGGCGGACTACGACCGCTGGAACGCGACGATCACCGCGCCGGGCTCGGCAAACGACGGCGCCTGGTCCTACCGGGATCTCCTGCCCTACTTCAAGGCGCAGGAGGACAACGACCATCTCGCCGGCGAATTCCATGGCGTCGGCGGTCCGCTGAAGATCTCGAATCTCGGCCATACCAGCGCGATGACGCGCACCTACATCAAGACCCTGCAGGATATGGGCATCCCGTGGAATCCGGACTTCAACGGGGCGGAGCAATTCGGCGTCGGGCTGATGCAGCACACGATCGACTGGCAGACGCGCCGGCGGTGCAGCGCGGTCGATGCGTTCCTTGCGCCCGTGATGGACGACCCGCTGCTCACCATCGAAACGGAAGCGACCGTCACGCGCCTCGTGCTCGAAGGCGGGGTCGTGACCGGGGTCAACTATCGGCAGGGCGGGGCCGACAGGACCGCCCGGGCCGGCGTCGAGGTCATCCTGGCGGCCGGTGCCTACCAGACACCGAAACTCCTGATGCTCTCGGGGATCGGCCCGGAGGAGGAACTCGCCCGGCACGGTATTCGTACCGCGGTGGCGCTGCCCGGCGTCGGCCGGAACCTCCAGGACCATTACGAGTGCCCCGTCGTCGCCACCACGAAGGGCGCGTTCGGCTATTACGGGCAGGATCGCGGCTGGCCGATGATCAAGGCCGGTCTGCAATACCTGCTCTTCAAGTCCGGTCCGGTGACCACGACGGGCGTGGAAACCTGCGCCTTCTACGATCCTGACGGCAACAATGCCGAGCCGACCATCCAGATGTTCTGCGTTCCGACGGTCTATCTCGACCGCGACGTCATGGGCACCGACCCGGGCGACGGCGTCACCATCAATTCGCTTCTGCTGCGGCCGAAGGCGCGCGGCGTCGTCACGCTTTCCTCGGCAGATCCGTCGGCCGATCCGATCGTCGATACCGGCATCTTCAATCATCCGGACGATCTTCGCCTGACGATCGCGGGCTTCCGGTTCGCCCGCTCGGTGCTCGCCGCCACGCCGTTGCGCGATCTCATCGAGCGCGAGATCTTTCCGGGCACGGACGTGACCAGCGACGAGGCGATCGGCGAACATTGCAAGCGCACCGTCAAGACCGGCTATCACCCGGTCGGAACCTGCAAGATGGGCCATGACGGCGACGACATGGCCGTGCTCACGGCCGATCTGAGAGTGCGCGGCGTGCGCAACCTGCGCGTCGTCGACGCCTCCATCATGCCGACCATCGTCAGCGGCAATACCAATGCCGCGGTGCTGGGCGCCGCCGCCAAGGCTGCCGACCTCATTCTCAAGGGCGCTGCCTAGATGCGGTTCTGCAGCATGAAAGCCCAGCCAGACAGGAAACCGGCTCCATGAAGATCACGAAACTGACGACCTACATCGTGCCGCCGCGCTGGCTCTTCCTGAAGGTGGAAACGGACGAGGGCATCGTCGGCTGGGGCGAGCCGGTGGTGGAAGGCCGTGCGCTGACGGTGGAGGCGGCGGTGCACGAACTGTCGGACTATCTCGTCGGCAAGGATCCGCTGCTGATCGAGGATCACTGGCAGGTCATGTACCGCGCCGGCTTCTATCGCGGCGGTGCGGTCCACATGTCGGCCATCGCCGGCATCGACCAGGCGCTGTGGGACATCAAGGGCAAGGCCTATGGCCAGCCGGTCCATGCGCTGCTCGGCGGCCAGGTACGCGACAGGATCAAGGTCTATTCGTGGATCGGCGGCGACCGGCCTTCCGACGTCGCCAACAATGCCCGCGAGGTCGTGGCGCGCGGCTTCAAGGCGATCAAACTCAACGGCGCCGAGGAGATGCAGATCGTCGATACGCATGACAAGATCGATGCCATCGTCGAGACCATAGGAACCGTGCGCGATGCGGTTGGCCCCTATATTGGCATCGGGGCGGATTTCCACGGCCGTGTGCACCGGCCGATGGCCAAGGTGCTGGCGAAGGAACTCGAACCGTTCAAGCTCATGTTCATCGAGGAGCCGGTGCTTTCGGAGAACCGTGAGGCGCTGAAGGAGATCGCCAACCATTGCTCGACGCCGATCGCCCTCGGCGAACGGCTCTATTCGCGCTGGGACTTCAAGTCGGTGCTGTCGGACGGCTATGTCGACATCCTCCAGCCGGACCTGTCGCACGCCGGCGGTATCACGGAATGCCGCAAGATCGCGGCGATGGCCGAGGCTTACGACGTGGCGCTGGCGCCGCATTGCCCGCTCGGCCCGATCGCGCTCGCCGCCTGCCTGCAGGTCGATGCCGTCAGCCACAACGCCTTCATCCAGGAACAGAGCCTCGGCATCCACTACAACAAGGGCAACGACATCCTCGACTACATCTCCAACAAGGAGGTACTGCACTATGCGGACGGTTTCGTGTCGATCCCGCAGGGTCCGGGCCTCGGCGTCGAGGTGGACGAGCAGTATGTCATCGAGCGGGCGAAGGAAGGCCACCGCTGGCGCAACCCCGTCTGGCGGCATGAGGACGGCAGCGTCGCCGAGTGGTGAGGAGAGCGGACATGGCAGGACGTCTTGACGGAAAACGGATCGTCGTCACCGGGGCGGCGCAGGGCATCGGCCTTGCCATTGCCGAGGTCTTTCTTGCGGAAGGTGCAAGCCTCTTCCTGATCGACCGCGACGGCGATCTGCTGGCGAGCGAGGCCGGACGGCTGGGCGCAGCCGGCGGCAGGGTCGGCCATGCGGCGGCTGACATTACCGATGAGGCAGCGATCGAACGGGCCATGGCGGCGGCGGCGAAGACGATTGGGCAGCCGAACGCGCTGGTCAACAATGCCGGCGTCAACGTATTCTCCGAGCCCTTGAGCCTGTCCGATGCCGATTGGCAGCGCTGCTTCGACATCAACCTCAAGGGCGCGTGGAACTGTAGCAAGGCCGTGCTGCCGGGCCTGATCGAGGTGGGCGGCGGTGTTATCCTCAATATCGCCTCCACCCACGCCTTCACTATCATTCCGCATACCTTTCCGTATCCCGTCGCCAAGCATGCGCTGCTCGGCATGACCAAGGCCCTGGGCCTCGAATATGCGGGGCAGGGCGTGCGCGTGAATGCGCTGGCGCCGGGCTATGTGCGCACCCAGAAGGTGGTGGACTACTGGAACAGCTTCCCCGATCCCGTCGCGGCGGAGGCCGAAACGATGAAGCTTCATCCCGGAGGGCGCATCGCGTCACCCGAGGAGATCGCCAGGGCCGCCCTCTTCATGATCTCGGACGAATGCCCCTTCATGAACGCCACCTGCCTGACGGTCGATGGCGGCCTGACGGTCCTGCACCATCCGGGCTGAGCAGCGAAAGGTCGTGGTCCCCGACGCCGGTGGTCAAGGTACTCCCAGTATCGCAAGGACGGCGGTCGGCAGAAGAGCCTTTGCCTTGACCCCGTCGGCCGCAGTGAGGACCAGCTCTCCCTCTCCCCACATGTCGTATTCCATTTCCACGCGCAGGCCGTCCCGTTCCAGCAGGGCCCACGAATGGTCGAGGCCACCGCCCATGTCGAGTGACCATCCCTGCTCGCGCAGCGCGGATATCGCCTCGTACCAGACGTCCTTGGAAATACCAGAAAAGTGCATTCGTTCGGACACTTTCACCACCTGCGCCAGAGCATCGCGAGTGTTTCGCTAGCAATGCGTATCCCGAGGGGGCCATGTATTTCGCACCGTGGCCGTGACATTCTTGACGCCATTGCGAATATCGGGTCCACCAGTCGGAAACCATTTGCACATCGCGGCCGCGAAAGGAATACGATGCGCTTTCTCCTCATTCTTGGCTCGCTGATCGCTGGAACGATCGCCGGCATCTATCTGTTCGGGATGATCTGGCGCACCACTGCCCCGGAAGGAACAACAGCCATGGTCGTCGGGGGAGGCACACCGGTCCTGCTCGGGGCTTTGACGTTTCTCGGCACGAAGGCGGCGGACGGGCAGCGACCGAGCCTCGGCAACCCGCGCACATGGTTTGCCCTCTTGGGAATAGCGGCGGCAGCGGCCGGGCTCTTCGTGCTCTTGATCGCGGCGCTTTTCCTGGTCGTGCAGCGCGGCTAGCCATCCGCCTTTACACGCTGATCAGACCGTTCGTTCACCACCTCAGCGGGAAGCCTTGAGGTCCCGGCTTCGGCCCTTGGCTGCCCGCGCGGCGAGACGCCGGCCGATCCAGGAGAGGTAAGCGCAGGAGATGAGGAACCAGGCGCCGACGAACACATAGGCCTCCAGCGCCTGGTTTCCCCAGGCGACGTCGCTGAAGGCCATGCGGGCGGTGGCGCTGAGGTCGTGCAGGCCGAGGATCACGACAAGGGACGTGTCCTTGTAGGCGCCGATCGTGCTGTTAACGAGAGCGGGCATCGCCCGCTCGATGGCCTGCGGCAGGAGCACGAGGCGGGCCGTCTGCCAGAAACCGAGGCCGAGCGAGGAGGCCGCCTCGTGCTGCCCCGCGGGCAACGCCATCAGGCCGCTGCGCACATCCTCCGCAAAATAGGCGGCGTGGAAGAAGACCAGTGCGATGAGCACCGCGACGATCGGGTCGATCGCAATACCCCTGGGCAGGGTCAGCGGCAGCACGAAGACGCCGACGAAGAGCAGCGTCACCATCGGCACGCCGCGCATGATCTCGACATAGGCGCCTGCGGCGCGGTGCAGCAGTCGATGGCGCGTCTGATAGCGGGCAAGCGCCAGCAGAACGCCGACCGGCAGCGCCAGGGCGAGCGCGATGGTCGAGAGGATGAGAAGGATCGGCAGGCCATTCCACCTGTTGGCATCGACCGGAACAAGGCTGAGCACGCCGCCGCCCATCAGCACGAAGGATGCGGCCATGCCGGCGAGCCAGAGCGCGGCAAAGAGGCGAATGTCCGGCCAGCGTCCGCTGACGGCCATCTGGCCGGTAGCAATGGAGAGGCCAAGCAGCAGGAGCGAGACCAGCATCGGCCGCCACTGCTCATCGAATGGATAGGTGCCGAAGAGAATGAAGCGGGATTTTTCCGCCCAGAAGGGCCAGCAGGCACCGGCCGCCTCGGCGCAGGCGGCAGGGTCGGCGAAAGGCGGCACGGCGGCAAGCACAAGCCAGTCGGCGACGATCCAGAGGATGGCGAGGGCGAGGCCGCCGCTTGCCAGCGACAGGAGACTGGAGCCCGGCCGGGAAAGCTGTCGTCGCAGCCAGGCCGGGGCTCGGCCGTTTGCAACAGGCTGGATGTCCGCGTTCATCGCGACCCCCGTCCTTCCCGGGCGCGGATGCGCGCGCTCCAATGGTTCAGCGCGCCGGTGAGCGCAAGGCAGAGCAACAGATAGATCGACATGGTGATCAGCATGGTTTCCAGCGGCCGGAAGGTCTGGTTGATCGCCGTGCCCGCGACGGACATGAGGTCGGAATAGCCGACGGCGATGGAGATCGACGTGTTCTTCAGGAGATTGGCGAACTGGTTGTTAAGGGGTGGGACGACGGTTCGCAGCACCTGCGGCACGACGACGAGACGGGTCGTCTGGCCGCCCTTGAGGCCGAGCGCCGCGGCAGCCTCGATCTGACCGTTCGGCACGGCCTCGATACCGCCGCGCAGCACCTCGGCGATCTGGGCGCCGTGATAAAGGCCGAGTGCGAGCGCCACCACGCAGAACTGGATGGAGAGGGCGACGCCGCCCTTGACCGAGAAGCCTTCCAGCGCCGGCCAAGATAGATCGAGCGGCGCGCCGAGCGCAACGGCGAGCACCGCCGGCACGGCGATGGAAAGGGCAAGGGCGACCGGCCACACGGGCGCGCGACGGCCGACGATGGCCTGTCGGCGAGTGACCCGGCGGACCCACAGCCAGACGAGGAGCGGAACGAGCAGCAGGCAGGCGATGAGCCAAAGCGTGTTGCGCGGATCCTCCGAAAGCCATGGCAGGTAGATCGCCCGATTGGAGATCGTGAAGGGACCGAGCACTAAGGCCTGCCGGATGGCCGGCAAGCCATTCACCGCGGCGACGAAGATGACCAGCAGGACCAGGATTTTCGGCAGGTTGCGAAACAACTCGACATAGGCGAGCGCGAAGAGCCGCGCAAGCGGCGCCTTGCTGACGCTGAGAAGGCCGAGCAGCAGGCCGGCGAGGGAAGCGATGACGAGGCTCGCCACGGCGACGACGATGGTGTTGGCAAGGCCGGCGAGGATCGCACGCAGATAGCTGTCGTTCGCGCCGTAGGGAATGAGCGTTTCGCTGAGGTCGAATCCGGCCTGCTGGGTAAGGAAGGCGAAGCCCGGCTCGATGCCGGCCGCCAGCATGTTGGAATGAACGTTGTAGGCGATGAGGGCGAAGGCCGCGAGGATCGCAAGGCCGACGCCGATATCGGACCAGGAAACGGCAGGTCCCGTCCGGGGCGGACCGTCCTGCGCAGCGTGAGGAGTTTGCAAGTTCTGGTCCATGGCCGTTCAGGGGTTCGTTTCTGCCAGGTGGCTTGGCCGGGTGGGGGCTTGGAAACGGTCTACCAAAGCCTTCTGCGCCTCTGTCTCCGGTCCGGATCCGGCGCTGGCGACAAGCGCCGTGGCCTCCACCGTCTTGAGACCAAGGGCGCGCAGGATGCAGATGGCGACGGTGCCGGTGCGGCCGATACCGGCCGCGCAATGCACGAAGACCCTTCCACCGCCTGACAGATGCCGCGCCGCTTCATCGGCAAGGGCGGAGAGGCTGGCTTCATCCGCGGGAATGCCGAAATCCGCGATCGGGAAACGGGCAATGGCGATGTCCATCTCGCCGCCGAGGGCAGTCGCATAGGACGGCGCCTTCTCCTCGATTTCCGCAAGCGGCGTGAGGCTGACGATGCGAGTGATTTTTTGTGCCCGCAGATCGTCCATATCGTCGCCGAACGGGCGCAGCCGGCCGGGCATCGGGCCGAGCCAAAGGGCGCCGGCAATGCCGTGCGGCAGCCGGACGGCGCGCAGGAAAGGTGTTTCGCTCATGCGGTTTCCGCTGCAAGGCCGGCAAGAAGGGCGGTTGGCGTCTGCGCTGCCGAAACGGCCGCGACGGTTGCGCGCAGCGCCGAAAAGGCGGCATCGATATCCTCGCGCGCTGCCTGCATGCGCCAGCGGATCACCCGCCAGTGCAGGGCGGCGTGGGCCTCTGCGGCGATCGGGTCCTGCACCAGACCGGAGACGAGATCGAGGAACTGGGTGCGGATGGTGAAATAGCTTGCGAGTGGCGTCTCGCCGGGATTGGCCGTGAGCTCGGTGATCGTGGCGAGCTGGATGCGGGTGGGCATGGCGAACGCCGGCACGCAGCAGCGCGTGCAAAGTCGCAGCATGTCCGACAGCATGGAAAAATGCAGATCGCGCTGGGCGGGGTCGAGCGTGCTTACCACCGTGCCGACGCCGGAGCGCGTTTCGAGGAGATGCTCGAAGGAGAGCCGCTGCAGGACCTGGCGGATCGGCGTGCGGCTGACGCCGAATTCCTGCGCCAGCTTGCCCTCGTGCAACATCATCGGCGTGTCGGGATGGGTGGTGCAAATGCGGAAGCGCAGTTCCTGCAGCATATCTTCCGAACGGGGCGGACCGGATCTCGATATTTGCGGTAAGCTCACGCTTTTACCTTTCCATTCGCTTGGCGCGCATCCGCGCGGCCGTTGTCATGAACATGCAGCCAGGCTTCCTGAAGGGGACTTTCGACCGATTCCGGAAAAGCCTCGCGTATGGTCGACAGGGCCTCCTCGACCGAAAGGCCCCGCCTGTTGAGAATATGGGCTGCGGCCAGGCCGCTTCGACCGGCGCCGTAGCTACAGCACAGCGCAACAGCATGCCCGGCGGCAAGCAGCGCCGAAATCCGCCCGTCGAGCCGTTGCCAGGCCCGCATCCATGAAGGTCCGGGGGCCGCGAAATCGTCGATCGGCAGCGCGGCAAACGCCATGCCGGCCTGTTTGACCTTCCCGCGCAGCATTGCCCGGAAGCGGGGAGGGCAATCGCTGTCGCGCGCCAGGAAGAGGAAGAGGCCGGCCCCACGGGTGGCGAGCGCTGCCAGCGTCTCGTCGATGCCGGCCGGATCGACCCAGGCATCGCCTCGATGGTCGATGGTTACGCCGGGTGCGCCGAGGGTCACCAGACGCCCGCCGCCGGGGCAATCGACGGTGGCGCGGATGGATTTGGGATCGTCGATATCCGCCACGCCGCCTCTCCTCCGTCTGGCCGTCAGCCTCACCGTATCGGATAGGCGTACATCAGGCCACCTTTGCTGGCGGACGCGTTCTGACTGCCCTCGCGTTTCAGATTGAAGGGCGTCGCGGGACCGAGATGGCGATCGAATACCTCGCCGTAGGAGCCAACCTGCTTGATAACCTGATAGGCCCAGTCGGCGGGCAGTTTCATCTTGGCGGCCATGTCGGCGGTCGCGCCGTCCTTGGCGAAGAGACGCTGCACGGCTTTCGGCTGCTTGTCGAGATCGGCGATGGCGGCATCGACATTGGTCGAATTGATGCCGAGTTCATCGGCATTCAGCATGACCTGGAAGGCCCAGCGCACCGCTTTTTCCAGCGTTTCGTCCGGCTGTGTCGCCAGTGTCAGCGGTTCGGCCGAGATGACGTCCGGCAGCAGTTCGTAATCGTCGGGATTGTTGGCGAGGCGCCGATCGGCGGCCAGCGCCGTCATGTCGGAGGCATAGGCGTCGCATTTGCCGGCGAAGAAGGCCTGCAGACGCGCCGTCTTGTCGGCGATGTTCTCGACCTTGTAGTCGAGACCTTCGGCGGCGAACCAGTCGGCGATGTTGAGCAGCGTCGTCGAACCGTCCTCGGCGCAGATCGTCGCGCCCTTCAATTCCTTGGCCGATTTCACGCCGAGCGCCTTCGGCACCATGAAGCCCTGGCCGTCATAGAAGGTCGTCGCGACGAAGGAGAGGCCGGGATCGGCCGAGCGCGTGCCGGTTTCCGTGACCGAGCGGGACGCCATATGCGCCTGCCGGGAAACGAGGCTCTTCAGCGAATCGGAAAAGCCGATGCCGCGAATGTCCGCCTTGCTCGCGTCACCAAGGATCGCTGCCGCCGCCATGCGGCAGAAATCGGCATTGAAGCCCTGGAAGACGCCATTGCTGTCCGGCACGGAGAAGCCCGGCGCGCTGGGGCTGACCAGGCAGACGAGCTTGCCGCCCGAGACCACCTCGTCGAAAACGGCGCCAGCCTGCGCATGGGTCGTGACAGAGAGAACGCCAGCGCAGGCAAGCGCTGCCGTGAGATAAGACCGAAGCATGATATTCCCCCTCCATGATCAGGTAGAGACAGCTATACCTGTATACATGTTCAACGTATGAGACGTTTCTCCCGCTGTCAACCGGATTGCGATGAACCGGGATGGCATACGTCGAAACGATCTGCGATGGCGTGCTTCCTTGAAGGGTTTGCGTCAGCGGCGGCGACGACAGGTGGAGATGCAGTTCAGCCCCGCGCATAAATAACATGTATAGAAAACTCAAGTTTTAGAACTTGTTTGCGCCAGCGCAAAGAGCGGCCTCGCTCGAACGTGCGATTGCCTCCGCAGGGCAATCGACAAGTGGGGCGTCAGTCAGATGGTGCGGATGGGTGGGATAGGGTTTGTGGCGGCAACGGCGTGCCTTTTGGCAGGAACCGCGCCGGCTGCCTGGGCGCAATCGGCGACGCCCGGTTCGACCACGCTGCTGGATGAGATCGTGGTCGACGGCGGCAAGTGGAGCGACACCGTCCTTAAGGCCCGGGATCGTCTTACCGCCATCCCCGGCGGCGTTGCGGCCATCGGCGGCGAGGAACTGGCGGCACGGGCGGTGCCGACGCTTTCGGAAGCGCTGGCGCTCGTGCCTGGTGTCGTCGTGCAGCGTTTCTTCGGCGGGAACGACCAACCGCGCGTGCAAATCCGCGGCTCAGGCCTACAACAAAATCCGGTCGAGCGCGGCATGCTCGTCCTGAAGGATGGCCTGCCGATCAACCGGGCTGACGGCTCTTACATCGTGGGTCTTGCCAATCCCGGTCAGGCGAGCCTGATCGAGATCTATCGCGGCTATACTGCCAACCGGCTTGGCGCGAGCGTGCTCGGCGGGGCGATCAACTTCGCTTCCCCGGTCGAGGCGGGAACGAGCGTTTCCGCCGGTGGCGGCAGCTTCGGCGCGGCGGAAGTGTCCGCCCGCACCGGCTTCGACGGTGATCGTTTCGCCGGCGGCTTCTTCGTCGACAGCAGCCGCCGTGACGGTTTCCGCCGGCACAACGGCTCCCGCCGCACGAGCGTCGGCGGCACGGTCGAAGCGGAGATTTCCGATATCGTCACAACGCGCGCCTTCATCGGCTATACCGATCTCGGCTTCGACGTCTCCGGCCCCCTGACGCTGGGCGCGCTGGAAGCGGACCCGACGCAGATCTCGCTCGGCCCACCGACAAGCCTCGGTCCCAATGTGGAGCGCGACCGGCCGCGCCGCGAGGCAAGCCAGTTCATCGTCGGCTCACGCACCTCGATCGTGCTGGACGACCACCTCTTCGATATCGGGCTCGGCTATACCTATACGCAGGATATGTTCCGCTTCCCCGTATCGAGCGGCGTGCGCCGCACGGATGGCGGGGACCTGACCGGTCTTCTACGCTATGCCTACCAGCCCGATGCGGACGCTCTCCTGCCGCTTTTCGAAACGACGGCGCAATACTCCGTCGGATCGGCGGAGCGGACCTACAACATCAATCGCCGGGGCGCCGACGGGCCGGCCTTCTCGAAAAACGATCTTGACGCCTCGACCCTGTCGCTTACCGCGGGGTTCAATGTGCCGATCGGCGATACGGTGACCCTGTCGCCCTCGTTTTCTTATACCCATGCGACGCGCGGCAACGACGACCTCTGGGATACGGCAACGCGCCCGCGACTGGCCTTCACGCCTGGCGGGCCTGTTCTGTCGGGCGTCGCCGCAATCGATACGAGCTATGAGCGCAGCTATCACGGCTGGTCGCCGGCGCTGGCGGCGAGCTGGCGCCCCGACAAGAGCAACCTGCTGTTTGCCGCGATCAGCCGCAGTTTCGAGCCGCCGGCCCATGACGACCTGCTGGGCACAACGGGCGGCACACCCAACGCCTCGCCGACCGGCTTTTCCACGCCCGATCTCGACGCCCAGACGGCGACCACCGTGGAAATCGGCTGGCGCAGCGACTACGATCTGTGGAAGGTGGATGCCGTTGCCTATTATTCGTGGGTGGACAACGAGCTTCTCAGCCTGCGTGACAGCAGCGGCTCGCTGCTCTCCGCCTTCAATGCCGACCGGACGATCCACGCGGGGCTTGAACTCGGCGTCTCCGGCGAGATCCTGCAGGGCCTCACGGGCCGGCTTGCCTATACGTATCAGGGCTTCCGCTTCGACAACGATCCGCTGCGCGGCGACAATCGCCTTGCCGGCGCGCCGTCCCATGTCGTGCACCTCGCGCTGCAATATGCGGTGACGGAGGACTGGGATATCGGTGCGGCCCTGCAATGGGTTCCGGCCAAGACGCCCGTCGACAACATGAACACGCTTCATGCCGATCCATATGCGGTCGTCGATCTCAAGACCGAATACCGCATCAACGAGGCATTCAGCCTCTACGGCGCCGTCACCAACGTCTTCGACAGGACCTACGCCTCCTCCACCCTGATCCTCGATCAGGCGAGCGCCGGGCAGGCCGTCTACCTGCCGGGCGATGGCCGCGGTTTCTATGCCGGCATCAAGGCGCGCTTCTGACGAAAGGACGATCGACATGACCCTTCTCAACCGCCGTGACGTTCTGGCCGGCCTCTCTGCACTGACGGTCGCGGCGCTGGCGTCGCCTTCTATCCTGAGAGCTGCCGCACCGCTCACGCTCTATGGCCCGCCGGCCGCGCCTTCCGCCGTGCTTGCCCATGCGGTCAAGGGCGGCTTCCTCAGGGATGTCGCGCCCTCGGCGGTCTTCCGGGCCTGGAAGACGCCGGACGAGATGCGCGCGGCCGTTGCCTCGGGCTCGATGGGCGCCGTGGTGATGCCGAGCTATGCGGCCGCCAACCTGCACAACCGGGGCCTCGGCCTCGGCCTTCTCAACGTGCTCACCACTGGCCTTCTCTATGTGGTCTCGAAGGATGAAAGCCTGAAGACGGTGGCGGACCTTAAGGGCAGGACGCTCGCCTTGCCGTTCAAGAACGACATGCCGGATTTCGTGATGGCGCGGCTTCTGACGAAGGCGGGATTGGGGCAGGGCGACGTGACGCTCGAATATACCGCCTCGCCGCCGGAGGCAGTGCAACTGCTGCTGACCGGCCGCGCCGATGCCGCCCTTCTCAGCGAGCCGGCGGCGACTGGCGTCATCATCAAGGCGAAATCGATGTTCATGGCCGTCCACCGCGCCATCGACATCCAGGCCGAATGGCAGGCTGTTGCGGGCACATCGGAGATCCCGCAGGCCGGTCTTGCGTTGACGGCCGAGGTGCAGCAGGCGCTCGGCGCGGCGGGAACCGACGGTTTGCAAAAGGCGATCGAGGCCGCGCTTGCCGATGCGCTTGGCGACCCCGGGGCCGCCTCTGCCGCTGTCGCGGACGCCCTCGGTTTTCCGCCGGAAATCATCGCCGCATCCTTCCCGACCAGCCATTTGAGCGCGATCCCCGCCAGCGCGGCACGCAAGACCCTCGAAGGCTTCTATGGCGTGCTGGCGGAGGCCAATCCGGCGATCATCGGCGGCAAGCTGCCGGGCGACGGTTTCTATCTGGTGTGATGCCATGAACGCTCTCCTTGTCGGCCTCGGCTGGACGGGCCGCTATCTGTGGGCCGGCTGGGCGGGCCTTGCCGGCATTTTCTGCTTTCTCGCCGTCTGGCAGGCCGGGCACGAAATTTACGGCTCCTTCGTCCTGCCGTCCCCGCCCGAAACGGCGGCGGCAATCGGCACGCTCGTGGCGCGGCCGGATTTCTGGACGATCGTCTCGCAGAGCGCCGGCCGGGCGCTTTCGGGTTTCGCGCTCGCCGCCATTATCGGCACGGCGACGGGGCTCGTCGCCGGCTATTCCTTCGCCGCCATGCGGCTGATGAAGCCGGTGGTCACCGTCATGCTGGGCGTGCCGCCGATCGGCTGGATTGTGCTTGCGCTGATCTGGTTCGGCTCCACGGGCGGAACCGCGATCCTGACCGTCGTCATCGCCTCCGCGCCGCTCTCCTTCGCGGGCGCGCTGGAAGGGGTCGCCAAACGCGACCGGCAGCTCGACATCATGGCCCAATCCTTCGGCGCCTCCTGGCTCTACCGACTGCGCACGATCACCCTGCCGCATGTGCTCTCCTATCTTTTTCCTGCTTGGACAACGACGGCCGGCAGCGCCTGGAAGGTGACGGTCATGGCCGAACTCCTCTCCAATTCCGGCGGTATCGGCGGCGAGCTTGCAACGGCGCGGGCACTCTTCGACATCCCGCTCGTCACGGCCTGGCTGGCGATCACCGTGATCCTGGCGCTCGCAACCGACTACGGCGTGCTGCATGTGGTGCGCGAGGCTGTGGAGCGCTGGCGCAGCGCCGGCCTTCCATGGGGCGTAAAGCGATGACGGAAAGCGCCACGCTGGCCTTCTCCCGCGTCGGGCATGCCTTTCTCGGGCGCAGCCTCTTTGAGGATTTCGACCTTGCCATAAGCAAGGGCGAGGCCGTTGCCCTGCTTGGTCCCTCCGGCAGCGGCAAGACGACCCTCTTGCAGATCGCCGCCGGCATCGTCGAACCTGTCAGGGGGCGGGTTTCGCGAGGATACCACCGCCAGGCCGTCGTGTTCCAGGAACCGCGCCTGCTGCCGTGGATGACGTTGACGGACAACATCGCCTACGGCCTTGCCGCGCGGGGCGAGGGCATAGCGAGACGGCGCAGGACGGCCGAACGCCTTGCTCATGCCGTCGGCCTGGAGGAGGCGGATTTCGGAAAATACCCGGCAGAACTCTCCGGCGGCATGCGGCAACGGGCGAACGTGGCGCGGGCGCTCGCCGTCGATCCCGACATGCTGTTTCTCGACGAGCCCTTCAGCGCGACGGATGTCGGCCTGCGCCGGCACCTTCAGGATCTGCTGATCGCCGCGGCGCAGGAGAAAGGTTTTTCCGTGCTGCTGGTTACGCACGACCTTGCCGAAGCCGTTCGCGTGGCGGACCGCATCGTGGTCCTCTCTGCCCGCGACGGGCGTATCGCGGCGAGCCGCGCGCTTGCCGGCCGGCCGGGCGACCGCTCGGAACGGGCCATTTTCCAGCAGGTGGAGGCGTGGTCGCGCGATCCTGTCTTCGGCGAGCTTTTTTCGGCGTCGGAGCGACTGAGATGACGGAGCGTCCCATCCTTGCCGAAGCACTGCGGCTGTTCTTTCCCCTGGCCGCCGCCCATGGCGCACTGCTGCCTTTCCTGTGGGTGATCGCGGGTGGTTATGAGTTGCCCTTCGCCGCGGACATTCCGCCCTCGCAATGGCATGCCCACGAGATGATCTTCGGCACTTACGGCATGGCGCTCGCCGGTTTCCTCGGCTCGGCCGTGCCGGAATGGACCGATACCCGCCCGGCGCGGGGCAGGACGCTGCTCTGCCTTGCCGCCCTCTGGCTGCCGGCGCGGCTGATCGGCGCGATGGGAGCGGATGTCTTGAGCCTGGTCGCCGCCGTCTTCGACCTCGCCTTCCTCCTTGCGCTTTCGATGCTGATCGGCCGGGCAATGCTTGAACGCCGCACGGCGAAGCATCTCGCCTTCCCGTTCTGGCTACTCTCCTTTGCCGCAGTGGAGGCCAGTATGCGCTATTGCTGGTTCACCCGCGATGTCGCACTTGCCGCCCGCCTCCTGGAAACGGCGGTTTGCATTTTCATCGTGATGTTTTCCCTCTCCGCCTCGCGCATCAATGTCGTGGTGATCAACCTGGCGCTAGACCCGACCGGCGAAACGACACCGTACCGACCGCATCCGGGGCGGCGTCATGCGGCCGCCGCTATGACGGTGCTCTATCTGGCCTCAGCCTTGTTCTTTCCCGAAAGCGCCGTCTCGGCTTGGCTGGCGCTGGCGGCTGGCGCCGCGTTCCTCGACCGGCTTGCCGAATGGTTCATCGGTCGTCCCGCCTTCAAGACGGAGGTCGCGATGCTGGCGCTTGGCAACGCCTTTGCCGGCGCGGGTTTCTTTGCGCTCGGCGCGACGCGCTTGGGCTTCGATCTGCCGCGTGTCGCCGGCCTACACATGCTCTCGATCGGCGCGCTCGGATGCGCGGTGATTGCCGTGCTGATCATCGCGGGCCTGCGGCATACGGGCCGCGATCTTCTCCACCTGCCCTGGCAGGCCCACGGCGCGGCCCTTCTGATGGCCGCCGCTGCCTTCGTCCGCGTTCTCCCGGAATTCGATTTCGCCTCCGGCCTCGCACCCCTGCACCACGCGGCGAGCGCGGTGCTGTGGGCCGCGAGCTTTGGCGTGTGGCTTCACGGCTTCTTCCCGATGCTCGCCACTCCAACCGTTGGCCAGGAGGAGAGTGCCTGCCATTGACGACGGAAAGACGCCTTGGCCGCGCACGGCATCACCCCGTTCCGAGACGAGAAGCCTTTATCAGATGAGTGCCCAGTCCTTCGTCTGGCGGCGGCGATACGGCCTCCGGCGGTGATGAGGTCGTCGCGGCTGCCGGATTTCGGCGCCGAGGCGAACAAGATCGCTCGGCGTCATGCCGCCCGGCGGTGTCAGGTTATCTAGGGTCATGCCGAATACGCTTCGCCTCGCGTTCACACGGAAACCCACAACAACTTGAAAGAAATCAATTTCTATTATCCGTCTCCGCTGTCAGTCCGTCGACTGTCTTGCGGCGAAGTAGGCCGCGAGGGCCGCCATGTCTTCCTCTTCCAGGTTCGCGGCAACCTTCTGCATCACATCCCTGAACGGACCGCCGCCGCGCGTCTTGGCGGCGAAGCGTTTCAACTGGCTTTCGAGATAGGCGGCCGGCTGGCCGGAAAGCCGCGGAAAGGCGGGGTTGGCGCCGGCCTTGTCATGGCAGGACAGGCAGGCAGGAACGCGTCTGGCCGGATCGCCCTTCAGGGCGAGCGTTTCGCCGCGCGCCGTGTCCCTAGAGACGGGGTGTCGGAAACCCGGAGGCTGGGCGGCAAAGTGGCGGGCGAGGGTGCGGCGGTCCTCGTCGTCCAGCCCCTCGATCGCGACGGCCATGACGCCGCTTCCGCGCGTTCCGTCGGCATAGGCGGCAAGGGCCTGCTCCAGATAGGTGACGGATTGCCCGGCAAGCTGCGGGATGAGGCTTTGCCCGTCGAGCCGGTCCGGCGCGTGGCAGCCGTTGCACGTCCCGATCACGCTGTCCATCGCCGTCGACCGCGTGGCGGCAAAGCCCGCAAGGTCGCGATAGCCCGCCGCGTCGAGCTGCCGATAGCGGCGCAGGAAGGCGACCATGGCCCAGGCTTCATCCTCGCGCCCCGCCACCGGCCAGGCCGGCATGCCGGTGAAGCGCACGCCATGCTGCACGATCTGGAAAAGCTCGGCATCGCTCCATTCGCCGATCTTGTCCTTCAGGTCCGGCGGGGCGGGCAGCATGTTGCGGACGCTCGCCGGCCGCGGCAGGGCGGGCGAACCGTGACAGAGGGCGCAGCCTTTCTCGAAATGGCCGGCCGCCATCGGCAGCATGCCCTCTGTGAAGGCGGGGACCGGCGTTCCGATGGCCGCCGTGCGCACGGAGGAGCGCATCACCCAGTGCAGAAACCAGTCGGTCGCCTTCCAGTGGCCCGTGCTCGCGCCCACCCCGATGATGCCTGACCAGGCAACGAGGAAGGCGGCGACCATGCCGGCAAGGACGAGGCCGGCAATCTGTTTCCAGCCGATCAGCATTGCGCCCTGTCCTCCCGCAGCAACCCGGCCAGCAGCACTATCCCTCCGAGAAGATAGGCGCAGGCGCCGACCATCAGCATGACGACCCCGCCGATCTGCTGGTCGGCGGCGGCCGAAAGCGAAATGCCGAAGCAGGAGACGTCGCCCTCGCCGTAGAGGGGGCGAGGGGCGAGGGCCAGCAGCACGCCGAGCAGGGTCATGTGCATCGAGGTGAACAGCAGCCCGGCCGCGCCGGCAAGACGGCCTTCCCCCGGCCGGAGGCAGGCACGCCAGAGCAGGACACCCGCCGCAAGGAAACTTGCCTGTTCGAGAAGCGAGAGCGCGAGGCTCGCATCGGCGAGCGCGCGTAGCGCCGGCAGGTGCCAGAACCAGACGGCGACGAGTTCGACGAAGGATGCGAGCATGGGCGTCATCCGGGCGACGCCCGGAAGCGCATCGAGCCGCGTGCCGGGCATGCCGCAGGCGATGAGCGGCGCGGCGACCGCGACGATACCCATATGGACGACCATGTGGACGGCGAACGAGCCGCCGCCGAAGCTCGCCACGAGAACGGCGCAAAGCACGATGAGGAGGAGAAGGCCAAGGATGCGTGCGGATCTCTTCATGGCTGGCAGGCCTCGATGAAGACGAGCGGCACGGCGACGAAGAGCACGGCCACGAAGCTGAGGCCGGAGAGCAGCAGCGTCGCGAAGCCCTGGAAGAGCAGGCGATCCCTGCGGGTCGGCTCGTCGTGCGGCGGATCGCCGGAGCCGAAGCCCCATTGCCGCCAGGCGAGAAAGGCGGAGAGGACGATCCCGCCGAGCGCCGCAAGCGTGACGGCGCCGAGCGCGAGGCGCATCGTCCCGAAGGAGAACGGCGCGGCACCCGCTTTCGCACAGTAGGTCGCGGCGGTGATGTAGCAGGCGAGGAAATGCAGCGCCCAGATCGTCGGTGCGGTGAAGAGCGTCCAGAGGCTTTCGACTTCCTTGGGGATCAGGCGCATGGCATCACCTCAAACCCGGAAAGAGGCCGAGGACGCCGAAGGACGTGATCGCCGTGATGACGAGGAAGTGCCAGTAGAGCACGACATTGCGGAGGTCCATGTCGTGGCGGGCGCTCATCCGGCCCGCCAGACTCCGCGCCAGGCAATAGGCCTGCATGATGACGCCGACGCCGCCATGCACGACGGTCCACAGGGCGACGACCCAGACGATGGCCGGATAGACATGTGCGGTCGGGTCCATGCCGGTGAGATAGGGGCCGGCAAGGCCGGCGCAACCGGCGGCGAGCGTCAGGAGGGCGGAGAGCACGAGCCAGAGGCGCGTGCGCGTATGGCGGTCGCCTTCGTTCGCCTTGCGGGCCGCCAGCATCGCCAGCCAGGCAAGCGTGAAGAGGAGGGCCGCGGCGAGCGGCCAGAGCGTGCCGGGGCCGGCATGGCCGGCGGTGAAGTCGTCGTGGATCGTCCAGTAGAAGAAATAGCCGAACATCAGGCTGGCATAGGCCGTGCCGTCGCCCGCCATGGTGATGAACATGGCCCACCAGCCGACCGATTGCGGGCCGGATGTATAGAGCGGCAGGGTTTCGCCGAGGCCGACGTCGCGCATCTCCTCCCGGGGAATGGCGGCCGTGCCGGTCCAGAGCCAGGCGACGATGGCGGCAAGTGTCAGCACCGCGAAGGCCGCCGTCGCGATCCACCAGTGGAAGGTGAGGGCGATGAAGACGCCGCCGAGCGAGAAGGCGGCGAGGATGGTGAGGAGCGAGGTGCCACCGACGCGCAGGCACTGGATGGGCGTGGCGTCGAGCACGGAAGTGACGAGCGTCTCGCGCGCGCCGTCCTTCGCATCCGGCAGGTAGAAGCGGCCGGCCTTGATGTCCTCGACGAGGCCCGGCTGGTCCCAGATCGGATAGCGGCTCCGGATGATCGGGATGGAGCGCACGCCCCATTTCTCCTCCGGCTCGGAAATCCATTCCAGCGTGCCGGCATTCCAGGGGTTCTCCTCGCCCCTCGGCTGGCGATGCTTCGGCCGCAGCACGTCGATGACGACGACGAGCACGCCCGCCGCGAAGACGAAGGCCCCGATGGTCGAGATCAGGTTGAACCAGTCCCAGCCGATATCGGCGGGATAGGTGAAGACGCGCCGCGGCATGCCCCGCAGGCCCGCCAGATGCATCGGGAAGAAGGCGACGTTGAAGCCGCAGAACATCAGCCAGAAGGCGACCTTGCCGAGCCGGTCGGAGAGCTTTCGGGCGTCCAGCAGCGGATAATAATAGTAGATGCCGGCGACGATCGGGAAGAGCATGCCGCCGATCAGCACATAGTGCAGGTGCGCGACGATGAAATAGGTGTCGTGCGCCTGCCAGTCGAAGGGCACGAGCGCGACCATCACGCCCGTCAGGCCGCCGATGATGAAGATCGCAAGGCCTCCGGTGCCGAACAGCATCGGTACGGAGAAGATGACGCGGCCGGCGAGCATGGTGGCGATGAAGACGAAGATCTGCACGCCGGTCGGGATCGCCACGGCCTCCGAGGCGGCGGAGAAGAAGGCGAGCGAGATCTGCGGCAAGCCCGTCGTGAACATGTGGTGCACCCACAGGCCGAAGCTCAGGAAACCGGTGCCGACGGCGGCAAGCACGATCCACGAATAGCCGACGATGGGGCGCTGCGCGAAGGTGGGCACGATCATCGCCATCAGCGCGATGGCCGGCAGGAAGATGATGTAGACCTCCGGATGGCCGAAGATCCAGAAGAGATGCTGCCAGAGCAGCGGATCGCCGCCGCGCGCCGCATCGAAGAAGGGCCAGCCGAACATCCGCTCCATCTCGAAGAGGATGTCGCCGGCGATCAGCGGCGGGAAGGCGAAGAGGATCATGCCGGCGACGATCAGCAGATACCAGGCGAAGAGCGGCATCATGTTGATACGCATGCCCGGCGCGCGGCACTTCATGATGCCGACGATGAGCTCGACGGCGGCGGCGATGGAGGCGACCTCGATGAAGGAGAGACCGAGCAGCCAGATGTCGGCGCCGATGCCGGAATATTCCTTGTCGGTGGCGAGCGGCGGATACATGAACCAGCCGGTGTTCGGCGCCGCGCCGAAGAGGATGGAGCCGCAGACGAAGATGCCGCCGAGCGCGAAGCTCCAGAAGCCGAAGGCCGAAAGGCGCGGAAAGGGCAGCTCCCGCGCGCCGAGCATGGAGGGAAGCAGGAAGATCGCCACCGCCTCGAAGATCGGCACGGCGAAGAGGAACATCATCACCGTGCCGTGCAGGGTGAAGGCCTGGTTGAAGATATCGGCGGAGAGGAAATCGTTATCGGGCACGGCGAGCTGCACGCGCACGAGCAGCGCCAGCACGCCGGCGAACAGCATGAAGAGGAAGGCCGCCGCGCCGTACCACAGGCCGATCTCGGTATTGTTGACCGAGGTCCAGTAGCGCCAGCCGGACGGCGTGCGCCAGACTTCGCGCAGCTCCGCTTCCTGCGCCTCGCGCTCCTCCTTCGAAAGATCGGGGCTCAGGGCATCGGTCATTTGAGCCCCGCGAGATAGTCGGCGATGGCGGCGATGTCGCTTTCGGGCAGCATGTCGAAGGCCGGCATCTTTGCACCGGGCTTCACGGCGGCCGGGTCTCGGATGAAGCGGGCGACGTTTTCCGCGGTGTTGGCGAGCGTTCCGGCGCCGACCGTCTGGCGCTGGCCGAAGAGGGTGAGGTCCGGGCCGAGGCTTGCGGCGGGCGTCACGCCGCGCACGCCATGACAGCCCGCGCAGCCGTGCCGGGCGAAAAGTTGCTCCCCTTCGCCGCCCCCCGCCCGGCTTCCCACCGCCTGTGCGCTGCGCCATGCCGCATAGTCCGCTTGCTCCATGACGATGACGGAAAAGGCCATCAGGGTATGCGAGGCCCCGCAGAATTCGGCGCAGGGCGCGCGGAAGACGCCCGCTTTCGTCGGCAGCAGCGACAGCGTGTTCGTGCGGCCGGGGATCATGTCCATCTTTCCGCCGAGCGCCGGGATCCAGAAGGAGTGGATGACGTCGGCCGCCTTCAGCGAGAAGGCCACGCGCTCGCCGATGGGAAGGCGCAGCTCGTTCGCCGTTTCGAAGGCGGGCAGGCCGTCCGTCGCCGGATAGCGGATGCGCCACCAGAACTGTTCGCCCGTCACCTCGATCGTCTCGGGCGCCGGCGCATAGCGCGCGAGCCAGGGCCGGATGGCCGGCATCAGCCAGACGGCATAGGCGAGCAGCGCCAGCAGCACGACGAGCGGAAAGGCGACGCCGCCCCAGACGATCAGCCGCCCGGCCGTCTTCTCGCTCCAGGGCGCCTTCTGCTTTCGTGCCGCATGCAGGAGCAGGCCGACGACGGCAAGCCAGATCAGCGCCCCGCCCATGACCATGACGAGAAGGAGCCGGTAGATCGCGGCCGCTTCCTCACCCGCAGGGTCGAGCGCCGACTGGACGCCGGAACAGCCGCTCAACGGCATTAGCAAGGGAAGAAGGGCGCGTCGGTGAATGTCCGTGCTCCAGGCTGGGTTTCCTGTTGGCGATATGGCTCGCGGCAGCGCACAGGCAAGGGTTGGGGAGCAGTAATCGCAATAGCGCTCGGCAATCTCGAATATACCGTATCGGAACACCGGTACGTTCGGCGCGTTTCTGACCGTGAATCCAGGAGGTCCAAATGAAGACGATCATCGTCCTCACCTGCATGGGGCTGTCGTTGGCGGCGTGTCGCCATGCCTAGCGATCCCGTCTGGACGCTCGAACGCAGCTTCTGGCTCGAAGGGGCTTCTTTTTACGATGCGCACCTTCATGCCGGGGCGGTGATGATCTTTCCCCATATGGGAACCCTCGACCGCATCTCGATTATAGAAAGCCTCGCTGCGGCCTCGCGTTGGACGGAGGTCGAGATGGAAGAACGGCACACGGCAGCAGCAGACCATACGATCGTCTTGACCTATCTGGCTGTGGCACACCGTGATACCGATCCACCCTATCGTGCCTTTTGCAGCTCAACCTATGTCCGCACGGGCGACGACTGGATGATGTTGGCGCACCAGCAGACACCACAAGACTAGGCAGTGATGCTTGCGGGCCTGAATTGCGCAGAACGAGGACATGGTCCCTCGTGCATCGGGAGATTGCCGCGCAACACGGGGCCCTGCGTCTAAGAGTTCCATAAACTGCGTTATGCAAGAAGCACCTGTAGAGGGGGTACATTCTATTCCAGTCCCGGCATTGCTCCTCTGCTCTCAAACGAATTCAAACCACTTTGGAGCACCTGTTGCGGACTATCGCTTATGGCGGCTGCCTTGATCAGATGGATCTACTGCGTACCAGCAGCCAAAGGAGATAGAACCCGCCCAGAAGGCCAGTGGTCAGACCGATGGGCATGTGGATGTTGATCGGCAGGTGCTGGCTGGCGAGATCGGCGGCGAGAAGCAGGACCATGCCCATCATCGCGCCGGAGACGACAGGCACGTCCGGCGATGCGCTCAACCGGCGCGCAAGCTGCGGTGCGGCGAGTGCGACGAAGGCGATGGGGCCGGCGGCGGCGGTGGCGATCGAGGTCAGCCCGACGGCGGCCATGATCATCACGAGGCGCGTGCGCTCGGCATCGACGCCGAGCTGACGGGCGGCATCGTCGCCCATTTCGAGCAGGTTCAGCCGGCGTGCATGGAGGATTGCGATCGGCAGGACGACCGCAAAGCCGATGGCGGCCGGCACGACATGCGACCAGGTGCGTGTGTTGAGCGAGCCGGCGAGCCAGAGCTGGGCGGACGCCGCCTGGTCGAGATCGCCGCTCACCAGCAGGATCGTGTTGACGCCGGAGAGCGTTGCGCCGACGCCGATGCCGACCAGCACGAGCCGGTAGCCGCCGGTGGAACGCCCCTTGCGGGCGAGCAGGAAGACCGCGACGGCGGTGAGGACGCCTGACAGGACGGCCGCCACCGACGTCTCGAACGGCCCGGCATCCAGCAGCATGATCTGCACGATCGCCCCGGTCGCCGCCCCCGTCGTGAAGCCGATCACATCGGGCGAGCCGAGTGCGTTGCGTGAGATGGACTGGAAGATCGACCCCGCCATGCCGAGCGCGCCGCCGACGAGGATGGCCGTCAGCAGGCGCGGCAGCCGGATGCGCAGGAGGACGCGCTCGGCCTTGGCATTGTCCCCCTGCCCGGAGAGCACCGCCAGAACCTCGCCGGCGCTGAAGGACAGGGTGCCGCTGCCGAGGAGCAGGATGGCGAAGGCGGCAAGGACCAGTGCCAGCACGCCGCAAAGCACGACGACCCTCGGCCGCCAGCGAAACGACAGCGACCCGACCCGGCGGACGGAGGCGGGCGCGGTTCTCATAGCTGCTTCAGCCGGAACTTGCGGACGATGAGGATGAAGAACGGCCCGCCGACCAGCGCGGTGACGATCCCCGCCGCGATTTCCTCCGGCGCGACGATCACTCGGCCGAGGCAATCGGCGCCGAGCAGCAGGATGGCGGCGAAAAGGGCCGAATAGGGAAGCAGCCAGCGATAATCCGGACCGGTAATGGTGCGGGCGAGGTGCGGCGCCACCAGGCCGACGAAGCCGATGGGACCGGCCGCGGCCGTCGCCGCACCGGCAAGCAGCATCACCGAGAAACACGCGAGGACCAGCGTGAGGCGGGTATCGAGGCCGAGCGCCTTGCCGAGGTCTTCCCCAAGGGCGATGGCATTGAGGTTTGCGGCGATGGCGAACGCAGTTCCAAGACCGCAGGCCGTCGCGACGGCGAGGATGGCGGCGATGTCGAAACCGCGCCCGGCGACCGACCCCGCCGCCCAATTGCGGAAATTGTCGAGCACCGAGAGCGGCGCATTGATCAGCACGATGCCGGTGACCGCGCCCAGCATGACCGAGAGGCCGGCACCGGCCAGCACCAGTCGCACCGGGTTCGTGCCGGTTTCATGCGCGCGCCCGAGCAGGAAGACGGCAACTCCCGCAAGCCCCGCGCCGGCAACGCCGAACCAGACATAGCCGGCCATGGTCGTTGCACCGAAAAGGCAGGCGCCGAGCACGACCGCGACGGCAGCGCCGGCATTGACGCCGAGCAGCCCGGGTTCGGCCAGCGGATTGCGCGTGACCGCCTGCATCACCGCCCCGGCGACGCCGAGAGCAAGGCCGGCAAGCAGCGCGACCGCAGTTCTCGGCAAGCGCAGGGTCCAGACGATCAGGTGGCGGTCGTCGCGCGCGTCATGGGCGAAAATCGCATCGAGAACGGCCTGGAGGGGGATGGGCCGCGACCCGAAGGCGAGGCTGGCGAGGGAGAGCAGGACAAGCACGGCAAGGCCGGCGACAAGGCCGGCAAGCCGCCGCCTTCGGCGCGCGCAACTCTGTGCCCGACCCGAAACCGCCGCGGTCATCGGTTCTTCAGGGACCGGGCCACCGTGTCGATCATCTGCCGGCCGGAATAGTAGTCGATGCGGAAGGAGGTCGGCCCGAGCGGATAGACCCGCTTGCCCATCACGGCAGGAAGGTTGGCGAGGACGGGATCTGCGAGGAAGGCCCCGACATCGTCCTCCGTCGCGCGCAGCAGGAAGATCGTCTCGCCGGCAATCGCCGCCGGCAGGTTCTCCTGCGAGATGAACTCGAAATCGGAGGCGCGCGTTACCTGGCCGCGCAGGCTCTCGGGCAGGCCGACCACCGTCATGCCAAGCGCGGAGAGAAGCTGCGCCTGCGGGCTCGCGGGCTTGCTGACGGAATAGCTGCCGCCGATATTGTAGCCGACGATGCTGACCGGCTCTTCGACGGACGGCAATGTGGCCGCGACCTCCGCCGCATAGGCATCGAACCGGCGGATAGCATCGGCCGCCTGGTCTTCAAGGCCGGTGGTCCTGCCGAGCGCGCGAGCGATATCCTGCCAGCTTTGGTTGGAGTAGTTGACGACGATGGCCGGAATACCCTGCGCCTCGAGCTCGGCATAATGCTGCGCGACGCTGTCGGCGCCCGTCGCCGAGATGACCAGCAGGTCCGGTTCGGCGCCGATCACGGCCTCGATATCGAATTCGAGCTTGCCGTAAAGCACCTCGACCCCACGCTCGTCGGCGACGCCAGCCCATTGCGAGAAGAAGCCCTTGTCATCCGTCAGCACGCTCGGCGTCGTCGCGGCGCTGGCGACGACCGGCGCGCCGATGGCGAGCAGGATGCCGGTGAGGCTCGGCGCGGTCGAGACGATGCGCTGCGGCCGGGCCGACAGGGTGAGTTCCCCGGCGTCGTGGCGCACGGCGCGCGGCCATGCCTCTTCGGCACGTGGCGCGCGCAACGGCAGGAGCGCGGTGGCGGCAAGGCCGAGGGCGGACGTCAGGAAGGTGCGGCGGAGGGTCATGGGTCGTGTCCGTGCCATTTGTTCGGCGTCAGGCGAGAACGTCGAGATCGTCCATCTGACGCAGTCCGCCCCCTTCGGCGCGGACCGCCTCATACTGCTGAAGCCGCATGCGGTCGATGTCGGAACTGCTCATGCCCTTGCGCCAGTAGCCGAAGACGCGCACGCGATCCTTCGGCAGGCCGCATTCCTCGGTGAAATAGGCGCGGATGGCGCGGATATCCTGGCGCTCTCCCGCCGCCCAGATCATGCGGTCCTGCGGATCGGGCAAGGCGCGGGCGGCGGCGACGAGCTTTCCGGTCGTGCCGGGCTCTTCGTCCGGGCCGCGCAGCAGGAGGTGCCGCTCGACGCCCTCGACCTCCGGCAGTTCGTCGAAGGCGGCGCGGTCGGCGGTTTCGACGTAAAGGTCGCCGTGGCTTCCCTTCTGCCAGGTGCTGAGGATCGCATGAATGGCCGGGATGGCGGTTTCGTCGGCAAAGAGGGCGATGTCGCCCCCGGAGGCATGGTCTGGCAGGAAATGCGGCCGGGGCCCGACGAGATGGATGGAGCTGCCGACAGCCGCGCGCTCCAGCCAGCGCATGGCGGGACTGTCGTCGGCATGGATCACGAAATCGATGTCGACCTCGCTGCGGGCTTCGTCGAAGGAGCGGATCGTATAGACGCGCGATACCGGGCGCTGGCCTTCCGGGCTCTCGACTTCGAGGCGCACGGCAAGATTGGGCCGGCGCCACGGGGCGGGATCGGCCGGGGCGATGCGGCCGGTGACGCGGATGACGGAGGGCACCGGGCGCGCCAAGGCGACCACTTCCATCGACAGCCGTTCCATGCTGCCCATATGGTCTTCCTGCGCCAGCAGGTTGCTGCGATCTTCGACACTCTCGTTGCGCGGCATGGCCATGGTGCCCGTGTCTCCTGTCATCCCTCACATTGCGGCGCAAACGGTTGCCTGAGGCAGCCAAACAGCGCTAAAACATGAGTAATTAAGTCCATATTGTTTGTCCATATTGCAGAATGCATTCTGCAATGCAATACGGTATCGCCGCCCGCCGACCGCTGGAAGAACAGCCATGACCCACCGCCTTCATGCCAGCTCCGTGACGTTGCGTTACGACGAGCGAACCATATCGAGCGACCTGACGATCGCCATTCCGGACGGCTCCTTCACCGTCATCGTCGGGCCGAATGCCTGCGGGAAATCGACCCTCTTGCGCGCCATGGCGAGGCTGCTCGCGCCGTCAACCGGCGAGATGATCCTCGACGGCAGGAGCATCGGCGCGTTTGCGACGCGCGAGATCGCGCGCCGGCTCGGCCTCCTGCCGCAGAGCGCAACGGCACCCTCCGGCATTACGGTCGCCGACCTCGTGGGCCGGGGACGCTACCCGCACCAGTCGTTCTTCCGCCAATGGTCGAAGGCTGACGAAGCGGCCGTTATGGCGGCCATGCAGGCGACCCGCATCACCGATCTTTCCGATCGGCTGGTCGACGAACTGTCCGGCGGGCAGCGCCAGCGCGTCTGGGTCGCCATGGTCCTGGCGCAGGAAACGCCGATCCTGCTGCTCGACGAGCCGACCACCTTCCTCGACATCGCCCACCAGATCGAACTGCTGGAACTTTTGGCCGACCTCAATGCCGAAGGACGGACCGTCGTCGCCGTGCTGCACGACCTCAACCATGCCTGCCGCTACGCCTCCCACCTCGTCGCCATGCGCGACGGCGCGATCCTTGCCGAGGGGCGCCCCGCCGAGGTGGTGACGGAAGCCCTGGTCGAGGCGGTGTTCGGCCTGCCCTGCATCGTCATCGACGATCCGGTTTCACACACGCCGCTCATCGTGCCGCTCGGGCGCCACCGTCCGGCACACCCGCGGCAGGAAAGGATTTCGGCACCATGACCGACAGACAGCTTCATATCGGCCTGTGCCTCACCGAGACATGGCTGCAGGGCCGCGCGCCGGAGGATGCGGAGCTTGACGAACAGCGGCAAGATCCGGCCGGCTTCTACATCAGGCTGGCGCAGGCGGCCGAGCGGGCCAAGCTCGACTTCGTCTTCAAGCCGGACGTACTGGTCATGCGGCGCGGCAAATCGGGCACGTCGCCCTCCTTCGTCGGACTGGACCTGACGGTGCTGCTCGCCGCCATTTCCACGGCCACAAGGCGCATCGGCCTCGTCACGACCGCCTCGACGACCTTCAACCCGCCCTATGTCGTCGCCCGCCAGATCCAGTCGCTGCACTGGATCAGCAACGGGCGCGCCGCCTGGAACATCGTTACCTCGATCGAGGGCGCGGAGAATTTCGGCGATGCACCGATGCCGCCGCCGCAGGAGCGCTACCGCAAGGCCGCGGAGTTCACCGATCTCGTCCGCCGCCTTTGGCGGAGCTATCCGCATGCGGCGCTGGAGGGCAAGGCCGAGCCTGCCGCGATCGACCACCGGGGCGAATTCTTCAGCGTCAAGGGACCGCTGAACGTGCCCGGCCATGCCAGCGGCCCGCCGCCGCTGTTCCAGGCCGGCGCCTCGGAGATCGGGCGGGATTTTGCGGCCTCGGTGGCGGATGCGACCTTTGCCTCGACCCCCGACATGGCCGCTGCCCTCGACCTTCGCAACGACCTGCGCGCGCGCGCGCAAAAACATGGACGAACCGATGCGCCGCGTATCCTGCCGGGCCTCTACTTCTTCCTGGCGCAAACGCGGGAGGAAGCCGCCGCCATGCACCGGCGCGCCCATGCGCATCTGACGCCTGCGCAACGCCTCGATGCCGTGAAGACCATTCTCGGCCTCGACCTCTCGCATCTGCCGCCCGGCGCGCGCGTCACCGCCGACCTCCTGCCGACGGACGACCGGCCGGTGCGCAGCCGCACCCATGCCGACCTGCTGCGCCGCTACATAGAGAACAACGAACCCTTGCTGGAAGACCTGCTGGCGCGGCCGGAAGTGGTCGGCTCGGCGCATTGGGTCTGCGTCGGCACCGTCGAGGATGTCGCCGCCGAGATTGCGGAATGGTTCGAGGCCGGCGCGATCGACGGCTTCATCGCGCTGCCGGGCGGCTCGCTGGAATCGCTACGCCTGTTCCTCGACGACCTCGTGCCGCTTCTGGTACGCCGTGGCCTGTTCCGCGCGGACTACGACGGCGAGACGCTGCGGGCGCATCTGCGCATCGGTGAGGACGCGTGATACGGGGCGTGTGCTAAGTTTGCCCCTCACCTATTCCTGGAAGGTCACCCAGCAGCTTGACGAGGCGTCGGCTCAGGTCCCGCCCGAATCCCGCGTCGCCTGCCGCGCCGCCTCGATCAGCGCAGCGCCATGTCCTTCGCTTTCGGCTGTCTCGACGAAGGAAACCGTCGTGACCACGCAACAGATATCCCCATAGACGTCGAAAACCGGCGCGGCCTTACCGGTCAGCGCGGAGAACAGCCGTTCGTTCAATTCGGCGCCACCGGCACGGCGGACGTCCTCCAGCACGCCCGGCGCCGGCGCGCGGCCGCGAAAGGCATCCGGCTGCAGCCGCCGCACCGCCTCGATCCGCTCCGCCGGCAGGTAGGCCTGGAACACCAGCCCGCAGGCGGTGTTGTCGAGCGGCAGGACATCGCCAAGCGTCACGGTGCTGATGGCAAACCGGGCGCTGCGATACCATTGCACGATGGTCGGCCCGCGGTCGGTCCAGATCGCGACGCCGCAGCTTGCCGCAATGCGCGAGGCCATGGATTTCATGTGTCGCGCGGCGACCGCCACGGGATCGATGCGCTTCAGCGCGCTGATGCCGATATTGAGCGATGCCGGGCCAAGATCGTAGCAGCCGGTGACCTGATCCTGTGCGACCAGCCCTTCGCGCACCAGACTCTGCATGTAGCGGTGGGCGGTGGAGCGGCCGGTTCCGGCACGGCGTGCGAGCTCCACCAGCGGCAGTTCTCCGTCGGATGCAGCGAGGATGTTGAGGAACCGCGACGCGATCGACACGGACTGGATGATGCCGGCCCGCTTCTCGCTCGCGGCATCCGACAGCTCGTCCGCACTTTCTTCGAATTCGTTCAACGACATCCTCCCGTCAACACGGTCCGGCGCTTTCGGCTTGACGCAGCAGCGCCGGCACTGTTGCGGATATGACACGGCTTGCGCCTGACGGCAATCTGCTCATTATGTGGAAAGCATTCCCTATTGCGGAACATTCATACTCTCGCTACTCCAACATGAGTGGAATACTCATGTTTAGGGGTTGTTATGGGGACTCATATTCATCGCAGGCTCGCAGCCGGCGTCAGCGTCGCTGCATTGTCGTTGCTTCCGGCCCTGGCGGCTCTCGCGCAGGATAACGCGGCGGACGGCGCCACGGTTCTCGAAGCCATCACCGTGACCGGCGAGAAGGTCTCGCGCGACATGAAGAACACGGCCTCGTCCGTGTCGATCAAGACGAGCCGCGAGATCGACCGGGAAAAGACCGGCAACGCGTCCGTCTCCGAGGTGATCGCCGACGTGCCGAACGTCGTCTATTCGGACAGCGTCAGCGCACCGGTCATCCGCGGGCAGGATACCCAGGGTCCGCTGACCGGACAGGGCTCGTTCTGGGGTGGCACGGTGCCGCGCGCCACCATCAATCTCGACGGCCATTACCTGAACTACAACGAGTTCTATTTCGGCGCGACGTCGGTCTGGGACCTCGACAGCATCGAGGTCTTCCGCGGGCCGCAGACGACCTCGCAGGGCGCGAACGCCATTGCCGGCGCCATCATCGTCAACACCAAGGACCCGACCTTCACGCCCGAGGGCGCGTATCAGGCGGAGATCGGCAGCTACAACACCAAGCGCACGTCCGTCGCCCTGTCCGGCCCGATCGTCGAGGACCAGCTGGCCGCGCGCCTTGCCATCGACTATTCCGGCCGCGACACCTTCATCGACTATGTCAATGCCGGCTTCCAGCATGGCGACACGGACCAGGATTTCAGCGCGCTCAACGCCCGCTTCAAGCTGCTGTGGGAGCCCACGGAGGTTCCGGGCCTCACAGCGAAGCTCACCTATTCGCACAACAGCAGCAACCGGCCGACGCAGGAGGCCGCCTCGCGTCCCTTCGATGAGCTCGAGCACGTCACCACGACGATGCCGACCTGGGACCAGCACACCAATACCGGCATCCTCGACATCGCCTACGATTTCGAGAACGGCGTCAAGTTCTTCAACCAGACGCAATATTCGTCTTCGAACGTGAAGCGCACCACCGGCCTCGTCAACGGCGGGGATGCGGATGTCGACCAGGCCAACGTCTCGAACGAGGCGCGCGTGACCTTCGGCGATGTGGACGACGATGTCAGCGGCGTCGCCGGCTTCTACTATGCGAACACGCAGACCGACGAGATGCTCTACCTGTCCGGCATATCGTCCTTCAACGACACCAAGCGCAATCTCGGCCTCTTTGGCGAGGTGAGCTACCGCTTCGCCGAGCAATGGACGCTGACGACGGGCCTGCGTTACCAGAACGACCGCATCGAGCGTGTCGGCACCTCGGTCTTCGCGCCAACGCCGGTCGATTTCGACGCCACCTTCTCGGCGCTTTTGCCCAAGGCCTCGCTTGCCTATGCGGTCAACGACGACTGGACCGTCGGCGCGCTCGTCAGCCGCGGATACAATCCCGGCGGCGTCTCGCTCAACCTGACGGCCCGGCGCTGGCAGCCCTTCGAGGAGGAGAAGATCTGGAACTACGAGCTGTTCACCCGGGCCAGCCTACTCGACGACCGGCTGACGGTGAACGGCAACCTGTTCTACATGGACTTCCAGAACGCCCAGTACACCATTCCGGTGGTGATCTCGCCGGGCGTGACACAGTCCTACACGATCAATGCCGAAGAGGCCCATGCCTACGGCCTGGAGATCGGCGCGGACTATCAGCTCCTTGACAACCTTACGCTCAAGGGCAGCGCCGGCGTGCTGCGCACCAAGATCGACAAGATCGCCAGCAACGTCGCCTATGAGGGCAACGAGTTCGCCAAGTCGCCGGGATACATGGTCACGCTCGGCGTGAGCTGGGACGCCACGGAGAAGTTCACCCTGTCGGGCCAGGTCCGCCATCTCGACGGCTACTATTCCGACACGGCCAACACGGCGGCCTATGTGATCGAGCCCTACACCATCGCCGACATCCGGGCGAGCTACAAGGTGCACGACCACATGGAGGTCTACGGCTATGTGAAGAACGTCTTCGACGAGCGTGCGCCCACCTATATGCAGCAGAACCGCGGCATCGGCGGCATCGAGGCCAGCATGACCTCGCCGCGCATGTTCGGCATCGGCGTCAAGGGTTCGTTCTGATCGACAGAGCGAACGGAATGCTCAGGGTATTTGAGGACCGAATGCTCCCGAGAGCTTTCATGCGATGATTGCGGAGGCGGACCGGTTCAGTGCCAAGGAGGTCATTGCGCTGGGCATTCCGCCTCCCCTTTCCGCATCTCTCCGACCCTGACGTTGGCGTGCTCCCGGATGTTCACGCCAGCGATGTGCGCCGTGTCTCCGCGTCGATCAGGAAGGCCGCGACCGCAGCGGCGACCAGCAGGCCTGCGAAGATGCCGATGGCGAGGCCGAAGCTGCGCTCCACGACAAGCCCCATCAAGGACGGCGCAAGCAAGCCGCCGAGCCTTGCCATGGCGCCTGCCGTCCCCATGCCTGTCGCGCGCGACGCTGTCGGGTAGAGTTCCGGCGTAAAGGCGTAGAGTGCGCCCCAGGTCCCGAGCAAGGCGAAACTCATGATCAGCAGGGAGGCGCCGATCAGCGTCGTCGATCCCGCCACGACGAACAGCAGGCATGCCAGCGCCGACAGCAGGCAGAAGCCGATCAGGGTCGGGCGGCGGCCCCATGTTTCGACGCCGTAGGCGGCCAGTGCATAGCCGGGGATCTGGGCCAGCGCGAGAAAGACGAGGAAGCCGTAGCCCCTGACGAAACCGAAGCCCTCCCCCGCAAGCCTCGGCGGCAGCCAGGTGAAAACGCCATAATAGGATATCGAGACCAGAAACCAGATCGCCAGGATCATCACGCTGCGCTGGCGCAAATCCGCGGAGAAGAGGCCGGGTTGGGGAAGGCTTGCCGGTGGTGCCAGCGACACGTCGTCCCCGAGCGGTGCCTTGCCGTTGGCAACGAGCATCCGGTCGAGAACGGCCTTCGCTTCCCCTACCCTTCCGCGCCGCAGCAGGTAGAGCGGCGATTCCGGCACCAGGAAGCGCAGGCCGATGCCGATGAGCGCCGGGATTGCCGTCACGGCGAAGATGTAGCGCCAGCCATCGGCAACGCCCCCAAGGCTGAGCGCCCAGGCAACGAGCGCGACGATGAGCGTGCCAAGCGCCCAGAAGCCTTCGAGCATGACCAGCCAGCGGCCACGGTTCCGGGCCGGCAAAAACTCCGCCATCATCGCATAGTCGACCGGTAGCGTGCCGCCCACCGCCAAGCCGGTGAGGAACCGCAGGACGAGCAGGATGGAAAAATCGGGTGCGAAGATGGACAATGTGCCGAAAAGGGCATCGCAGGCGACCGTGATGATGAGGACGCGCCGCCGTCCAATACGGTCCGCAAGCCTGCCGAAACCTGCGGCGCCGACAAGCATTCCAAGGAAGAACAACGTTCCGGTCTGCAACGCCTGCGCAACCGTAAGACCGAACGTGGCCGCAATCGATGCCGCCGTGAAGCCGACCGCAAGAACCTGCATCGCGTCTGCCGTCCAGACCAGGCCGAAAATTGCCAGAAGTCGCCGTTGATACGCCCCGGCGCCGGCGCGATCGAGCACGTCGTCTATTGTGATTGCCGTCATTCGATCTTTCTCCGAATCCGCATTCGTCCGGCAAGGACAGCGGCACATTAACCGCCTGCCGGGATCGGCGGAATCGAGAAAATTTGCCGCGGGCAAAAACGCTGTATGGGAGGGAAGCAATGCGGTTCGAGCCTGAGCAGCTTGATCAAGTCAACAGCACCTGACTGCGTTGTAGCGGACCCTAGAGTTTGTCAGGGAAAAGTGGGAACCGGTTTTACCGAAAAGACAAACGAAAACAAAAGAATTCAGAGCATGTCTGGTTCAATCTGAACCTGACATGCTCTAGTGATGGGCAGTGCCCTTTTCGCGATAGCTGGCCAGCATGAAGAAGACCAGGATGGCGAGGGCGCCGATCAGGCCGGAGGCGGTCGAAAGCAGGACCGAATGGGTCGAGGAAAAGGCCTCCTTGCCGGCTTCGATCAGCGCCGCTCCCTGCTCGAAGCCAAGCTGTTGGGTCACCAGATAGGTGTCGCCGATCGACCGGACGGCCTGTTCGGCTTCTTCGGGTGCGAGCCCTTGCGGGATGGTGATGGCATGCCGGTATGCCGCCGACATGAAGACGCCGAAAAGGGAGATGCCCAGGCCGGTGCCAAGTTCATAGCTGGTTGCCTCGAGCGAGCCGGCAGCGCCCCCCTTGCTCGCCTCGACAGACCCCATGATCGCGATGGAGGATGCGGTGAGGCCGATACTGAGCATCAGTCCCAGCACCGCAAGCAACACCGGAACGGTCAGCCCAGGATCATGAAAATCGCATATGGCGAGAAAGCCGAGCGTTATCGCCGAAACGAACAGCGACAGGCTCGCCACCAGTCGCAGGCCGAAGAGGTTCGACAGGTAGCCTGCCACCGGTCCGCCGACCGCAGCCGCCGCCATGAGGGGAATCATGAAGACGCCCGCCTGAAACGGTGTTTTGCCCAGGACATATTGCAGCTCCTGCGCCAGCGTCAGTTCGACGCCTGCCAATGCGCCACTCGCAACAATGGCAATGATCATTCCCGCTGCGATGGCGGGATGGGAGAACAGCGCCAGATCAAGCATTGGCTCGCGAGCATGCAATTGCTTGCGCGCAAAGAGCGCCAGCATCATCAGCCCGAAGACCAGCGTCAAAATGACGACGGCAAGCGGCTGCTTGGCTCCGACCCCGGCCTTGAGGCTATAGACAACCGAAATCATGCCGGCGATCAGCAGAAGCGCCTGGCCGATCGCCCATTTTCCCGGGCTCGTAAGCTCGGCCCGCGGGAGAAGCAGATAGCAGGCGGGGGCAACCACCAGCATCACCGGCACGTTGATCAGGAAAACCGATCCCCACCAGAAGTGCTCAAGCAGCGCGCCGCCGATCAGCGGGCCGACGGCGGCACCGGCCGCCCCGACCGTACCCCAGAGGCCCAGCGCCATGGCCCGCTCGCCCTCGTCCTCGAAGGCACGGCGGATAATGCCGAGAACACAGGGCATGATCATCGATCCGCCTAGCGCCAGCAACATGCGTGCCGCAATCAGCATCGCCGCGTTCGGCGCGAAGGCGGCGAGCGCCGATGCCGCCCCGAAGATGGTCAGGCCGATGAGCAGGATGCGTCGCTGACCGACCCGGTCGGCCAGCGTGCCCATCGGCACGAGCAGGCCCCCCATCAACAGCGGGTAGATATCGATGATCCACAGGACCTGCGTGCTGGACGCGCCCAATGCCTGGGTCATCGTCGGCACGGCGACATGCAGGATCGTCATGTCGAGCACGACCGGCAGGAAGGCGAGCATGACGGCTATGAGGACCAGCCAGCGTCTCGGATCAGCGTGGGTAACGAACATGGTTCACCGGAAATGTATTGCCGCTCCCGATATAAATACATACGTATGGATTTCAATGTGAAAACACAATGATCGGAGGGAAGAATGGGCCGGAAACCGACAATCACCCGCGGGCAGCTCCTGGATCTTGCCGAAGAGATCGTCCGAACCGAGGGTGCAAAGGCGTTGACGATCGACGCGCTGGCGCGTGCCGCCGGGATATCGAAAGGCGGCGTGCAATACTCCTTCGTCTCGAAGGATGATCTGGTGCGCGCGTTGATCGAGCGGTGGACCAGCCAGTTCGACGCGATGCTGGATGCGGACGAGACATCGAGCGCCACCGATCTGATCCGCAGCTACATCCGCGCGATGCGCGCCTCACAGCAGGCGCCGAATGCCAAGATGGCCGGGCTGATGATCACCTATCTCCAGGACCCCGCCAACATGCAGGAAACACGAGATTGGTATCAGGGCATCTTCGACCGGATCGGAATGGCATCAGCCGAAGCGCAGGCCGCACGCGTTGCGTTTCTTGCCGTCGAAGGATTGTTTCTCCTGCGCATCGTCGGGATCGACGAGGACGGCGCCTGGACCGGATTTCTGGATGATATCGAGATGGTGCTGGACAGGCTGTTGGGTCCGGCATGACTTGATAGGTTCCGGCGCGCTATTACGAAAGTAGAGCCTTGAGGTCGGTGGCCGGGTCGCTGACGATCTTGGCAGACGGCGACCTGCCGGCTTCGATCAGCCTCTTGGCGACCATGTAGACCCTCGGCTCGTTCATCGCGTCGACCGCAAGGAGTTCATCGCCGCGATAGTACCAATAGGACATGCCACCCGCAGAACCGACCCGTGTCGCTACATTGTCATAGCCGGCCGAAAGCCCGGCAATCTGCAGCTTCACGTCGTACTGGTCTGACCAGAACCAGGGCTTTGCATCATAGCAGCTGGGTGTTCCTGTAAGGGAGCGCGCCACCGCTTCAGCCTGCTCGATGGCATTTCCGACGCTCTCAAGGCGGATCCGGCCAGCCCGCCAGGGGAACGAGGCACAATCGCCTGCGGCGTAGATTTGCGGATCGGAGGTCCGGCAGGTCTCGTCGACGGCGATACCATTGTCGATGGAAAGTTTGGCAGCTTCCGCCAGTTCGACATTCGGAATGACACCTACGCCGGCAATGACGAAATCGACCGGAAGGACGGAGCCATCGACGAGCCGCGCAGAACGGACATGCCCGTTCTCGCCCTCCAGCGCCTCAAGTGCTGCCCCTTCGAGCAGCGTGACGCCTTTCCCGTCGTGCAGGCCCCGGAAATAGGCCGAGGTTTCGGGGCAGGCGACACGCTGAAGGATGCGCGGCGCGGCTTCGATCACCGTCACCTTCAGGCCCAGCTTGGCCGAGACGGCCGCCGCTTCGAGCCCAATGTAGCCTCCCCCCACGATGAGCACGCGTTGCCCCTCAAGGAAATGCTCGGCCATGGCGTTGATATCGGCGAGATTGCGAACGCAGAAGACGCCGTCGAGGCTGCCGCCGATTGCCGCCGGCAAGACCCTCGGCCGCGCGCCGGTGGTCAGGATGAGGCGATCGTAGGCGATGATATTGCCGTCGGTGAGCACGACCACCTTGCGGTGACGATCGATGGCCGATGCGGTCGCCGAGAGTCTGAGATCGATGGACCGCTCTTCATAGAAGCTCAGCGGACGGAAGTAGAGGCGGTCCTCGGTGATCTCGCCGAGAAGGTAGCCCTTTGACAAGGGCGGCCGCTGGTAGGGCGGATGCGCCTCCTCGCCGATCAAGGTGATCGGCCCCTGATGTCCCAGATCGCGCAGCTTGGCGCAGGCGGTAAAACCCGCCTGCCCCGCCCCGATCACCACGATACGGGCGCAAGGGTCGATTGGCTCGTCACGCATGACCACCTCTTCCGTTTCAGTTTGCGCGTAGCGGCGCCATCGCCTTCTGGATGCTGGCGATCAAGGCATCACGATGGGCGGAGAGATCCGCCGGCGACTGGCCGTTGGCTTCCTCAGTGACGCCGGCGACCAGCGTCTCGGCGAGCGCGGGGTCGAGGTGGAGCACGCCGAGGTCGTCCCACCAGCGATTGAAACTGTCGGTATAGCGTTCGCAGAAGGCGGCAAGCCCGCCCTCGCCGGCGCCGAGATGGAAGAGCATGGTCGGCCCCATGGCAGCCCAGCGCAGGCCGGGCCCGGCCCACATCGCCTTGTCGACATCCTCGACGCTCGCGACGCCGGATTTGACGAGATGGATGGCCTCACGCCAGACCGCTGCCTGAAGGCGGTTCGCAACATGGCCGGGCACCTCGCGGTTGACGCGAATGGTGACCTTGCCCACCGCGCCATAGAAGCGCTCGGCCGCTTCGACGACACCATCCGCCGTCCGCTCGTTGCCCATCACCTCGACCAGCGGAATCAGGTGCGGCGGATTGAAGGGATGGCCGAGGACGAAACGGCCGGGGTTTTTCCAGCCTTCCTGCATCTCGCTAAGGGTGAGGCCGGATGCGGAGGTTGCGACCACGGCATCCGTGCCGAGCGACGGTTCGATTTCCTTGTAGAGCGCGTGTTTGATCCCGATGAGTTCGGGCACATTCTCCTGGACAAAGGAGGCACCTTCGACGGCTTCGGCCGCCGACATGCAGAAGCGGATACGATCCGGATTGCCGCCCTTCACGAGGCTGAGACTTTCAAGCGTCGGCCAGGCGCGGGCAACATAATCCCGGACGGTCTTCTCGACGGTCGGCGAATTGTCGTAGACCGCGACGTCGCGGCCGGAGGCGAGGAAAAGTGCCGTCCAGCTCGCGCCGATCACACCGGCGCCCAGTACTGCGGTTTGCTTGAATTCGGTCATCAGAATAATCCTGGTTGAAGGGGCGATGCGGCGGTCAGGCCGCCGTCGAGGGTGATGCAGTGGCCGGTAACGAAGGCGCTTTCGGTCGAAATGAGCCAGGCGACGACATTCGCGACGTCTTCCGGCTTGCCGAAACGGCGGGCAGGATGGCGGGCGATGGAATCGGCGCGCGCCTTTTCCGGATCGCTTGCCAAGGCAAAGCCGCTTTCCGCCATCTCGGTCATGATCCAGCCGGGGCTGACGGCGTTGCAGCGCACCTTCGGGCCATGATCGACGGCGATCGATCGCGTGAGGCTGTGAACGAAGCCCTTCGAGGCGTTGTAAATCGCCATCGACGGATCAGCCACCATGCCGGAAATCGAGCCGAGATTGACGATGTCGCCGCCACCTTCCGCCATCAGTGGGAGGACTGCGCGGCACATGTTGAAGACGCCCCGGCAATTGATGCCGACGAGCTGGTCCCACTCGGCGTCCGTCGTCTCAGGCACCGTTTTCTCGATCTGGACACCGGCATTGTTCACGAGCGCGCCGATATCGCCATGCTCCGCCGCGCAGGCGACGATGCGCCTGGCGTCTTCCGGTTTGGAGACGTCGCCCGTCATCCAGATGACATCGGCCGGAAGATCCGCCGGGCGCTCGCCGCGTCCACAGGTCACGACGGTCGCCCCATCCCGCCGCAGCCGTTCAACGATGGCGCGGCCGATACCCCGGCCGCCGCCGGTGACGATCGCGATCTTGCGTTTTGCTCCTACCATCCTTCGCCCCTATCCGTGCGAGATCATGACGTGTCGAACCGACGTATAGGCGTCCAGTGCATGGATGGACATGTCGCAACCCGTGCCTGATCCCTTCATGGCGGACCAGGGCATTTCCGGCGTGGCGACGCCGTGGGTGTTGACCCACGTGAAGCCGTAACGCAGGCGGCTCGTCACATCCATCGCCCGGCCGACGTCCCGCGTCCACACCGACGAGGCGAGGCCGTAGCGGCCGGCATTGGCGATGGACAGTGCCTCGTCGGCATCCGAGAAACGCGAGATGGTGACGACGGGGCCGAAGACCTCGTTCGTGGCGATCTCGGCATCGTTGTCGACATTGGCGATGACTGTCGGCTTGTAGAAGAAGCCCTGCCCTTCGCCGCGCTCGCCGCGGACAACGATCTCGCAGCTCTTGCGGGCGCGCTCGACGAAGCCTGCGACGCGATCCGCCTGAATGGCCGAGACCACCGGCCCCATCTGCGTGCCTTCGATCTTCTGGGCGCCGATACGGATTTCGCCGACCTCACGCGCGGCGGCGGCGACGAGCGCATCGTACAGGCCGTCCTGTACCATGATCCGGCACGGCTGCGCGCAATCCTGCCCGGCATTGAAGAAGCTGCCGTACCGGATCGTCTGCGCGACCGCGTCCACATCCGCATCGTCGAACACGATGACGGGAGCCTTGCCGCCAAGTTCCAAGTGGACGTGGCGGATCTGCTGCGAGGCAGCCTTCATCGCGGCCATGCCCGTCGCGGGCGAGCCGGTGACGGCAATCGCCTCGATCTGCGGCGCGTTCATCAGCCTGCCGCCGATGGTTGCGCCCCGGCCATGGACGACGTTGAAGACGCCCTTGGGAAGAAGGTCGGCAAAGAGTTCCGCCACCTTCAGCGTGGAAAGCGGCGTGATCTCCGAAGGCTTCAGGACAATCGTGCAGCCGGCCGCAATCGCCGCGGCGATCTTCCAGGCCGCCATCATCAGCGGGTAATTCCAGGGCGTGATGGCGGCCACAGGGCCAACAGCCTCGCGACGGATCATGCTGGTATGGCCGGAAACATATTCCCCGGCAACCGGCCCGGTCATCGTCCGCGCAGCGCCCGCGAAGAAGCGGAACGTGTCGATGGTCAGCGGCATCTCGTCGTCATACGCGGATGGCCACGGCTTGCCCACGTCGAGGCTTTCCAGTTCGGCGAGTTCCCGGCTGTTCCGCTCCAGCACATCGGCCATCTTCAGGAGAATGCTCGCACGCTCGGAGGGCGTGGTGCGGGAAAACCTGTCGAACGCGGAAGACGCCGCCGCCACCGCGGCATCCACCTGCTCCGGGGTCGCCTCGTTGATGGTGACAACTTCGCTGCCCGTCGCGGGGTCGAGAATGGCAATCGCCTCGCCGCCGCCCGGGACGAAGGCACCGTTGATGAAGAGGTTCTTCTGCATCAGAAACCGACCTTGTCGCCGCCTTTGAGGCCAAGCCGCTCACGGGCTTCGGCGGGCGTTGCGACGGTCAGGCCGAGCCGTTCCACGATCTCACGGATTCGGTGCACCTGCTGGGCGTTGGAGGTCGCAAGCTCGCCCTTGCCGATGAACAGGCTGTCCTCAAGACCGACACGCAAGTTGCCGCCGAGCAGCGCGCTCTGCGTCGCGAACGGCATCTGGTGGCGACCGGCGGCCAGCACGGACCATTCGTAATTTTCCGGGCCGAAGAGCTTGTCGGCGATCTTATGCATGTGGACAAGGTTTTCGAGGTCGGCGCCGACGCCGCCCAGGATGCCGAACACCATCTGAACGAAGAAGGGCGGCTTGATCAGGCCCTGATCGATGAACCATTTGATGTTGTAGAGGTGGCTGAGGTCGTAGCATTCGAATTCGAACTTCGTGCCGTGGGCCTCACCAAGATTCTTCAGCGCATATTCGATGGTCGCAAACGTGTTCGGGAAGATGAAATCCCGCGTCATCTCCAGGAATTTCGGCTCCCAGTCGTGCTTCCATTCCTTGTATTTGCCGAGCAACGGGAAGATGCCGAAATTCATCGACCCCATGTTGAGGCTCGCCATTTCGGGGCTGGCCGACGTCGCCGCCAGCAGGCGCTGGTCTATCGTCATGCCGAGGCCGCCGCCGGTCGAGATGTTGATGACGGCGTCGGTGGACTGCTTGATGACGGGCAGGAACTGCTGGAAGATTTCCGGGCGCGGATCGGGTTTGCCCGTCTCGGGATCACGGGCGTGGAGATGAATGATCGAGGCGCCGGCTTCCGCTGCCTCGATGCTGGCCGTCGCGATTTCGGCCGGCGTGATCGGCAGGTATTCCGACATGGTGGGCGTGTGGATACCGCCGGTCGGAGCGCAGGTGATGATGACGGATTTTGCCATGTCAGAGCCTCATTTGCTGGACCTGAGCGGAAAGGCCGCCGTCCAGCACCCATAATTGTCCGGTCGCGTAGCGGGCTTCATCGCTCGCCAGCCAGTTCACGAGATTGGCGATATCGTCGGGCGTGCCGTAGTTGCGGATCGGATGAACGTTGCGAACCGCCTCCTTCAGGCTGTCGATCGTGCCGCCCTTGCCGCCCGAGCCGGCGCCGGAGAAGAAGCTTTGCAACATCGGCGTATCGACATAGCCGGGGCAGATGGCGTTGACGCGGATACCCTCCGGCCCGTGGTCGACGGCCATAGCGCGGGTCAGCGCATGCACCGCGCCCTTCGTGGCGCAGTAGGCTGCAAGACCGGGATCGGCGATGAACCCGTCATAACTGCCGAAATTGATGATCGAGGCGGTAGTCCCGCCGGCAGCGGCTCGGCGCAGCAACCGCAGGCCATGCTTGGCGGCGAGGAAGGTGCCTGTCACGTTGACGGCGAAGCTCCGGTTCCATTCCTCCAGGGTCGTGTGTTCTATCGTCTTCTCAAGCTCGATCCCGGCGGCGTTGACCAGGATATCGAGCTTGCCGGAAGTGCGCTCCACCTCGGCCATCGCCGCAATGGCCTCGTCTTCGGCCGTGACGTCGAGGCGGACGAAACGGCCGTCGTTCGCCAGCGCCACGCCCATGCTTCCGGCATCGGAGAGGTCGGCGGCGTAGACCGTCGCCCCCTCCCGGATAAACCGCGCGCAGATCGCCCGGCCTATGCCGCCGCGCCCGCCCGTCACGAGCGCGACTTTTCCTTCAAGGCGTCCAACCATCCCGATGCCTCCCTTTCCGCTTACGCCGCGGTCTTCGCGTAGGCGTCGAGGACAAGGCCGTGGAAGTGGTGCACGGCATGTTCGGACTGACCCGAGCCATCAGGATCGTTGACAATACGGCCCTGCGTGAAGGCCGGCGTGTTCATGCCCTTCTGGACGCTTTCGACGATCTTGATGTCCTCGACCTGAAGCACCTCGTCGAGATACTTGATGGTCTGAAGTTCCATCTCGTTCGGCTCGGTGTCTTCCAGGAAGAAGTCGTAGGTCTCGAGCGTGCGGTCGGGACCAGCCGGGATAATGTTGAGGATGATCATCGAGGAGCGGCCGGGATAGCGCATGATGCAGGTGTTCGGCCACAGCCACCAGACGGCGTGGGTCGTCACGGTCGCATTCGAGACGTCATAGGCGCTGTTGCTGTTCTTGCCGGCGTCCGCCATGTGGCTGGAATAGATGCCGTGCGTCGTCACCTTGTAGGTGTCCATGTCGACGAGCGTGCAGAAATCCTTGTGCGCCGTCGGGCAGTGGTAGCATTCGAGGAAGTTGTCGACGACGTTCTTCCAGTTCGACTTGATGTCGTAGGTCAGGCGCCGCGCGAAGGTGAGCTTGTCGATATCGGGCGCCCAATGGCGGATCTCGGTTTCGAGATCACCGGTCTGCGCCTTCAGCGACGGCGCGTTCGGGTCAAGGTTGACGTAGATGAAGCCACAGAACTCCTCGACCTGCACCTGGTCGAGACAGATTTCCTTGGTGTCGAACTCTTCCAGTGTTTCGGTGTGCGGCGCGCGGACCAACTGACCGTCAAGGCGATAGACCCAGGCATGGTAGGGACACATGATACGCGTGGACTGGCCTTCGCCCTCCAGAAGCGCATGGGCGCGGTGCTTGCAAACATTGTAGAAGGCCCGCAGCACGCCTTCACGGTCGCGGACCACGGCGATCGGATGACCGGCGACTTCGACCGTCACATAGCGGCCGGGCTCCCGAACCTTCTCGACATGACAGACCCATTGCCATGTCTTGGCGATGATCTCCTGCAGATCGACGGAATACCAGCGCGGGTCGGTGTAGGCGGCGGCATTCAGCGACAACGAACGAGAGGCGTTCGGCGAATAGCCCTTCTGGATGGCGGCGAACTCGTCCTTCGACGGAAGCAATGTCATGGCGGCGTCTCCCAGGTCCGGGGCAACGTGTTGCTGCCCTTCACGATGACCTAGCTTCCCGCCAACCGGAGCCCCTTTCTATGCGCCGTACGCCATCGGTTTAGCTTTTTTCGCCGCTGCTAGGTGCCGCCGGATTTGCGATGCATGGGCCAGGCACGGAATTCGAACGGGATTCGACCATCGACCCTGTCGGTGCGCGGCGACAGGCCGAAGCGCTCGCGGTAGGCACGGCTGAAATGCACCTGGCTTGCGAACCCGGACGCGATCGCGATCTCCGACATCGGCATGTCCGTTTGAGTGACGAGGCCGCGGGCGCGGTCCAGCCGGATATCGCGATAATAGATGGCCGGCGATTTCCCGACATAGCGCATGAACAGCCGGTTGAGCTGGCGGTGGGAAATCTCGACTTCGTCCGCAATCTCGGGAATCGACAGCGCATTTTCGAGATGCTGCTCCATGACGATGATCGCCTGCCGGATCGTGTTGGGGACATGCGTGCCGAGCGGCTCCGAATTTGCCGGGTTTTGAGAGGTGCCCGCCGGGCGTAGGGACGGATGGAAGATATAGCGGGCCGAGGCGTTGGCGAGCGCATCGCCGGAAATCGCCCTTATGATATGCAGCGCGATATCCGCCGAGGCGATCCCTCCCGAACAGGTGAAGCGCTTCTCGTCGCGCACAAAGATGTCCTCTGAGACATCGACGTCGCCATGCAGTTCCCTGAAGGCATCGATATGCTCGTAATGCACGGTCGCCCGATGGCCGCGCAGCAGCCCGGCATCCGCCACGATGAAGGCTCCCGTATCGAGCGCACCGATGATGCTGCCGGCGCGCGCCCATTTTCGAAGCGCGGCGAGGAGCTGAGGCGTCTTGCCGGTTTCCGGCGTCCAGCTCGCCGACATGACGACGATATCGGACGGATCGTTCTGAATATCGGCGAGCTTGCGCGTTTCCACCGTCAAGCCGTTGCTTGCCTGACACGAACCGCCAGGCGCCGAGGCCAGAACCCAGCGGAACCGGGTGACGCCTTCGAGATAATTCGCGGCGCGGAACGGGTCTATAAATGCAGTCGTTGCGGCCAGATTGAAATTCGGCGTGACGAGGATGTGAATCTGGATCGCGGTCTTGTCCATCTGGGGCGCCGTCCAAATATGTAAAATCGATGGCGTGAATGGTTAAGTCAGCCGGTCGCTTTGTGCAACACTTTCACCGGGAACTAAAACACCGGGAGAGTGACAATGCGAAATATCTACAAGCTCGGCATCTCGACCTGCCTCGCGGCGCTGTCTGTAACCTCGCTCCAGGCCGCCGAACTCGGCGCGAAGGATGAGCCTATCAAGCTCGCCGTCAACGAATGGACGGGCCAGCAGATCACGACCCGCATTGCCGGTCACATGCTGGAGACGGCCGGCTACAAGGTCGAATATGTCACCGCCGGATACCAGAACATGTGGCAGGCCGTTTCCGAGGGACAGCTTGACGCTGCAATGGAAGTCTGGGGCTCCAATGTCACCGACCAGTATCGCCAGCTCAACAAGGAGGGCAAGGTCGAGGATCTCGGTGAACTCGGCCTCGTAGCGCGCGAAGGCTTCGTCTATCCGCCGCATGTCGCCGAGCTTTGTCCCGGCCTGCCCGCCTGGGAAGCGCTGAAGGCCTGTGCGACCGCCTTCGCCACCGCCGAGACGCTGCCGAACGGACGCCTCGTCGATTATCCGGGCGAATGGGGCACACCCGGCGCCGACCGCATCAAGGCGCTCGGCCTTCCCTTCAAGGCGCTGCCCGCCGGTTCGGAAGGCGCGCTCGTCGCCGAGTTCCGCGCTTCGGCCGAGCGCAAGACGCCCCTCATCGCGGTGTTCTGGCAGCCGCACTGGGCGATTGCCGCATTCGACCTGAAATTCGTCGAGCTGCCGAAGGGCACCCAGGAGTGCTACGACGATCCGGCTTACGGCCCGAACAAGGACGCCACCGGCGACTGCGACTTCATCCCGACGCGCGTCTTCAAGGCCGCCTGGCCGGGCCTGAAGGACAAGTGGCCGGCGGCCTACGAGATCCTCAGGAACTTCACCCTCACAACCGAACAGCAGCAGCCGCTCATGGGCGCTGTCGATGTGGATGGAAAGCCGACCGAAGCCGTCACGGCCGAATGGCTGGAAGCCAATGCCGATACATGGAAGCCGATCGTAGAAGCCGCAACGAAGTAAGGAGGGCGCCTCATGTCCCAACCCTCCTCTCCTGCGGCCATCTCCTGCGAGGGCGTCTGGCAGGTCTATGGCGCGGATGCGCGCGAACAACTGAAACGGGCGCTCGCGGAAACCGGGAATGACGCGCGCGCTGCAGCCACGCTGTTGCGCGAGCGCGGCCTCGTTCCCGCCGTTCAGGACGTCACCTTCGACGTCCGTGAAGGAGAGGTCTTCGTCATCATGGGCTTGTCCGGGTCGGGCAAGTCCACGCTGATCCGCACCATCTCCCGCCTTGCCGAGGGAACCGCCGGGTCGATCCTTATCCACGGAGAGGACATCCTGACGGCCAGCAAGCAGCGGCTGATCGAGCTGAGGCGCAACAAGCTGGGCATGGTCTTCCAGCATTTCGGCCTCTTCCCGCATATGACGGTGGCGGACAATGTCGGCTTTCCATTGAAGATGCAGGGCCTCAACCGGCCGGACCGGCGCAAGCGTGCGCTGGAGATGCTGGAACTTGTGGGCCTCGCCGGCCGCGAGGATGCCTTTCCGCGCGAGCTCTCAGGCGGCCAGCGCCAGCGCGTCGGCATCGCCCGGGCGCTCGCCGTCAACCCCGACCTGCTCTTCCTCGACGAGCCCTATTCCGCCCTCGACCCGCTCATCCGGCGGCAGCTTCAGGATGAGTTCCTGAAACTCCAGGCGGGGCTTCAGAAGACCTCGGTCTTCATCACGCACGACATCACCGAGGCCCTGAAGCTCGCCGACCGTATCGCCATCATGCGCGACGGCATCGTCGTGCAGATCGGCACGCCGGACGAGATCATCGTCAACCCGGTGGACGACTATGTCCGAGAATTCACGCGCGACGTGCCCAAAGGCCGCTATTCGCATGTCAGCGCCATGATGAACATGCCCGAGACGCTGCCCAAAATGCCCGACGATCCGAAGATCGAAGAGGACATGACGATCGACGACGCGCTCGCCTCCTGCATGGCGCTCTACCAGCCCGTGCCCGTTTGGGGGCGCGACGGCAAGATGGCCGGCATCGTCCACCCGAGCCAATTGGCCGGTGCGCTCCAGGCGGAGCGGACATGATCGGAATCAGCGCAAGTGGAGCCGTGGGTTTGGCGAGCAACAACAACGAGGTTGCGGCGGCGCGACTGAAAGGCCTGACGCCGGGCGTCCGGGTCGCACTTCTCTGCGTGCTTGTCGGTGCAGCCTGTCTTCTGCTCGCGCCCAGCCAGGCGTGGATCAAGACCTGGCCCCAGGCGCTGACGCTGCCGGCGACCGCATGGATCGGCAGTGGCCTTACGGCGACTTTCGAGTTCCTGAAACCCGCCGCTCGGCTCGCCGCCAAGCTCCTCGAATATCCGATGGCCGGCGCGAACCGGCTTCTCGTGGGATCGCCATACGCCTTGACGATCGGTATCCTCGCCGCGCTCGGCTGGCACATCGGCGGCAGCCGCATGCTTGCCCTCGTGCTCGCCGGGCTCGGATTCATCCTCGCCAGCGGCTACTGGATCGCCAGCATGAACACGCTGGCGCTGGTTGTCGTCTCCGTACCCCTCGCGCTCGTCGTCGGCGGCCTGATCGGCGTGTTCGCCTATGAGTTCCGCTCGGTCCGGCGCACGGTCGAAACCGTGCTCGACATCATGCAGACGGTACCGACCTTCGCCTATCTCACGCCGCTGCTTCTCCTCTTCGGTTTCGGCCCCGTCGTTGGCCTCATCGCATCGGTGATCTATGCCGCCCCGCCGATGGCGCGAAACGTCCTGCTCGGTCTGCAGCGGGTAGAGCCGGACATTCGCGAGGCCGCCATCATGAGTGGGGCGACGCGCGTCCAGCAGCTCCTCCTCGTCGAAATTCCCTCGGCCACCCAGCAGATCATGGTGGGCGTGAACCAGACCATCATGGCCGCGCTTTCCATGGTGATCATTGCCGCGGTTATCGGGGGCTTCAACGATATCGGCTGGGAAGTGCTGCTCACGATGCGCAAGGCCGCCTTCGGCCAGAGCCTGATCGCCGGCGTCGTCATCGTGATCTTCGCCGTGCTTGCCGATCGCATGAGCAGCGGGCTTGCCAAGGACCGCAAGCGGCATTCGTGGAAAGTCACGGTCGCGGTCCTCCTCACAGGCATCATCGTTGCTGCCCTTCAGGGCCCGTACCTTCCCGCCGCAAACGATTTCGCCGTGTTCAAGGGCGCAACAGCCGTGATCGATCGCTATCTTGGTGCCTTCACCGCGGCAAACGGCGCCCTTCTCGAGGGAATAAAGAACACTACCATGTTCTTCGTGCTCCTGCCGTTGCGCATCGGCCTCGATGAAGCGGTCCTACCCTTCACCTGGGGCTTCCAGTGGACGAGCGGTATCAGCATCGCCGTCTTTGGCATCGCCTCTGTTGCGGCGCTTGTTCTGGGCATGCGCAATCGCGCCATTGCCGGTCTGTCACTGCTGGTGGCGACAGGCATCCTCGTGACCGGCATTGCCAACCTGCCCTGGCCGTTCGTGCTCGTCGCCCTCGGCGGCCTCGGCTGGCTTGCCGGCGGACCAAAGCTCTCAGCCTTCGCCGTCCTGATGGTGAGCGTCGTCCTCGTGATGGGGCTTTGGGAGCCCGCCCTGCTCTCGCTCTATCTTTGCGCCGCCTCGGTTCTGATCTGCGTGGTCGTCGGCGGAGCAATAGGCTTGGCCTGCGCCGTCAGCGAAAACGTCTGGCGCGTCATGCGCCCGGTCTGCGACTTCCTGCAGACCATTCCGCTCTTCGTCTTCCTCATCCCCGTGCTGATGTTCTTCCAGATCGGCGAGTTCTCCGCCTTCCTCGCCATCTGCGCCTACGCCATCGTTCCTATGATCCGCTATACGCACCACGGCCTCACCTCCACGCCGGAGGAGCTGATCGAGGCCGCCGTCTCCTCCGGGGCAAACGAATGGCAGGTCATGCGCGAGGTCAGGATTCCCTATTCCGCGCCGACCATCCTGCTCGGCCTCAACCAGACGATCCTCTACGCCTTCTCGATGCTGGTCATCGCCGCCCTGATCGGTACCACCGACCTTGGCCAGCAGATCTACCTCGCGCTCGGGCAGGGTGACGTCGGGCTCGGGGTCGCCGCGGGCGCATCGATGGCGATCCTCGCCTTGGTGGCGGATCGGCTGATTCAGGGGTTCGCGGCACGGCAGCGGCACGCCCTTGGCCTCTGAGCAAGCGCGCTGCAAGCAAGAAATTTCACAAGCGGAGGAAGAAACCTATGGCCGACGCGCCATCACGGCGGCGTTACGATGGTTGCTGCATCGACAAGGGATCAGACTTTATCGGAATTGATATAGGTCTCTTTCAGCTATGTTGATAAAACCGTGTTGAGAGCGCGCGAAATTGAAATGTTCAGCCGGTTTTTCCATCCTTTTGGGGGAAAACGGGCGAATCCAGGCTGGATCCTCGTTCGCCTGTTTCACCTGCGGGGGCGATGCGAGCATTCCCCTCTTGACAGCTTTCGAAAGCGAATACACGCTTAGGGAAGTGTGAGGCATCCGCCTCTCGGCATTGCCCCGTTCAACGCAAGTTGATGACGATCCGGAGCTCGCACCTCCTGGAACAGGGTCCCGGCGAAACTGGCTTGAAAGCCGGTTCAACTTGGAAACTGGTGGGCATGAAGAGCGCTGCATCCTTCCGTGAAGTCGTTGTCTTGGGTTCGTCTTTCGGCGCGCGCCGCACACGGCTGCCGATCTTACCGGCCGAATGGCGCAGGGTGGTGTCCCGGCTGAGCGGCACCCTTCCTTGCATCCCGTCCCGTCCCGCCACCCCTCTCGCGCGCCCACAGGTTTCTCGCGCCCATCACGGTCACCATGGCCGCAAACGGCAGCGACATCCGCTTCAGGCATGAGCCCGGCTCCGGCATCGCCTGTGCCCCGATGGCCGTGCCGACAAGCCTGATCCGACAGGGGCGTCATCCAAAGCGAAACGCTTGCAAGGTAGGGAGGAGTTTACCTTGGCATATGCAGATGAAGACAGCGCGTCTGGTGATCGGCCGGAAGACGAAAAGCTCGGCGTGGCCGCCAATATCGCCTACGGGCTTCAGCATGTTCTGACGATGTATGGAGGCATCGTCGCCGTTCCCCTGATCGTCGGCCATGCGGCGGGGCTGAGCCCCAGCGACATCGGCCTTCTGGTGACGGCTTCGCTTTTTGCGGGCGGTCTTGCGACCATCCTGCAAACCCTCGGCCTTCCCTTCTTCGGCAGCCGCCTGCCGCTGGTGCAGGGCGTCTCGTTTTCCGGGGTGGCGACGATGGTCGCCATATCCGGCAACGGGGGCATTCCGTCCATTCTGGGGGCCGTCATCGCCGCCTCGCTGATCGGCCTTCTGATCACGCCGGTCTTCTCGCGGATCACCCGTTTTTTCCCGCCGCTCGTCACAGGCATCGTCATCACCACCATCGGGCTGACGCTGATGCCGGTCGCAGCTTTCTGGGCGATGGGCGGCAACCCGACGGCCTCCGATTTCGGCAGCCCGGCGAACATCCAGCTCGCGGCGGTGACGCTCGCCATCGTTCTCCTGCTCAGCAAGGTCGGCAATGCCTCTATCTCGCGGCTGTCCATCCTGCTGGCGCTGGTCATCGGTACGGGCATTGCCTATGTCGCCGGCATGACCGATTTTTCGCAGGTTGCGAACGGCCCCGTCTTCGCCCTGCCGACGATCTTCCATTTCGGCTACCCCACGTTTGAAATCGCCGCCATCATCTCCATGCTTATCGTCATCGTCGTCACGCTGGTGGAGACGTCGGCCGACATTCTCGCGGTCGGCGAGATTGTCGAGACCAAGGTGGATTCGCGCCGGCTCGGCGACGGCCTGCGCGCCGACATGCTGTCGAGCATCCTCGCGCCGATCTTCGGCTCGTTCACCCAGAGCGCCTTCGCGCAGAACGTCGGTCTTGTCGCCGTGACCGGCATCAAGAGCCGCTACGTGGTGGCGACGGGCGGCCTGTTCCTCGTGATCCTCGGCCTGCTGCCCGTCATGGGGCGTGTCGTGGCCGCGGTGCCGAGCTCCGTCCTCGGCGGGGCCGGGCTCGTGCTTTTCGGAACGGTGGCGGCGAGCGGCATCCGCACCCTCTCGAAGGTCGACTATCAGAACAACATGAACCTGGTGATCGTCGCGACGTCGATCGGCTTCGGCATGATCCCTATTGCCTCGCCCAGCTTCTACGAGCATTTCCCGGCCTGGGTCGCGACGATCTTCCAATCCGGCATCAGTTCCGCCGCGCTGATGGCGATCGTGCTCAACCTGCTGTTCAACCACCTCAAGACCGGCAATTCCGACCAGCAGTCGGTGTTCGTCGCGGGAACCGAGCGGACGATCCGCTACACGGACATCGCCCGGCTGCACGACGGCGACTATTTCCTCAACGGCAAGCTCTATGACGCCAAGGGCATCGAGATCCCGATGATCCCGGAAGCGGCCCATTAGGCGGCTCGCCCCATCATGGTCCGGTTCAGCAAAGAACCTGTTCCGGACCACCCCTTTCCACGACATCAAAGGAGAAAAAATGTCGCACGAACAACATGAAACAAGCCGCCTGCTCGATGCCCTTTTCGGCACGATGGAAGACGACGTCATCCCCACCACCGAAGCGGGCGTCGCCGCAGGCAACAAGGTCTTCGGCGCGGCGTTGCTGCGCAAATCTGACCTCTCGCTCGTTCTCGCCGAAACCAACAACGAAACGGAAAATCCCCTGTGGCACGGGGAGGTGCATACGCTGAAGCGGTTCTACGAGATGCCGCAATGCGACCGGCCGGACACGAAGGATCTCATCTTCCTCTCGACCCACGAGCCCTGCTCGATGTGCCTTTCGGCGATCACCTGGGCCGGCTTCGACAATTTCTTCTATTTCTTCAGCCACGAGGATTCCCGCGATGCCTTCGCGATCCCGCACGACCTGAAGATCCTGAAAGAAGTGTTCACGCTGGAGCCCGGCGGCTACAACCGCAGGAACGCCTTCTGGGAAGGACAATCCATCCATGCGCTGATCGACCGGATGCCGGAAGCGCAACGCGCGGAACTGAAAGAGCGGGCGGCTGCCATCAGCCGCAAATACGACGATCTCTCCGCCGTCTACCAGGCGAGCAAGGACGGAAACGCCATCCCGCTCAACTAAGCGCCTGCCGCTTCTCCCCCGACGCGCTGCTGGTGGCTCCCCCTCACTGGCGGCGCGTTCGTCGTGATCGTCATCGTCGATGCCGCATGCTGCCGCCGGCAGGTCGTCGGTTTCTCCAGCGTGCGATGGGCCCTTCTCTCAACAGGCAGCCGTTATGATGATTTCTACGCGCAGATCGGCGCGCGCCAGTCTGGATTCACCGCAAGCGCGCGCTGGTGCGTGGCCGACAGGTACCCACGCATCCCAAACTCGTTGTCGCGCGATCGCGATGCCACGCGGGCAAAACGATGTTCAAGATCGCGTACTACCGCCGCTGACGGAAGCGCGCTCGATCAGTGCGCATCCAAGTTTGTGAACCGCATGCCGTGCCGCGACCGGCTTTTTGGCAAGCTGCGCAATCGCCCAGGCGCCCATCGGACGATGGGGAAGTTCAAGTGTGGTCAGTTGGGGTCGCAGATGGCGTGAAAGCTCGTCATCGTCATAGCCGACAACGGAAATATCGTTTGGGATCCGCATGCCGGCCTCCGTGATCGCAATAAAGCAACCCATCGCCATCTGGTCGTTCTGACAGAAGATGGCGGTCGGCGGCTCCTTCAGCGACAGGAGCTTCTGCGTCGCTTCGAAGCCGGATGTCGGCGTCCAGTTCCCTGCAGCCACCAGACTGTCGTCATAGGCGATGCCGGCCTGCGCCAATGCTTCCCTGTATCCGGTCAGGCGGTCCTGCGCCGCCTCCATGAAGCTCTCGCCGACGATCGTGCCGATGCGCGTATGGCCCCTCCCGAGGAGAGACATGGTCGCCATGCGGCCGCCTGTCGTCTCATCGGGAACCACGGCGGGAAATCGGTTGTCGTCCGTATAGCAGTTGAGCAGCACCAGGGGCACTGGAAGCGTTTCCAGAACCGGATCGAGCGACACGCGGCGGGTGAAGATCGACATATAGACGATGCCCTGCGCGCCGGCCTGCAGGAGGCGCGCCACCGCCTTGCGCTCGTGTTCGGCCCGTCCCTGCGTCTGTGCCACGAGGATGGTTACGTCGTTTTCCCAGGAGGCGTGCCGCGCGCCCTCGATCGCGTTGACCGCTTCCGGCGTGGTCGCAAGCTGGTCCACGATGAAGCCGATGCAGCTCCCTCGCAGGTTCGCCAGCCCCGCCCGCCGGATCGGACCTGCGAGCCCGTAGCCCAGCGTTTGCGCCGTCTCCAGCACCCGCGCACGCAGATCCGGCGATATCTTGATGTCCGTGACGTTGTTCAGGACGACGGAGACGGTCGCCTGTGAACAGCCGGCCGCCTTGGCGACATCCATCATCGTCACGCGTTTCGTGGTCTTTCGGCTGCTCATCGATCCTCCGCTCCGTCCTTCTCTATCTCAACTAATAAATTTCGGACATTGACTAATAATTATTAGTGGCGGTACCCTGACAGTGGGAGGAACGGACATATGAACACGCAATCGGCATTCAAATACGATATCGACGCGCAAGTGGCTCAGCTCGCCGAGGACGGCATTATCGGGTTGAAGGGCGCCTTCAGCCCGCAATGGGCCGATGCGATGCGCGAGGACATGATGACGGCGTTCTGGTCAGCCATCCAGAGGCCGGGCGGCGCTGTCGGCCGCGGGCCGCGCCGCTGGTATGTGGAAATCCATCCGCAGGCTTTCGGTGGCTTCGTCGATCTCATCACCCACCCGTGGGTCGTGGATGTCTGCACCAATGTGCTCGGACCGGACTACCAGATCGTGGAAATCGGTTTCGACGTGCCCTTTCAAGGGGCAAGGTACCAGCCTTGGCACCGCGACTTCCCGTCGCCGCCCGATACCTATCGCGACGGCAAAATCACCTCGCTCGCCTTCAACCTTACGGGCGTCGACGTCACGGAGGACATGGGACCGTTCGAGGTGGCGCCGGGAACGCAATATGACGATGGCCGCGCCTGGAAACATGAGATGTTTCCCGACAAGACGCTCTGGGGTCGCTTCCAGGAGCGCGCCACGCGCAAATATCCGCGACGGGGCGATATCTCCTGCCGCTCGGCGTTGACGGTCCATCGCGGGACGGAGCACCTGTCGCCCATCGCCCGGCCCGTCATGGTGCTGGGCGTCGACAGGCCGGGGGCCGGACACGCCGAGTTGCACGACATGATGGTGACGCGCGAGTGGCATGATGCCCTTCCCGAGATCGCCAAGCGGCATCTCGTCTGCCGGGTCGTTGACGAACTGGTGCCGATCACCCAGAAGCACGACATCGAAGGTCTCGTCATGGGGGCCGATCCGAGCTGATCATCCTCGCGCCTCGGTCGGCCTTGCCGTATGCGGGGCCGCCGCCGCCTGGCGACGTTCCAAAATCACGGCCACTTCGTACCCTGCATGGGAAACCCGCGCCTCCTCTAGTCGAGCAGTTCCGCGGGAACCTTGCCGCCGTTGTCGGCCAGTGCCTTCATGAGCGCCTTGTGAAGCCACATGTTCATGGTGGCGGAATCGTTCTTGTCGCCGACGTAGCCCAGCTCCTCGGCCAGTTCCTTGCGCGCCGACAGGCTGGAATCCAGATCGAGGGCCTTCATCAAATCGACGATCGAGTGGCGCCAGTCGAGTTTCTGGCCAGTCTTCTTTGCCGCCACATCCATGATGGCGGCGACATCGACGGGCTCAACCCTCTTCAAAGTTGCGGGTTCGGCGTTGGCTCCCGCGAGCGTCGCGGAGACCTCGTCGTTGAGGCTCGGCTCGGCGATATCTCCATTTTGGGGATGGACGGTCGGCGTCGCGCCGAGGTCGGCGGTCGCGGGGCTGCCAGCAGTCACCAAATGGTCCGGTCTGTCCTCCGAATTGCCGAAGAGTTTTTCCTTAATGCGGCTGAAAATGCCCATCGATCGCTCCTGTATGTTTGACACCACTGACATTAGAGCGGCGCCATGGGGTTTCAATAATGCGCGGCATCCTGAAAGACCCCGCCCTTCCTGTCGGAACAATATCGAACTGGTCGGGTTTGACGGTATCAAAAGGAGGCTGACATGACCTTTGAGCCGAAGGATCCCAAAAAGCCGAGGGAGGCTCCGCCGGAAGAAACACCTGATTCCCTGCCTGACGTGCCCGAGCGCCCGATTGAAGAGCCAGGGCCCGATATGGTCCCGGAGGAAGCCCCCGACGTTACACCCGTACCGGATGAAGAGGTGCCCCCGAAAATGCGCCACGGAGGCATACGCGATGGAAAAGCCCGGGCGGCGGGCAAGCTGCGAAAGGCCTTTGGTCACGATCGGCGCCGTCGCTTCGGTCTCGTTCCTTCTCGGCGCCATGCACATGAGGATGGAACACGACCTATGAAAGAATGCGTCAGGTATCTCTGACATGGTGGAAAATCGCCGCGTCCGGCGCATGCCTTCTATATCGATAGTCACATTAACGATGATAGCCGGCGCGTTACTCTGGGTGGCGGTTTCGTCACGCCGGCCGCCGTCGGTGAATTCTTATGACCGCGAACCGGACAGGCATGGCCGCACGGCCGACGTCCCCGAGGCGATACCTGCGCGCGGCCTCCACGACGTGTTCTGGCGGGTGCTCCATGAAGTCTCGACCGACCGGGTGATGCTCATCGCGGCGGGGGTGACTTTTTATCTGCTTCTCGCAATCTTTCCCGCGCTGACGGCATTGGTTTCGCTTTACGGCCTGATCGCCGATCCTTCAACGATGGCGGACCATCTCAATATCCTTGCCACGCTTCTGCCGCCCGGCTCCTTCGAGATCGTCAGGGATCAGGTCGCCAGCCTTGCCGCAAGCCGCGAGCGAACCCTCGGGATAGCCTTCTTCCTCGGCCTGACCATTGCCTTGTGGAGTACACGAAATGGCGTGCTTGCGATCTTCGACGCCATGAACGTCGCCTATGACGAAGAGGAAGAGCGCGGCTTCATTCGGCGGAACGTTATCGGACTGGTGTTCACAGCCTGCGCGATCCTGGGGCTTGCCGCTTTGATCGGCGCCGTTGCCGTCATGCCGGTCATCCTCGCTTATGTCTGGCTCGACGGCGTGGACGAGCGGCTCCTTCTCGTCCTTCGATGGCCCGTCCTTATTGCGTTCGCCTTCGCCGCGGTCACCTGCATCTACCGGTATGGACCGAGCCGTGCGCCCGCGCGCCTGCGGTGGCTAACCTGGGGTGCAGCGCTGACAGTCGTTGCGTGGATCGCGATGTCCATTGGCTTTTCCTTCTATCTCGGGAATTTTGCCGACTATAACGCCGCCTATGGCGCTTTCGGCGCCCTGATGGGCCTTCTCGTCTGGATGTGGTTTTCGGTCGGCATTCTCATCGTCGGGGCCGAACTGAATGCCGAACTCGAGCATCAGACGGCGCGAGACACGACGACGGGCGCGCCGCGCCGGATGGGCCTGCGGGGCGCCTTCGTCGCCGACACGCTGGGGGAAACGGCGGATGAGAAGCAGTAAGAACTACCAGCTGTGACGAAGAGCCCTTGCCGCTGGGAGGAGCGTGGAACAAGCGGCCACCAGCGAAGTTCACACAGCAAAGGAGACCCACCATGAAAAAGCTGTCTGTCACTCTTGCCCTGTTCATGATCTCGTCCGGTGCCTTCGCCCAATCGACGGCCGAGACGACCGGCGTCAACTCCACGCTGGGCATTCCTCCGAAGACCGAGGATTTCGTGATGGAGGTTTCGATGAGCGACATCTTCGAGATCGAATCGAGCAAGCTTGCGCTTCAGAAGGGCGGCGCCGCGACGAAGGCATTTGCCCAGCAGATGATCGATGCCCACGAAAAAACCACGAGCGAGCTCAAGGCGCTGATCGACAGCGGAAAGGTGACGGCGCCCATGGCAACCGGCATGTCCGATGCCCAGAAGAAATCGTTCGACGAACTCAAGGATCTCTCGGGCAAGGAGTTTGACGACGCCTACCAGGACGATCAGGAAGACGCCCATGAAGATGCCCTCGACATCTTCAAGCGCTACGGCTCCGAGGGCGACAATGGCGACCTGAAAGCTTGGGCCACAAAGACGGTTCCGGCTCTCGAGCATCACCTGAAAATGGCGGAAGCACTGGACGGTTAGTCTCATCAGCCATCATCGCCAACATTGCTTGTTGCAAAGGAGACTACAGATGACCTCGAGCAAATCACCGGAGCGTCCGGAAGACGTCGAGAATGATGCTGCTGGCCAGTTCGCGCCTTCGCAGGCGGATCGCCAGGCGGATGGCGTGGCAAGCGCGAAGCCGACCGTCGTCACCGGATCCGAGGACGCCACTGCGCACCGCGACCCGCCCGGCAACAAACACGGGAAGGACTGGGATGTCGGTTTCGACGAGCGCCAGGAAGACCGGTCATGAACAGGAGGCAGTCATGAGCCAGGAGAGTTCTCATCCCAAGGGCGAACGTCCCAACCGCAAGGCACCTGCGCAAACTCACGGCGAGGAGGTTTCCGATCCACATCCGGGCAGCATATCGGATGGAACCCATCCCGAAGCCTCTGAAGTGAAGCATCCGCGAGGAGCGGGGGACCCTCATGCCGCGGGAGGCTCGTCATGACGACTCTCACCGGTTCCTGCCTGTGCGGGCGTGTTCGAATTGCGGTCCACTGCGCTCCGAACAGGCTCGGCATCTGTCACTGCACGGACTGTCGCCAACAAAGCGGCTCGGCCTTCGCCTTCTTCGGCATATGGCCAGCGGGGCAGTTCGAACACAGTGGAGAAACACTAAGCTTTTCCGGGCGCTGCTTTTGCCCGCACTGCGGTGCTCGCCTGTTTAGCCTTGATGAGCATGAAGCGGAGATCCAGCTCGGCGCCTTGTCTGCCGCCCCGACGAACCTTACTCCGACCTACGAACTCTGGACCAAGCGCCGCTAGCCTTGGCTTCGCCCTATCGACGGCGCCGACCAGTATGAGGAAGACCGGCATTGAGCATCTGCCGGCACAGATACTCAACGGTATGATGGCAAAGCGCACACCGTCAAATCCACAGCAGCTATCGGCCGTCCAAAAGCCCTTGCATCCGGTAGGCCCGCTGCTGCAGCAGCGGGCACCGGTGCATGTGGTCGGGACGGCTCAGTAGCCCAATCCACGCATGGCGAAGTCAATCTGTTCGGTGATGGACAGCGCCACATCGACGACAACGCCATCCTCATCCGGGCCGAGGGGTTCGAGCGTTGCGAGCTGCGAATCGAGCAATGAGGCCGGAAAGAAATGTCCGCCGCGATGCGCGAGCCGATCGGCCAGCACGGCGCGATCGCCATGGACATGCAGGAAGCGCACTCGGGGCGCGCCGCTGCGCAGGACGTCGCGATAGGCGCGCTTGAGTGCGGAACATCCCACCACGGAGGGGCGGCCCGCCGCCTCGTCCCTGGCGATCTCCGCCGCCAATGCCCTCAGCCAGGGCGCGCGGTCCGCGTCGTCCAGCGGGATGCCGGCCGACATCTTGGCGACGTTCTCCGGGGGATGGAAACTGTCGCCTTCGATAAAGCTCCAGCCAAGCCTTTCGGCAAGCGCCTCCCCGACCGTCGTCTTGCCGCTGCCGGAAACGCCCATCACCACGATATGCTCCACACTCCTGCTCATAGGATCCACCATCCGACAAGAGCGAAGGCGAAACCGATAACGCCGAGCAGGGTTTCCATCACGGTCCAAGTCTTGAGGGTCGTCCGCTCGTCCATCTGCAGGAAGCGGCCGACCAGCCAGAAGCCGGAATCGTTCACATGACTCAGCACCGTCGCGCCGCAGGCAATTGCGATGACGAGGAAGCACAGGTCGAAGGAACTGAGCCCCGTCGTCGCCGCGACGGTCGGCGCGAGCAGGCCCGCGGTCGTGGTCAGCGCAACGGTGGCCGAGCCCTGCGCCACGCGCAGCGCCGTGGAGATCAGGAAGGCCGCGACGATCAGCGGCATGCCGACGGCCTCCAGACTGCCGGCAAGCGCCTGGCCGATGCCGCTGGCGCGCAGCACGCCGCCGAACATGCCGCCCGCGCCGGTCACCAGGATGATGCCGCAGATCGGGCCGAGCGCCCCGTCCATCAGCTTCTCCATGTCCTTGAATGTGCGCTCGCCGCGGAGCATCACCATGCCGACCAGCACGGTGATCAGCAACGCGACCGGCGTCTGGCCGGCCATGCGCAGGATGTTCACCCACAGCGCATCGCCGTCGACCGCCTTGGCGGTCACGAGGGTTCCAAGGCCCGTATTGAGGAAAATCAGCACGAGCGGCAACAGCAGCACGAGCATGACCGTGCCGAAGGACGGCGGCTCGCGGTCATGCGCCGCATCGCCGGGCGCGCTGAGGAGATCCGGCACCGGAAGCACGAAGCGCTTGCCGGCCCATAGGCCGAACAGATAGCTGCCGACCAGTTCCCGATCCGGGAGTGGTGGGCGTCCTCTGGCTCTGGAAGGGGAACCTGCGGCCCGCGCAGCGATATTCGACCGGGCGACACCCAACGTCTCGCAGACGGTCTTCATCCTAAAATCCCCCCTCTTGAAGGGATCCGAACTCATGATACCGACATGCACACTATAGTTATCTGGACCAGGGGTTTATGACTTTCAGCCTAGCAGCCTCGAAAGGGCTTGTGTCGCGAGTGGCGATCGCGAGGCCGTTTGCCGCCGCTGTGGCTGCAATGTAGCCATCAGCCGCGCCAATCGCTCTCCCGGATACTCGAGCGCGTGCTATCAGTTCAGAATAAAACTGAGAAGCAGCCAGGTCGAAGGACAGGATGCGCTCGGAAAAGTGGGGCAGCACTTCGCCCTCAAGGCGGTCGCGAAGGATAGTTTGCCGTTTCCCTGAAGGCATAGCGGCGATCCCCAAGCGGAGTTCAGCAATCGTTATTGCGGAAAGGAAAAGCGTTTCGATAGCTTGGGCGTCCAACCAGGCGATTACTGCCTCATCAGGCACCGGTTTCCAAGGCTCGGATATAACGTTGGTGTCCAGCAGGATCATTCGAAGGTCATCGGTTCGGCAGGTGTCTTGTCGCGAATTTTCTGCAGGGCTTCAACATCGCTGTCGGAAAGCCCGGCGTCGCGACCAATTGCAGTCAGCACAGAACCGAGCTTTATACGCTCAGGAGGACGGACAGCGGCATCAATAATGTCGCGGATCTCGGCCTCGGTGCTCCGGCCATGATGAGCCGCTCGCACCCGCAGAGCACGATGTGTTTCGTCAGAAAGGTTTCGAATGGTGACTGCCGGCATTGATATCATCTCCATAAAAGTGATGACTTTGATATCAAACTATATAGAATGACGCAAAATTTCAAGACGTTCATTAACGATGACGAACATCTTGTCAGTTTAGATATCCCGCTCTTGAACGGATACGAACCGTCGACCGATAGCTTTACGAGCAGGCGCGGCGTCTTTGTCGCTGACAGCGCTGCCCTTATTGATGGTGCCAGATGTCGACACGTCTGCAACGCGCCGACCGCCACAGAGAACAAGGCCGGAAGCAACGGAATGTAATCAATGTCATTGGGGTGCCCGCACCGGCACCGCTATGCCGATGCGGGCAAATACAGCCGGAGTCAAGACGGAAAGGCCGGTCGAAAGGCGAAGCGATGTCCCCTTTCTATCTTTCCGTGGCGCTCAAGCCGCCCCTGCCGCCTTCACGAAGGCGGCGATCTTGTCGATATCCTTGCGGAAACCGCCTTCCGGCAGCGGCTTGTTGGTGTGGGTCAGCGAATCCACCGCCCAGGGCTGCACGGCGGCGATGGCAGCCGCGACATTGTCCGGGCCCAGACCGCCGGCAAGGATGACCGGCAGCTTACTGCGCTTGACGATTTCGCGGCTCAGCGACCAATCGTGCGTGACACCCGCCGCGCCGATGCCGCCGATATGGGCGGCAACGGAATCGAGAATGAAAAGATCCGAATAGGGCTCGAAGGCCGCCGCATGGTCGAGCGCCTCCGGCCCCGTCATCGGAATGGCCTGCAGGATGCGCAGCTGCGGATAAAGCGGCAGGAGCTTCTCCCGCAGTACCCTCACCTGTTCGGGCGTCACCAGCGAGATATTGCCGCAAAGATGCAGCACGTCCGGCTGGACCGCCGCCACCATGTCGGCGATGGCGCCGAGATCGCTTTCGACCGACAGCGCAACACGCTGCGCCTTGCCCTTGAGGGCATCGGCGATCTCGCGGGCCGTAGCAAAGTCGATCTCCCCCGGCAGACCACGATTGGACGGGGTCAGGCCGAGATAATCGACGCCGGCCGCGGCAGCGGCAAGGGCCTCGGAAACGGTCTGCATTGTGTAAATCTGGACTTTCACGGCACTACCTGTGTCTGGAAACTAGATGGATTTCGGAAGGATGGCGTTGACCATCCGCTCTTCGGTGAGCTGCGCCCGCTCGGCATTGCGCGCGACCAGCGCCGAATAGAGCGCATCGACAAGGGCCATCTGCGCGATCTGCGCGGCCATCGGCTCGCTGCCCTGTTCGTGCGAGACGCTGACGAGCACGACATCGGCAAGGCGTGCCAGCGGCGAGGCGCTATTGCCGGTTATACAGAGCGTCGCGGCCCCGCGGGACCGGGCCTCCTGCAGAACGAGAACCGGATCGCTGGTAATGCCCGAATAGGAGATGACGACGACAAGATCGCCCGCACCGGTCAATGCCGAATGCATGATCTGAAGCTGGGAATCGACGGGCGCGTCACACCGCAGCCCGAGACGGATGCATCGCTGGTAAAAGGCCTGCGCGACGATGCCGGATCCACCGACGCCGCCGACGAGGATGTGCCGGGCGCCCGCGATCAGATCGAGCGCCTTGGCGAAGGTCCCCTCGTTCAGCACGCCCTGCGTATCGCTGATCGCCTGCGCCACGGCGCGAAAGAGGCGGTTTGCGGCCAGGAGGTCGCTCGTTTCCGGTTCGTTCGCCGTCTCGGCACGACCGCCGCGCGGCTCCTGCGCCAAGGCGAGCTTGAGATCGGTGAACCCTTCGAACCCGGCTGTGCGACACATGCGCAGTACGGTGGTGTCACTGACATCGGTCGCCTGGGCGATGGCCGACATGGAATTGCGGATCGTCGCCTCGACATTGTCGAGAACCCACAGTGCAACGCGCCGCTCCGAATCTGAAAGTTTCGGCAGGACGCTGCGCAGCCGACTGCTGGCCGGACTTGCGGGAACGCGCGGATCGACATTCATGAACGGTTCTCTCGCTAGCGAACGCTTTCGTAAACGAAGCTAGCATGGCTATGTTGTGGTGTCACTATAGACATGACATTTTTGATGTGGCATCACTACATGGATGCGGCCGGAGGGGCTGCATACGCTTTTCGGGGAGGAAATCGTGAAGCTGAAACGTCTTCTCATTGCAGGCGCATCCTTGGCACTGGCGGCATTCCCGGCAACCGCCGGTGAGCTTACTTTCTGGCATGCCTATGCCGGGCAGCAGGACAAGGTCGATTTCATCAACTTCGCGCTGGATGCCTTCGCCAAGAAGCATCCCGACATCACGCTTGATGTCGTCGCCGCCGAACAGTCGGCCTACAAGACCAAGCTGAACACCGCGATGGCCTCCGGCAATCCGCCCGACGTCTTCTACACCCTGCCCGGCGGCTTCCTGAATGCCTTCGTCAAGGGCGGCCAGATGTATGCTCTCGACCAGGACCTCGCCAAGGACGGCTGGCGCGAGAGCTTCCTGGAGAGCGCCATCGCCCAGACCAGCAAGGACGGCCACACTTATGCCGTGCCTGTCGACGTCGATTCCGTCGTGTTCTGGTACGACAAGGCGCTGTTTGCAGAAAAGGGTTGGACGGCTCCCAAGACCTACGACGAGCTGATGGCGCTCGCCGAGAAGATCAAGGCCGACGGCATCGTGCCCTTCGCGCTCGGCAACAAGGATTCCTGGCCGGCGACCTTCTGGTTCCAGTACATGGAAATGCGCCTGAAGGGCTCGGGCGTCGTCGCCTCCTTCGTCAATGGCGATGCCGATGCCACGCTCGGCGCGGAAGGCGAAAAGGCCTTCGAAAAAGTCGCCGAGATCGCCAAGAACGAATACTTCCCGACCGGCTTCAATGGCATGAGCGACCAGGAAGCCAACATGCTCTTCCTGAACGGCCAGGCCGCGATCCTGCTCAACGGCACCTGGCAGATCGGCGCTTCGTCCGATGCACCCGAGGGCTTCGAGCTCGGCACCTTCGCCTTCCCGACCGTCGAAGGCGGCGCTGGCGACCAGACCGACGTGCTGGCGGGCGTTGCCGCCTCCTTCGGCATTTCTGAAAAAACCGAGAACAAGGCCGATGCGGTGACGCTCCTGAAGTTCCTCTCCTCGCCCGAGGTGATGACCAAATATGTCGAGCTGCGCAAGACGATGGTGACCGTGAAAGGCGCCACCACGGAAGCTGCCGCCGGCCCCGTGCTCTACGGCATCAGCAACGACCTGATGAATGCCGCCGGGCATCTCGATTCCTTCTACGACACGGCGATGCCGCCGGCAGCCACCAACACCTATTACACCGCGCTCCAGGGTGTGCTGGATGGGTCCGTGACACCGGCCGACGCTGCCAAGCGCCTCGAAGGCGCGCTAAAGGACAACAAGTAAATCTCCCAAGGCCGCAGCCGCCGGTTCGCCGGCGGCTGCGAAAAATTCCAAACGCCCGGGCGGGATCATGAGCACGGACATCGGCCTAGCGAAAAGACACAGTCGGGCGACGCTGCTCTTCCTGGCGCCGGCCCTGATCTTCGTCTTCGCCTTCGTCGCCTATCCGGTCGTCTATGCCGGCTGGCTGTCGATGTTCGAATGGGACGGCGCGTCCGCCCCGCTCTTCATCGGCGCCGGCAATTTCCTGAAGCTTGCCGCCGATCCGGTCTTCTGGGCCTCGCTCGGCCGCAATCTCCTGGTCGCCCTCTCGGCCATCGTCTTCCAGGTCTTCCTCGCGCTTGCCATCGCCTATTGCCTGGTGCGCATCGTGCCGGCCTTCAGCCGCATCTTCCTGTTCTTCTATCTCGTGCCGGTGATGGTCAGCGAGATCTGCATCGGCCTGCTCTGGCGCTTCATGTACAACCCCTATTTCGGGCTGGTGAACGCCGCGCTGAAGGCCGTCGGCCTCGATAGTCTCAAGCGCGGCTGGCTCGGCGAATCCGAAACCGCCTTCCTCGCCGTCGTCGTGGTGATGAGCTTCACCTATCTCGGTCTCTACGTCCTGCTCTTCACCGCCGCCGTGCGCAGCGTGCCGGAAAGCGTCTATGAGGCCGCCGAACTCGACGGCGCGGGCGACTTCCGAAAATTCTTCTCGATCACCGTGCCGATGGTCTGGGACGCCGTGCGCGCCAATTCACTGCTCGCCATCATCGGTTCGCTCAAAACCTTCTCGCTGGTCTTCGTGCTGACCAATGGCGGGCCGAGCCACGCTAGCGAAGTCGTCTCCACCTATCTCTACAAGATGGGCTTCGGCAGCTTCCAGATGGGCTACGCCGCCACCATCGGCTTCGTGCAGATGGTGCTGACCGCACTTGCCGCCTGGGTCGTCTTCCGGTTTCTGCGCCGCAAGGAGGACGCATGAGCGCCACCGTCCGCCGCTGGAACCGCACGAGCATCGTCGTGCTCGCCCTCCTCACGCTGCATGTGCTGATGGTGATCTTCCCCTTCGTCTGGATGATCTACAGCACCTTCAAGACCAACAAGGAGTTCATGCGCTCCGTCTGGTCCTTCCCGACACGCCTGAACTTCGACGCCTATGTGGGCGCCTGGAGCGGCGGTGCGCTCGGTGGCTATGCGATCAATTCTCTGATCATCATGGCCGGCGCGACCGTCATCACCGTACTGGTCTCCACGCTCGCCGGCTATGCGCTCGCGATCTACCGCCCGCGCTGGATGCCGGCGGTGGAGCTGTCGCTGACGGCGGCCATGGCCATCCCCGCCTATGTTGCACTGGTGCCGCTGGTCGTGATGCTGCGCACCGCCGGCCTGCTCGATACGCATCTCGGCGTCATCCTGCCGACCGCCGCCTTCAATGTGCCCGTCTCGATCTTCATCATGCAGGCCTTCTTCAACACGCTGCCGCGCGAACTCTTCGATGCCGGACGCGTCGACGGCGCCTCCGAATGGATGATCTTCCGCACCATCGCCCTGCCGATCGCCCGGCCCGCCATGTTCACCGTCGGCATCCTCAACATGATCTGGGTGTGGAACGACTTCCTGTTCCCCGTCGTCTTCATCAACAATCCCGCCCGCAAGACGCTGCCGGTCGGCCTGACCGATTTCGTCGGCGAGCATGTCACCAACTATCCGGTCATGCTCGCGGCGATCCTGATGGCGGCCATCGCGCCCCTTATCCTCTTCGTCTTCTTCGAACGCCAGATCACGGCCGCGCTCATCGGTGGCGCCGTGAAGGAATGATTTTTCAGGAGAAATGCCCATGTCCGACACGCCGTCCAAAGCCCTCGAATTCGCCAGCCGCGCCGTGTTCTACGAGCCGGAGGAGCATTCCCAGTCGATCAGCTATCCGATCTACATGTCGGCGAACTTCCAGTATGGCGGCGACATCTACGACCAGATCGTTGCCGGCGCCCGCAAGGAAGTGAACATCTACTCGCGCTGCGGCAACCCGACGGAATACAAGCTCGAAGAGCATATCGCGCAGCTGACGGGCGGCACCGCCTGCCTTGCCACCGCCTCCGGCATGGCCGCCATCTCGCACGCCCTCTTCGGCATCATGAAGGCGGGGGACCACATCGTCGCCGACCTCACAACCTATTCCTCGACTCATGAATTCTTCGACCACCGCGCCCAGGATTTCGGCCTGAAGGTCAGCCTCGTCGATTGCTCGGACGTGCGCGCGGTCGAAAACGCCTTCACACCCGAAACGAAGATTCTCTACGTCGAGGCCATCGCCAATCCGACGATGAAAGTGCCGCCGCTGAGGAAGCTGGTCGAGATCGCCCATGCCCGCGGCATCGTCGTCATCTGCGACAACACCTTTGCCTCGCCCGCGGTCTGCCGCCCCCATGATTTCGGCGTCGACGTCGTGGTGGAAAGCGCGACGAAGTTCATCGGCGGCCACAACGATGCCGTTGGCGGCGTCATCACGCTGAAGTCCGATCTCCTGCCGAAGGACTGGCTGGAGGATGTACGCTGGAACACGCTGAACAAGCTCGGCGCGCCGCTCTCGCCCTTCAATGCCTGGCTGCTGCTGCGCGGCGCGCAGACGCTGGCGCTGCGCCTCGAAAAGCAGTGTGCCAACGCGATGGCGCTCGCCAAGCACCTGGAGGCCCACCCTGCGGTCAAGCGGGTGTTCTATCCCGGCCTGCCCTCGCATCCGAACTACGCCTCGGCCTCCGAACAGCTCATCGGCGGCGGCGCCATGCTGTCTTTCCAGGTCGATGACGAGGCCTGTGGCGTGCGCTTGCTGAAGCGCCTGCAGCTCTGCTCGTTCGCGGCAAGCCTCGGGGGTCTTCGCACCACCACGCAGGTACCCGCCACCATGGCCTTCCTCGACATTCCGAGCCAGGAACGCGAGGCGATGGGCGTCGTCGACGGCCTCGTGCGCTTCTCGGTCGGCATCGAGCATATCAACGATATCATTGCCGACGTCGACCAGGCCATCGCCCTCATGCACGTCGACCTCTGAGGCGGCGGACATGGCCGTCATCGTCCTTCTCGGCGATATCAACATCGACCTCGTGCTCGCCATCCCCGCCTATCCAGGCGAGGGTGGCGAGGCCATCGCCACCGGCCAGACGGCGATGATCGGCGGCTCGGCGACGAACACCGCCATCGCGCTCGCCAAGGCCGGGCATGACTGCCGCCTGATCGGTCGGGTAGGAATCGATTCCTGGGGGCGCGAGGCATTGTCGGAGCTTGCCGCCACCGGCATCTCCACCCGCTGGATCGGCCGCGACGATCGCGAACCGACGCAGATCAACGTCATCACCGTCAGCCCCACCGGCGAGCGCACCATGTTCGCCTATCGCGGCGCCAATGCGCGCCTGTCGGCCACGGATGTCGATCCGGCAGCCTTTGCGGGCGCCGCCCTGTTCCATCTTTCCGGCTACGCCCTGCTCCAGCCACGCCAGACGGAGGCCGCCCTCACCGCCATAGACCTCGCCGTCGACGCTGACATCCCCGTTACCCTCGACATTCCCGGCGGCGTGGTTGCGGGCATTGCAGCACAGGTAAGGGCCCTCCTCCCGAGGATCGACACGATCCTGCTCGGCAGCGCCGATCTCCCCGGGCTTCTGGAACAGACGGAGGAAACAGACGAGGAAAACCTCGTAGCCATGCTGCTGAAAAGCGGCGTCCGGCGCGTGGCCGTCAAAGGATCTGGCGAACCAGCATCCCGCCTTCATGAGATCGAAAAAAGCGCGAGCGCACCCTGGTTCCGCGTGGACGTGGTCGATACGATCGGGGCGGGCGACGCCTTTGCCGCCGGTCACATCCACGGCCGCGTCACTGGCCTTTCCGCTCCCGACTGCTGCCGCCTCGCCAACGCCTACGGCGCGCTCGCCGTAACCCAAAAAGGCGCCGGAACGGCAATGGCCGGGAGGGATGAAGTCTATGCTTTTATTGAGAAGCCTGAGCGGAATTTGAACAGGCACTCCGGTGAAGGCAGCGACTGAAACCAACAGCGATCCGATATGCTTAGGGTGGATTTCGACCATAGGCTGACCTTATCCCCGCAACTCTCCGGAATATCCGCGACGGAGGCCAACTTGCTTCCAAGGCTGGCCTCAACAGGATTGCGTGATGTCTCCGTGCAACCACGGAGGTGCTATGCAATGGCTAGGGACAAATCGCAGTGCTGTCTCGCTGAACCAGCCGTGGCCCGCCGATGATCGGGCGGTACTCTTCCCCGAATACCTAATCCTTCCGGTTCAGGACCTTCGATACTGTCGCAGTCGAGACCCCAGCGCGCCTTGCAATGTCTTTGATCGTTATCGCCACTATTCCCACCGCCGCCAACCGAGCCAAATATCGGCCCGATCCAGCAATGTCGTCTATCTTGCCATCGGATGGAATGTCCAGACATTGACCGGGTAGGTGTTCTTGCGCAGAGTTCTACAGCGGAAATTGCCCTCTGCGACCTTTAGCTGGTTGAGTTGGCCGGCTTCTCACCTCTGCCGGATAATGGCCAGATCGGCCACCCCGACGAGGCCCGCGTCGTCGCCAAGTCTTGCAGGCACGACAGGAACCTCTCGAAAGGGAGCCATGGCGTCTCGGCGGATGCGTGCGCGAATGCCGGGTTCGAGCAGATCGAAAGCGACGGAAACGCCACCGCCCATGACGATCATCTGCGGGCTGTAGAGGTGCAGCAGGCTGGCGAAACCGGAGCCGAGCCAATCGGCCTCTTCGGCGACGAGGGCAAGGCAGGCGGCATCGCCCGCCCGCGCGCCCTCCACCGCGTGACGGCCCTCGATCGTCTCGTGCTCGGCCATCTTGCCAAGATAGGAGGCGGGGTTTCCGCTTGCCGCCGCGCGGACCCGCTTGCCGAAAGCCGTACCGGCAGCAACCGCCTCGAAGCAACCGACGCGCCCGCAGGAGCATACGGGTCCTTCCGCAACCAGCGTGAAGTGCCCGAGATGGCCGCCCATTCCCCGCGCGCCGTGCATCAGCCGGCCGTCGACAACAACACCGCCACCGATGCCGGTGCTGACCGTGACATAGACCATGTGATCCAGCCCGCGCGCAGCCCCGTATTGCCATTCGCCGAAGGCGGCCGCGATGCCATCGTTCTCAACGATGGCGGGAAGGCCGAAAATCTCCGACAGGCGGTCGCGCAGGGGGAACTGCTCCCAGCCGGGAAGGGTCGGAATATGGTCGATAACGCCGCTCACGGTGTCGAGCGGCCCCGGGGTGCACATACCGATCGCGCGGACCGGCGCGCTGCCTGCCACCTGCGATACCTCCGCGACAAGCGCACCGAACTGCCGCATCACCTCGTCCGGGCCGCTGAGATCCGTGCGCGCCGCCGTGCGCGCCAGAACCTTTCCGGCGCGCACCAGCGCGGCGCGAACCTGCGTGCCGCCAAGATCGAGGCCGATGGTGAAATCGTCATTCATACGAACCTCTCCCCTCGAAGCCAAGCGACCGCATGACGACGGCCTCGGCCATCAGCCGGTCCCCCTGCAATGGTTCGAGCCGTTCGGAAAACGGCCGCATCTCAGAGCTCCTTGAGGAAGGCCGACAGGGCGGCGCGAAAATCGGCGCGATAGGCGTCGGCATCGTCCACTTTCGGCGTGATCTCCACCAGTCGAGCGCCCGGGATCATCGCGGCAATCGACCGGGCATGACCGAGCGGATGAACGAAGTCGCGCCCATGGCCGATCACGAGCGTCGGCACGGCGATGGCAGAGACCTCCGCCGCAGTGACGTCAGGGCCGTCCATCGAGATCGCCCGGAGCAGCGCCGCGGTGACGTCGATCGGTTCGCGCGTGAAGAAGCCGCGGATCGAGGCAAGATTGTCCGGTGCGTCCCGCTTCAGATCTTCCGCCAAGGGCAAGGCCTCATACTGCCGGCGCGCCTCCTGCGGCGGATGGCGGTCCAGAAGTTCGCCGGCAATGCGGTTCGGCGCCATGTTTTCCGGGCTGGCGGCACAAATCCAGGCGGGACGGGCAATCACGAGCGCCCGAACCAGTTCGGGCCGACGGACGGCAAGCCGCAGCGCGATCGCTGCGCCCATCGAGATTCCGCCCACCACGGCTCGTCCGCTACCCTCTACTGCAAGATAATGGGCAATGTCGTCGGCGAAGGTGGCGATCGAGAAGGCGGCCTTCGGACCGGCATCCGAGGCGCCGTGGCCGCGGCATTCGACGGTGATGCGCCTGAAGCCGGCAGCGGCTGGAAAGACCTGGCCCGGCTGAACCTGATCACCGCAAAGACCGTGCTGGAAAACGAAGGGCATGCCCTCGCCTTCCTCGTAGACCGCGAGGCTCGCTCCTTCGACGTGATGGCGGATCGGTTTCATGCGCTACGGCCCTCCGGGTCGATCAGGGGCGCAAGGAAGGCAGCGACGCCCGGCGCTTGCGCTGCCGAGAGCCCGTGGGTGATCACGTCCCCGTCGAAACCTGCCCGCTTCAGCGAGGCCACGTAGCGCAGATAATCGATGACGCCCCTGCCCGCGGTGGCGAAGGAGCCGTCGGCATTGCGATCCTTGGCGTGCGCGATGGCGATCCGGTCTTTCAGCAGGTCAATGGACGCGTCGATGATGCGGCCGCGCGTTTCGGCATCCTCGTTCTCGAAGAGATTGGCCGGATCCAGCACGATGCGGATGCGCTCGCTCGCCATTGTGTCGATCAGCCGCCGCGCCTTTTCAGCAGAGTTGATGACATTGGCAAGCTCCGGCTCGACGCCGATGAAGATGTCGTGCCGTTCCGCGATGGCGAGCAGATGGTCGAACTCGGCGATCATATCCTGCCAGGCCTCGGTCCCCTGATTGTCCGGATGGTCGCGCCACTGGTCGGCGGCATCCCGGCTTCCCGTGCACACGGTCAGAAGGGTCGAACCTGCCGCGCGTGCCACTGCGGCAATCGCGGCAAAGCTGCGCCGGCCAGCCTCTCGCACGGCGATATCCGGGTGGATCATGTTGTAGGTGGCGGAGAACGCCGCGACGGCGACGCCGGCTCGTTCCGATGCATCACGGATCGCCGCGACGGCAGCGCCTGGGATCGTCTCCGGCAAGGCCCCAAGACCCGAGCAGGCGAAATTGTATTGCACCGACGCGTAGCCGGCATCGCGCGCGGCGGCGAGCACGACGTCCGGCGTCGTGCCTGCGAAAGTCTTGGCGAAGATACCGGTGCGCATCACACGCTCCCATCCGCGTCGGCGAGCTTGACCGGCGCCTTTGTGCGAACCGACTGCATCACCGCCGCCATGCCGCGCACCGAGGCGATACCGTCGTCGATGCCCGCGCCGGTCATCGGCCCGCCATCGAGAATCGTATCCGCAAAGCCCTCCAGCTGGCGCCGATAGAAATGGCCGTCCGCTCCCAGCACGCGGCTGGTCGCCCCGGTCTTTTCGCTGAAGATGTCCACCTCGCTGCTCTTGAACAGCCAGGGATTATAGGTCTTGCCGAGAATGCTGCCGTACTCGCCGTAGATCTGAAAGCCTTCGTGCCAGTCCATGCGCACGGCAACCGTCAGATCCAGATGGCCCATGGCGCCGTTTTCGAACTCGACGTCGATGAACCAGCAGTACGCGCCGAACCGCTGGCGCAGCCGCGCATCGACGGCGAGGATGGGACCGGCGAAATAGCGGGCGGTGTCTAACAGGTGGCTGCCATGGGCGAGCATGAAGTACTGCTCGAGATCGGCCTTCGGATTTCGCGACGGCTTCTTCGCATTGGCGCTGCGGATCATGTAGGGCTGCACCGCATCGGTTACGGCATAGCGATGGGTGGAATCGCAATACCAGGCCTTCAGCGCGAGCATCTCGCCCATTTCCGTGTCGATGAAGCTCTTGGCGCTCTGAAGGCCGGCGTCGTAGCGCTTCATATGGCCGACCTGGAAAACCATGCCGCTCTTCTCGACGACGGACCGCAGGCCTTCGACCTCCTCGACGGTCATGCCGAGCGGCTTTTCGCAGAGCACATGCTTGCCGGCCTCGAGCGCGCGTGCGGCGGCAGCGACGTGGAAGGCGTCCGCCGTCGCGATGATGACCGCATCGACATCCGGGTCGGCCAGCATCGCATCGTAGTCGGAGAAAGCCTTCCTCGGCGCATGGGTCGCGGCCATGCGGGTACGCAGATCGTCCGCAACGTCGCAGATGGCGTAAAGCTCGGCGTTGCGCGCCTTCACGGCGCTTTCGAAATGACCGGCCTGCGAGATCGGCCCGCAACCGAGAATTCCGACCTTCAGCAGCGGCTTGCCCTCGTTCATCTCCATTGTCCTTTCCGTGGTGGACGGTGCTTTCAAGACCGGTCCCGTGTTCTTCAACTTTTCGACACAGGCATGCTGCGGAAGCGCATGGCGGTCTCCGGCTGCGCCACCTTGCAAACGGCGGGCGGAAGACCGCGGGCGATCAGTTCGATATCGGCGGTGATCGACGCGCCCATGGCGTTCAGCGTCGATTCCATGGCGCCGGCCTGATGGGGCGAAAGAATGATGTTCGGCGTCCGGCGCACCGGATCGTCGGCCGCGACCGGTTCGACGGGAAAGACATCGGTCGCGACCCGGATCCGGCCGGAAGCAGCCGCCTCCAGCATGTCGGGAAAGTTGACGACCGCCGCACGGCTCAGAAGCAGCAGACACGCCCCCTGTTTCATGGATTCGAATGCACGCTTGTCGAGGAAACCGGCATTTTCGGAGGTAACGCCGGCGAGCACGAAGACGAAATCGCTCTCGGCAAGGACGGTCTTCAGTGCTACCGTCCGGCAGCCGGCCCCTTCGATCAGGAGGGCCGGCACCCAAGGATCGTAGACATCGATGGTCGAGGTGAACGGTTTAAGCAAGGGCAGCAACGCGCGGGCAAGATCGCCGAAGCCGATCAGCCCGACCCGGGCACGCATCAACGGTCGCGCGTCGCGGTTGGCCGCAAATCCGTACTCTTCCTTGCCTTCCCGCATCAGCCGGTCGGCCTCGGTAATGCCGCGACCGAGGTCTATCGCCATGGCCAGCCCGATTTCGGCGACCGGTTCGGCAAAGACATGGCTCGCCGACAGCACGCGGATGCCATGCTCGAAACAATGGCGGTAGTCGATATTGGGCAGGAAGTTTCCCTCGCTATTGACGAGGGCCTTGAGATTTTGGCACCGTGCCAGCCGCTCCGCCGGCATGTCGAAAATGCCCATCGCGATATCGGCCGGCGCAACGTGTCGTTCGAAGTCCTCATCCGTCAGCACATCGCCCTCGTGGATGACGACGTCGCCAAGCGCACGGAGCCGCGCAAGATGGGCGTCCGTGAAGACATCTTCCACGAGGCGCGGATGTGCCATGATGAAGGTGCGGAAGGGTGTGGTCATGAACGATTTCCTTCAGATGTCTGTCCAGCGGCCTTCTTCAGCGCCCGAGCGAAGGGCAGCATCGACGAAACGCAAGCCGCGCACGCCGTCGCGGATACCTGGTAACAGCAGGGCATCTGCCGCCGGAGCACGGCCAGCGCGACGCGCGTCGATCTGGTCGGCCATGTCGAGATAGAGCCGCGCCAACGCCTCGATGAACCCTTGGGGATGGCCGGGCGGCATCGTTCCCTTGAAAGCCGTTCCGTGCGAGGCCCGGTCGATCACCATGCGCCGGCCGCCGAGCGGCGCGAATGTCAGCCGGTTCGCCGCCTCGACCGTCCAGCCGAGCGAGCCCTTGTCGCCATGTACATCGATCCTCAGCCCGTTGGTCTCGCCGATTGCCACCTGGCTTGCCCAGAGCAACCCCTTGGCGCCGCCGGCAAAGCGCAGCTTCGCCATCACGTTGTCATCGACGCGGCGGCCGGGAACGAAGGTATCGACTTCGGCCGAAAGGGCGGTCGCCGAAAGGCCCGTTATAAATTCTGCAAGGTGGAAGGCGTGGGTACCGATATCGCCGATGCTGCCTGCACCGCTTCTTGCCGGATCGGTGCGCCATTCGGCCTGCTTGTTGCCGGTCGCCTCGGCCGCGGTCGCCAGCCATTCCTGCGGAAAGACGACGCGGACCAGGCGCACCGCGCCGATTTCCCCGGCCGCCACCATGGCGCGCGCTTCGCGCACCATGTCGAAGCCGGCATTGGTGTAGGCGACACCGAAAAGAGAGGAACTGTCCTCTGTCGCCGCCTGGAGTGCCAGCGCCTCATCCAGCGTGGCGGTCAGCGGCTTGTCGCAGAGAATGTTGATGCCGGCATCGAGGAAAGCGCGGCAGGCGGGCGCGTGCAAATGGTTCGGCGTCACCACGGCGACGAGGTCGATGCCGTTGTCGGCTGCCTCGTGCTTCGCCATCGTCGTGAAATCCTCATAGCAACGTTCCGGGGCGAGACCAAGATCGCGCCCGCTTTGGCGCGCGCGAACCGGATCGCTCGAAAGGGCGCCCGCGACCATCGAAAAGCGTCCCGTCATCGCAGCGGCGGCACGGTGGGCGGCGCCGAAGAACGCACCATTCCCGCCGCCGACCATACCCAGTTTCAGCGTTCTCATGTCCCTGCCCTGTCTGGAATGAGACAGGCCGACGTTTTCCGCCGGCCCGTCTCTCTGGTGACGGTGTTACTTGGCGGCGACCTTGCCGCAGGTGGTCAGCGCATCGGCCGGGGTGCAGGTCTCGGTGCCCGTCTGGATGAACGGCTCAAGCTTTTCGCCCTTGGTCAGCTTGTCGAGGGCGATGATGGTCTCGTAGCCCATGTCGTAGGGACGCTGGCCGATATTGTAGTGGCTGAGGCCTTCGGCGAGCAGCGGAAGCTGCGGACCGAAGTTGTCACCGAAGACCACGACGAGATCCTTCTTGTCGAGGCGTTCCTTCAGCGGCTCCATCGCCTGCTTGTAGGCCTGCGGCGCATACTGCGCCCAACCGCCCACGGCGACGAAGGCGGAGAGGTCCGGATGGTTGGTCATGACGTCGCGAACCTGCTGGGCCGCAAGCGCGATATCGTCGTTGTTGTAGACCGGGCAACCGGCCGGCTCGGTCCAACCGTTCTGGCCGGTGAGTGCTTCCACCGGCTGGTCCTTCGAGGCGCCGGCGAGCGTGTCGCGGATCCCCTGGACGCGGGCCTTCAGGTTTTCAGAGGCCGGCGCACCGGATTGGATGCAGACCGTGCCGCCTTCCTTCTTGTTCTCCAGAACCTTCTTGGCGAGTTCCACGCCGAAGGAGTAGTTGTCCGTGCCGATATAGGTGGCGCGCAGGCCCGCGTCTTCGGGCAATACGTCGGTGTCGAAGGTGACGACCGGGATACCCTTGTCGTTCGCCATCTTGAGGATGCGGGCCATCGCCTTCGGGTTGCCGGCGGAAATGCCGAGCCCGTCGACCCCGCGGGTGATCATGTCCTGCGCAAGCTGCACCTGCTTGGCTTCGTCATATTCCGTCGGGCCGATATAGGTGCAGGTGACGTCGCCGAGTTTTTTGGCGGCTTCCTTGCAGCCGGCGTCGATCGGCGGGCTGAAGGCGTTGTTGAGCACCTTGAAGACCAGCGCGAATTCCCGGTCTGCGGCATTGGCCGTCGAGGCAAAGGCGCAAAGCGCGATCGCGGCGGACGACAGGCTGAATTTCAGGCTTCCTGACAGCGACATGGTATCTCCTCCTTGGTTCGCTGTTAAAGACATTGCATTTCACGGCGCGGCGGCACTCCTCCCCCGCGCCCTGACTGTGCGGACGCGGCCGTCAGCGGCGCAGCGACCGGATGCGTTCGAGAAGCACCGCAGCGAGAATGAAGCCGCCGACGAACGTGCCCTGCCAGAACGGATTGACGCCTGCGATCAGCAGCGCGTTGCGGATCACCTCGATCAGGATGGAGCCGATCGCTGCACCCAGTGCCGTGCCGAAACCGCCCGTCAGGGACGCGCCGCCGATGACCGTCGAGGCGATCGTCTGCAATTCGTAGCCCGTGCCGATGGCGTTCGTGACGGCACCCAGCCAGCCGACGAGGAAAATCGCACTGACGGCGGCCATCAGGCCACTGAAGGCATAGGCGGAGATTTTGATCGCATCGACCGAGATGCCCGCGAGACGCGCAGCGCTCTCGTTGCCGCCGATCGCGAAGATGTAGCGGCCCCAGCGTGTCATAGTCAGGAGGCAATGCAGCAGGATGACGAAGACCACGAGCGCATAGACGACATTGGGAATGCCAAGCGTGTAGCCGCCACCGAGCGCCAGGATCGATTCCGTCGCTGTGCCGAACTCGTAAAACACCTGATTGTCGCTGACGACGAGCGCAAGGCTGCGTCCGATCGACAGCGTCGCCAGTGTCACGATAAAGGGGGGCAACTTGGCGAGCGTGATGACGGCGCCGTTGAGCCCGCCGAAAACGAGACCGACGGCAAGCGTTCCGGCGATGCCGACCGGCAAGGGCGCGCCGGCATTCAGCAGGATGCCGAGCGTCACGCCGCTCAACCCCAGGATCGAACCGACGGAAATATCGATGCCGCCGCTGATCAGCACCGGGGTCATGCCGAGCGCCATCAGGCCGATAAAGCAGGCATTTTGCAGCACGTTCATGAGGTTGCCGGACGTGGCGAACTTGCCGGAGATCATAGAGACGGCCAAGCCGAGCACGACGATGGCAATCGCGATCCACATTTCCTGCGTGAGCATCAGCCGGCGCAGAAGCGATCGGTCGTGGCGCTTCAGGAGGTCGACATTCATGTCGGGGACGTCTTGCTGGGACATGGTTTCCTCCCTTCTCAGGCGGCCTGGATGGCACCGGTGATGAGACCGGTGACCTCCTCCGGGCTGGATTGGTTTATCGGCTTGTCGGCGACCTTGCGGCCGCGCCGCATGACCACGACACGATCGCAGACGTCGAAGACATCGGGCATGCGGTGACTGATGAGGATGACCGAGAGGCCCTGTTCCTTCATCCGCCGGATCAGCGCCAGCACCTCGGCCACCTGCCGTACGCTGATGGCGGCGGTCGGCTCGTCCATCAGCACCAGCTTGGAGTTGGAAAGCCGCGTGCGGGCGATCGCCACGGCCTGCCGCTGACCGCCGGACATGCGATCGACGAGATCGGCCGGCCGCGTCTCCGATTTCAGCTCGCGGAAGATTTCCGCCGAGCGCGTGTTCATCAGCTTCTTGTCGAGCACCCGGAACGGCCCGACCTGCCGCATCGGCTCGCGGCCTAGGAAGACATTGGCTGCGGCCGTAAGGTTGTTGCAGAGTGCCAGGTCCTGGTAGACGACCTCGATACCGTGCCGGCGGGCATCGGCAGGGCCCGAGAAACGAACATCCTGATCCTCGAAAACGTAGCGGCCGGAGGTCGGCTGGAAGTTTCCGGCAATGGCTTTCACCAGGGTCGACTTGCCCGCGCCGTTGTCCCCCATCAAGCCGAGCACTTCGCCGCGGTTGATGTCGATCGACACGCCGTCGAGTGCGCGGATAGCGCCGAACTCCATGACAATGTTCTCGAGACTGGCAAGCTTGCTCATCCAACCTCCTCCCTGAGCCTGGATAAATATATTTCTTAAAGTAAGAAATAGAACACATTTGGCTTTGTCAACGATGAATGTCTTTTGCATTCCAACAGGGAATTTACGTCAGCAAAGCTGACGTGATGGGTTTAAGGCCCGACTTTCGCGCATTCCTCCCGTGAATACCAAACGAGAGCCCAAGAATTTCACCCAAAACGAAATGACATTTTTTTACAAAAGACATAAATGATTCCAGACATCGGATACGGATCGCAAAAAATGAAAGACGGTGAATTTCGACATGGCGGACCAGACGCTTGCCAAGGAAGTCAACGAGCGCCAGATCCTTCGTTTCCTGCGGCTGTGCGGTTCGGCGAGCCGAGCCGATATCGCCCGTCATCTCGAGGTGACACCGGCCTCGGTGACGCGCCTCGTCAACGGGCTCACTCTGCGCGGACTGGTGCGCGAGGTGCAGCCTGAAGCAAAAACGCCGGGGACAGCGCGTGATGCCGGGCGGCCGGGCGTCGCGCTCGCGCTCAATCCAAGTGCCGTCTATTTTCTCGGCGTCGAGATCGGCGTCGGCATTTTGCGCTATGCACTTCTCGATCTGACGGCAAACAGCGTTGCCACGTCCGATGTGCATGTCAGTCGCACGATCACGCCGGAAGAGGTCGTGGATGCGATCGCCGCGCATGTGGCTATGCTGGAACGCGATCTTCGTTATTCCGGCCGCGTTCAGAGCGTCGGTGTCACGGTGCCTGGCGTGGTCAATCTGGAAGGTTTTGTCATCAACCTGCCGATCCTTGGCTGGAAGGGTGTCGATCTCCTGACACCCTTGCAGGCCGCCGTTGGCCGGGCCTGTTTCGTGGAAAACGACGCCGGCGCTGCAGCGTTCGGTTCCGTCTACACCATGCCCGAACTCCAGACCGGCTGCTCCGTCTTCCTCGTGATAGGCCGGGGGTGTGGCGGAGCGGCGGTGGTGAACGGCCGGCTCCTGCGCGGGGCGAGCGGCGCCACCGGCGAACTTGGCCACATGCGCATCGCCCGCGATGGCGCCGTTTGCAGCTGCGGACACCGCGGCTGCCTTGAAAGCCGTGTCGGACTCGACGCGCTGGCGCGATCCTATTGGGGAACGGACAGCCTCGAAGAGAAGCAGTTCGAGGCGCTGTCTGCGGAGGTGGCCGACCGTTTCAGTTCCGGCGAGCCCGCTGCGGTCGCTTCCGTGACCGATCTTGCGGGATGGCTTTCGCTGGGCATTGTCAGCCTTGCCAACATCTTCAACCCTTCGACGATCTTCCTCGGCGGCGCGCTAGGCCCAGTTCTCTCCCTCATTATCGATGACCTCCGCCGGGATGTCGCCGCCGGCATCGTTCCCGGTCTGCCGGCGCCAGAGGTTCGCCTTTTCAGTCTTGAACCCTACGAATGCGCGATCGGCGTTGCTGCCATCGCCCATCAGCGCTGCTTCGATAGCTCTCGTATCGACAAAGATATGGCCCGTTGACCGTATTTCCCCATTCTTGATGCGACGAAACGCACAGACAGACGAAAAGATGCAGGCCAAATTCAAATTGTGCGCTACTGCTCCAAATGGCACCAAGGTGACATGAGATAAATTCGGCGCTCGTGTCGGATCAGAAGGCATTCCTTCGTCCTTAGCTGACGAAAGGAGACCATCATGCTGACGATGCCAGAAACTATTGAGTGGGGGCCTAAGAGCTATGTTGCGGTCCGGCTACCGGTGGTTATTCCATTTGGCCAGGAAGTACACCCAGCCTTCGAAGAGCTGTTCGAGGCGTTCGGGCAAGCCGGCGTTGAACCTGACGGCATCGAATTCATCAAATTCAACGTAGTTGACATGCCACGCCTCGAGATCGAGGTGGGAATGACGACGGACGCCACTATCCCTCTATCCGGCCGCTTGGTGAACGGCGTGCTTCCCGCCGGTCGCTATGTAAGCATGACATATACCGGTCCCTACGATGGCCTCTACGACGCAACGGCTATGCTTGTCGGATGGGCAAAAGAAAAGGGTCTACAGTGGGACGCTCAAAGCACCGAGAATGGAGACGTGTTTGCCTCTCGGCTGGAGGTTCACGACAACAATCCCTCCATCGAGCCAGATCCCGCGAAATTGGTTACGACCCTGCTGTTCAAACTTGCGGGGTCGTGATCCGCATCCTTCCATCTGCCGGGAATTGTTGGGCAAAAGGCTTGACACTCAACAGGTCGATACAGGTCGAAAACGCATCACTCACTAAAGCCCAGTATAGCGACCGGGAAGCGCGCAACGTACTCGAACGTTTCTTAACGACAAAAGATCAGTGACGCGATGGAACAACCATTGATACAAAGAGCTTTGCTGGCGCCCTAAACGCCCCTAATCTGAGAGCTAAAGGCGAGTGTCCCCTCCCCCTTGGACACTCGCCTTTTTGTCCTCGCGGGAGGCGCTTTGCCATTTGAGCACAAAGTGCACCGAACTCCTGCGGGTCACTGTCGTCAAGCTCTGTGGCTTCGTCCAATTCTGCATGGCTACGGCGCGAGGCATTTGGTCGAACCAAGCCAATCCGGTTGAGCCAGCGTGGCGGTAGCTGGTCAAGGAAATGGTCGGGATGGGCGCAATTGATCCCGTAGTAACGGGCGTATCCGTCGGTCCCTACTTCAACCTCGCTGAGCGCGGAATCGAGATCCTCCCGGTCGGCGACCGCCCGTCTGTCTCGACCGTGAACGAGAGTGACCTGCCACCGATTTTTCATCCGGCTGCGATTAGAGCCTCGGCTGTTTTGATAAGCCAAATGGCGTGGTGGGAGCAACCGGCGGAAACGCGAAGCTTCCACATTGCGTAGCGTTGGAGCCGGTTGCGGCGATGAGCCCGGCATAATCCGCCGGGGTCTGGTATCCGAGCGATGAGTGCGGCCGGAAATTGTTATAATCGTCGGCCCATTCCGCAATGGCGCTGCGGGCATGATCGAGTCCAAAGAACAGGCTCTCGTTGAGCAACTCGTCGCGCATCCTGCCGTTGAAACTCTCGACATAGCCGTTTTGCATTGGCCTTCCCGGCGCGATGTAATGCCACTCGACCTTGTGATCCTTCGACCAGGCCAGGATGGCATTCGAGGTCAGTTCGGTCCCGTTGTCTAAAACAATCATGCCGGGCTTGCCTCGTCGCTCGATAAGCGTCGTCAGTTCCCTCGCGACACGGCGACCTGATATCGATGTGTCCGGGATCGCCGCCAGGCATTCGCGCGTAACATCGTCGACCACATTGAGGATGCGGAAGCGCCTGCCGCAGGCGAATTGATCGTGGACGAAATCCAGTGACCAGCGGGCATTCGCCTTTGCTTCGACGAGGATCGGCGTACGCGTGCCAACAGCACGACGCCTGGCTTTGCGCTTGCGCACGGAAAGACCTTCCTCGCGATAGAGCCGGTAGATGCGGTTGACACCGGAGGCCTCTCCGTCTCGCCGAAGCAGAATAAACAGCCGTCGGTAGCCGAACCGTCGTCGCTCATTGGCCAGATCGCGCAGCTTCGTTCGCAATTCGACCTCAGTCGGTCGAGAGGATTGATAGCGGATCGTCTTTCGGTCGGCGGATATGATCTGGCAGGCCCGCCGTTCCGAAAGGCCCATGATGGCCTTCAGGTGCGCGACAGCGTCGCGCTTGGCGGCATGCCCTACCATTTTTTTGAAAGAAGCTCGCGGAGTGCGGCTGTATCCAGCATTTGTTCGGCGAGCAACTTCTTCAGCTTGGCATTCTCGTCTTCAAGCGCCTTCAAACGTTTGGCCTCCGACACCTCCATGCCGCCGTATTTGGCTTTCCAGTTGTAAAAGGTCGCCTCGGAAATCCCGTGCTTGCGGCAAAGATCAGCGGCCTTAACGCCCGCCTCCTGCTCCTTCAGCACCCCAATAATCTGCTCTTCCGTAAATCGCTGCTTCTTCATAAGTCCGTCCTCGATGGGCCGAACTCTAATCCAATCTGGAGGAAATTCTCAGGGGCAGGTCAAGAGCGCAAATGGCAGTCCGAGACCGCGCGCGCAGTTGACCACTCCGATAGCCTCCCCGGGATGAGTGATTGTGAACGCTGACGCTATGTCCACACCTTCCTCTGCGAAGGTTTCCAGCTGGGCGCTGTGCAGGTGGGCTGCGTCGGCGGGGGACAGAAGTTGCTCGGGTGCATAGCCATCGCCGGCTGGTCCAAGCACGCCCTCAATCAGGATATGGTCGCGCCAAGAATGAGCGTTTCGCAGATTCCGGGCGAATTGAATAGCACGGCGATATCCCGGATTCCAGGGTCGTCGAGTCCGAGCTTGGGGCCCCAGCCGCCGTTGGCGCGCCAGGTCGGCGTGCCCAGTACAAAGCTCCGTCCCGCAGCCTCTGCCAAATCGAGATAAGTATCCACGTAGCGTCGGAGCATTTCGCGTCCATCGGGGCTGTCGAGCAAAACGAAAGAGGCGAACAGCGGCATGTCTGCCCGGGTGTGGAAGTTCAGGTCGGTTTCCAGGCCCCCATCGCTGATAAACAGATTCGACGACGAAAACAGGCGATCAAGCATGCTCATGATATCCCCCATTCGACTATGCTAATTTAGCCGACTACGAGGAAGCGGTCGACCGTCGTAGCGATCAGGCCTCAGGACCGGCCACCACCTAGGACACCATTATCGGCGGTTTCGAGATGATCTCCTTTGAATAACCACATCCCAGATCACACCATCGGCGCTTCGCACGGCAACAAGCGCCCTTGTCAGCGCGGACATGCGCGCACGAAAGCGTCTACGGCCAACCTTTTCGAAACGCTGACGCAAGGCAAACTTGCCATTGTCCCGGCCCATGTCGCCGAGGAGAAGCGGTTGGATCCGGAAATTCGTCTTTTTCGCACAAGCACGGAGCGGACCGCCTGGTCGATTGCGGCTCGGCATCTAGCGCGCGGACAGAAGGATCCTGTCAAAATGATCGTTGAAGCGATCGAGCTGGAGCGTGACCGCTGCGTGGCCTTGCTCCAAGCTTCCGGCAGCGCGGATGCGCAAATCCCTGCCCACCTCATTGATCCGGATTTGGACTGGTAGCCTACGGTCCCGCGGGCGTGGTCATGCTTCGGATCGACGTCCGCGAAAGCTTCGGAGTGGCGGCAACTGCGCGTGAATTTCAGCCAGCGCCTCCAGCCAGGTTTCAAGCTCATCGGGGATCGGCTCGTTTCCAGTTTCCATGGCCTCAATCCAAGAAAGCTCGCATTGCAACGCCGAGGCGAGATTGATCGGCGTCCAACGGATCAGGATAAGAGATTCAACGAAGCGGGCGGGAGACATTCTGGCACCATGGTGACACATTGGCAGCGGCTGTTGGGATGGAAATCAGCCGCGACAGCAGCTTAAGATCATTGGATACGACAGTCGTCCGCCGATCGCTATGGTACCAATCGTCTCAGACCGTTAGGGAACGGCGAGAGACGATTGAGACAAGCGCATACGCAAAACTAAATGCGCTCACCAAACCCTATCGCAGGGATCCAAGAAACTGTAAACGAGGCCACTACGATGGAAACTGTCACGATTGAAAATCGCAGCGATCTCGCACAATGGGCAATAGAGTGAGCAAAGGCGATAGTTGCAAAGGAAGGGGGCAACCTCTGTCTGGCGGTGCGCGACCAGGTTACGAGCAGAGCGCTGCCGCGGCTAATGCGCTTGGCCAGGCCATCGTCGACGCCCTGCTGGAGGTTTTCGACGGCTTGACGCAGGAGTGAAGCGGGACCTATCGCTCCGCGCCATCCCGGTCATTGCCGCGCTGACGTTCCTGCGCGCCTTGCTGTAGGATTTGCTGGCGCTGTTCGTCCTGCAAATTCTTGGAAGCGCCAGCCTGCTCGCGCGATGCTCGGGCGGCACGACCGGCGGCGATCGCCAGCTGCTGAGCGGCAATGGCAGGATCGACATTCACGAGCGCCGGTCGCTGAAGGGCTAGACTATCATCGCCGCGAGCCGCCGTTAGCGTTCCCCCTCCCCCGCCGTCTCGCATGGTCGATGGCATCTGCTGCATCTGAATATCCCGGCGCTGTTCTTCGAACACCGCGGAGATTTCCTTGCGCATCTCTTCGATCGCCTGGCGCTCGGCGCCACTTTCGACCATCCCCTCGAGGCGATGAATAGACTTCTTGGCGCGCGCAACGCGCTCGTTGAACTGTTCGAGCGATAGTGGCATGGCATTCCCCTTGTGCGGTGCGAAGTCTGTCCGTGATGTCATCGAGCCGGCCGAAGGCGTCGCCGGTTTGGCCTGCGCCGGTTGCCGATACGCATTGAACCAGTTCTGTAGCCACGCCGTCGGCGCGCCATCCTTTGCCGAGGCCGCAGCTTCTACGGTAACGGCCGCTTTTATTCCGGCCCCCCGGAGAAGACGAGCTTCAATTTCACGAGACACCTTCCGCATCTCGGCGCCGGGGCCGAATTCCCGGTGCTGGCGGGTCAACTCGCGCTCGATCTTGCTCGTGCTTGCTGATGTCAGCATAAACACTGTCATCTCGCTGCCATGGAGCGTCATGGATTTCCGCCCGGCGCCGGTGGCGCTCTGGATCACTGCAGCCACCTTCCGCTGATCCCACGGCTGCTCCATCGCGAGCCGGAGAAGGACAAATCCTTTGGCAGGGTGGGCACCGCCCTTGTGAGCATGACCTGCTGCCGCCGCTGCGAAACGATTCGCTGCAGCGATGACTGACTGTTTCGCCCCAGCCTGCTTCAGCGCGTGGGCCGTCGCCCACCACCTCGAGGCAAGGGCAAGATTGCCGTTGGCGAGCGTTGCGCGATCGGCGATGCCTGCCCGCTTACGCTCGACCCGCTGATTGATGGTGCTGGATTTCAGATAGCGTGGATCGGCCCGGCCGCGCTCATAAGCGCCAGCCTGTGCGTGGCTATAGGGCCGCGTCGCCGCAACATCGGCGCGGCGTGTGACAACCATGGCAATGCCATGCGTCCGCGCCTTCGCTGCGAACCGCTCTCGCCATGCAAGAAGTTCCGGCTTCGTGAGCCGCAATGGCTTGCCGACATCGTCTCGCGCCGTGATCATCGCGTGAACATGCACATGACGGGTATCGGGATGATGAGCCGTAACCCAGCGATGGCCCGCAACATGTTCGCTGAGGAAATCACGAACGGCGAGTTTCATCGCCTCCGCATCCGTCCCGGCACGCGCAGAGAAGATCACGTGGAAGGCGTTGCGCGGTTCGACGGTTCGGATCTCGGCCGCCCACCCGCGCCAGATCCCGTCGGCGATATCCTTCACCGCTGCGCCACGCTCGACCGCCTCGCCGGTGCTGGTGAGGATGAGCTTCTCGGTTCGGAGGAACTTTTCGAGAAAATACCGGCCAGATTTGTCGGAGACCGCGGCGCCGACAATCCGCACCTCGCCCAAGACGCCGGCATCCAAGATCCTGCCTGCGATATCCGCTTCGGCCTTATCAAGCGTGCGGCTCCGCCCTTCCTCCTTCTCGCGCACCCTGAGGGCGCCAGCAATCTTCTTGGCAGGGAAGCCCGTCACAGCGTAAACGGAGACATTTGCGTCCTGATGGCGAGAATAGACGAACGGCTTGGGGCCGAACGCCGCATGCAATGCGTCGTGTAGCGTTTCGTCGCTGACCGCATCCCTCAGTTTGATCGACAGCGTGGCGACGGCGTCCAGGGTATAGGGTTCACGAAACTCCGACACCCAATTCTGAAGAGCTGCCGCCCGATCCGCACGGCTGGCAATTGCGACCCCGTCCTGATCGAAGATCGGGATATCCGCTTTGCCGTTTTCACCGTTTTCCTTCTCGACTTCGCGCGTTCCCAGATAGCTCATCAGGCCGGCGGCCGACGCCCTGCTCGAAACAGTCGACGTCACCTTGATCACTACGGGCTGCGCGCCGGCTGCGAGCGCCGCGCGGCTTATACTCTCGACCGCCCCCTGTTTCGCGGCTAACGGCCGAACAGCAAGCAAACGGGCGATGCCAGCCACCTTGGGTGATCCCCCTCTCCCGCCGCCCGACCTTCGGAGCTCGTCATCCATCTCGGGATTCGCGCCCGCGTCAAGCGTCCCGACCAGAGCGATGATCTGCCTCGGCGTGCCCCGCGTCGGCCGGAGCATGGTGTCGATGGTTGTTTCATGGACAGAGACGTCCGACATGCGGCGTTTGCGGGCAATACCGGAAGGCATGGACCTCTGCTGTAACGGCTCGGCCGCCGTGGCGATCCGCAAAGACCCTCCTCGGCCGCGACGCTCGTCTTCGTCATCAAGAAGAGATTTTACCCGCCGCACCTGGAAACCTTCGATTTCGGCGAGGAGACTCATCCAATCATACGCCATGACCGCCCCTCCTCCGCGCCTGCCGGCTGATCCGCAGCATCTGATCGACGTCCGCCCGCAGGCGAAACACACCCTCGAGGAGGCTGCGCAACGCTGCATCGAGATGCGGTTCATAGCCGACGCGTCCTTCATTCATCGCGCGGACGGCCTGGTTGAGGTTGATGCCGATGCGCCGAAGCTCCTCATTGGTGCGGCTTAAGGCCAGAGCTTCGGCCGGCCCAACCGGGAGCGGCAGTCCGGCCTGGTCGCGAAACAGCAGCCGGATCACGTCGCTGGCAGTGCGATCGTCGCCGCAAAGGTTCGCCAGAATTTGCCGCTCCTCAGGCCTTAGACGGACCCTGACCACCTCGCTGCGCATCGCTTTCCTTCCGCTTGCCAGGTTGCCGGAGGCGACCCCAAAGCGCCACCGGCGCGCACCTGAGCCCTGCTATGGGGCGGGGCGACGTCGAGTTTGTACCACAAACTTGACTATCCTGCCACACAAAAAGAAACTATATTTTATTCACAACCTAGCACTGCGGATACGCGGTCACGGCGCCTCTGCTCCGTCTGAGCAATTGACAATCGTAATTGTGAACATAGCTACAGCCTATGCGACATTGCAGTTTCCATCAAAATATCGATTGTTAAGCGCTACCTGCCCTTCGTTTCCAACGGGCAATTGGCAGTTGTCTGCTGGTCAATACCAATGGCCGACGAACGATCATCACTCGACAATCATCAATAGAATTGAGCAAACGGCCAGGGATTGCCTTGTGGAGAGGAATAGAAGAGATATTATAATTTACTCGCGGAACAAAGGAGGGATAATGATCGTCACCATCGCCAATCCGAAGGGCGGGACTGGGAAAACCACGCTCGTCCGCGCGCTCTCCGGCACGGCCGCCCACGCCGGTAACAATGTCTTCCTGATCGATGCCGATAGCCGCGCCAATACGATGCGATGGGTCACGATGTCGAAACAAATGGAGATCTGGCCAGAGCTGCTGGAGGCGGAAAGCTGCCTCGACCCAAACCAGATCTACAAGCTCGCCCTCCGCAAACTACACGAAGGAAAGATTGTATTTGTCGATGTCGAAGGCACGACCAACGAAACCCTCTTTGCAGGCCTCTACCGTGCCGACATCGTCCTCATTCCGCTGCAGACGACCCAGGACGACGTCGTTGCCGATGCAGCTCGCGTTGAACCATGTTTCGGTGGTTGAAGACGATCACAGACGCAAGCTGTCGACGATGAACGTCATCAACCAGCACGATTTGGTAACCGGACGCGCCAAGGCCCATGAACCCCTCCGCGAAATCCTGCGTGAAAGCGGTGTTGCTCTTGCGTCCCGGCCGATCGCCCGGCGGGCGTCCTATCAGTCCATCGGCGCCGCCGGCACACTCCAGACCCGCCTTGAAACCCGATTTGAAAGCAATTGCGGAAATAGAAGTGCTCCTTAGCGAGTTGCTCGCCCTCTACAAGGCGTTGGCCTGCGAGGCAAACCAATAAGCGGGGGCGTAGACAGCAAGCACCTTGTGCTCGGACTGATTTCGACGGGGCGAGACAGGCCCTCTTTGCGAGAAAAGGCAGGTCCTGCCGCAAAATCGGCCGACGAAGATCAGGCGTCGACACTGAAGCTGCCCTTGGCCCGCGGCCGGCTCCGCGGTCTGGTGGCCAAGGGCGAAAGCCGGGACCCGGTCGCGGGTAAACGCTTCCGCGACACCGAGAAAGTCACAACCGGCATCTAAATCCGCGCCGAGGTCCAAAAGACGCTGAAGATGCTCGCTGCGATCGAACGGCGGAAGTTCAACGCCTAAATCGAAGAGGCGATCGACGACTATCTCAAAAAAATCGCCGACCGGATCCTCGATATCTACTGAGCGTGAGCAAGCCGCCTTCATCAGGCGATCCGCCTTGCGGTCTCCCCATTCGCCGCAAGGCGGCCATCAGCATCGGGCCAAGGCCAAATTCACCGCGCGACGCCTTACGCGTAAGGTCGCGCAGATTGCCGCTTGCCGAATTGATATGTTCGGCCCTTTCCAGGATGCGGGCGACCGCAATAGCGGCATTTTCCGCACCCATCACCTCGCAAGCCTCATGGTCGGCCGAGGGACTGACCCCGAGCATCGATCGGACGACCACGGCGGCCGTAATCAGGTTCCGCCAACTCTCGATCCGGCCGCCGGTCGTGTAGTCGGCGATCTGCGGGCAAGCTTTCAGCACCAGTGGTAGATCACCTCGATTTTCGGCGTCTGCCGCCATCCGCTCGAGGATGCTCTTCTTCATGCGTTACGCCCCCAGACATTGTGAACGAGTTCAAGGATTTCGAAATTCACGCAGTCGGCGCTCTCGATGGCCCGCTTGAGGGGTTCCCGGCAGTGGCGGTCGGACCGGAACACCGCAGATTGGTGATGCTTGTGAGATGCGCGGACTTAGCGAGCAAGCCTCCATATTCTGGTGATGGGGGGAGCGCCACCGGTGGCGACGGCGCTCTCGTACTCGCGGTCAGGATTTCAGCGCCGCCATCCGCTCACCAAGCAGCCAGAGGGCTTTGTTCAGCTTGATGTCCTGATCGATCCCGGTCACGGCGCGGGACGTCGCACGGCGCGGCCTGCCGAGATCGTCGCGGCCGACGCCGCGCAAACCACCCTTGATCGCATTCTCCTGGACCACGTTCCAGACGGTCCAGAGGTCATCCCCGCGATCGTTGTTGCGGCGGGGCACAAGCAACTGTTCCGCCTTGATGGGGGTTTTGGTCTCGCCATCCGCATCTGCGAAACGCAAGACGTGCGCCGCATCGGCAAGGATTTCCTTCTCCTCCTGCCTCAGGCGCATGGCAGACCAGTGTTGGGGGGCGGCAAGCGTGCGTTCTGCCTCGCCGAGAACGCGATAGGTGCCCTCGATGACCTTGTGCTGCACGTCACCACAATGCCGAACCGTGATGGCGTCGATAGTGCCGGTCTGCACCACCAACGAATTAAGGCAGCGAATGCGGAAAAGCCCAGCCATCAGTTCATAGGCGCTGGTTCCGTCATTGGCATTCTTCAGCAGGATTTCGCAGACGGTATCGCCCACGTTGTAGACCCTGCCGTCATCGACGCGGCGCAGGCGGATCAGATGCTTGGTAAAGTCCGCCTTACCCTCCGTGCGGCTGTGGGATTGCTTTACGCCGACCGGTAGAAAGCCCTCATTCATGAGGCCGCGAAGGATATCGATGGTCGGGATGGGTCTGAAGCGTTTGGACCGGCTTTCATGGGCGGATACGGCAAAGATGGAGGGAGCGATGCGGCGCATTTCGCCTTCGGCCAGGGCCCGGCCGGTGTCGAAACGCGCAGTCTGGGTGTAGATAGTCATATTCTGTCTCCTTTTCCGCAAGTCCCAAAGGAAGACCCCCTTGGGCGAAGCCTCCCCGGTCTTTCCGGGGAATGGCCTCTGACATTCCCCCGGACAGAGGGGGGAGGGCACAGCCCGCCCCACGGCGGCGCGCGGGCGGATCAAGGGGTCGTGTCGGGGAAAAAACGGAAGGTTCGGCGCACAGCGTTGAAAGCCGTTTTTTCTGCCGACGCGACAAGCGGCTTGCCGCGCCTGCCCCTTGAACCGAACGCTCGGCGATGTCAGGGGCCAGACGAACGATGCGGCCCGTATGCGGGCCTCATGAGAGCGAGCTGCGGCGCAGACCTGACGGTGCGTGTCGCTACCGAAGACGGCCGTCTACGATTGGTCGTTGCTGTCACCTTCAGTGGATGTTTTGCGGAACGACGCTGCCGGCGTGACCGAGCAGGGTGTGTGCCGCCCGGATTAAGCCTTCCGCAACCGAGAAAATCGGTCTATCTGTTGAGTTCGAACCAGTGCCGCTCGGTTTGTCCTGACGTGTCATTCTCGATGTCGAAGTAATATGGCTCTAACCTGAGCGGTCGGGATATGGAGATCGTTTGAATGCAACTCCGCTGCCGATCAGAATTGTAGAAACCGTGCGCTTTGTCCTGGCAAATGCTGACCGTCTTGACGCAGAGATCGCCTTCTTGGGTGAGACTGTCGCCATCTTTCCTTCTTCCAACCCGATAGCCTTCCGGGCACGCAGCGTATCTCTCGTGGCCCGGCCGGCTTGTTCCCGCCTCAGGACAAGCGGGCCAATCGAAGCCGGGTTTGTTCATCGCAGCAATAAGCCGCTTCATCGGCGGATGGCATGCGGACACGCCTCGCCAGGATGGCTTGGAAGACGAGGCGCAAAACAGGACTTCGCAGCCCCATTCGCTTGCAGCCACGGGAGCGTGAAGTGTCGCGGCAGACAAAACCACTTCGAGGATGACGCATGCAGAAATGGCTCTGAGGCGCATCAGCGAACTCCTTCTCAAACACCGCAATGAATAAACTATAGTTTATGCTACAATGACGGGCAAGCGCAAGAAAACCGACACAGACCTCGGCAAAATGATCCTTCGAAACATGGCGACGGTCATGGAGCGCGAGCGGGAGAACCGCGCCATGACAAAGAAGGAATTTGCGGTGATCTGCGAGATTACCATACCGTATTATTTCAGGATCCTCGATGGTACGGCGAACCCTTCGCTCCAGGTTATGACGCGGATCAGCACCAACCTGCAGGTGCCTTTGCAGGAATTGATGACGGGTGCCAAGCTCAGCGACGACCAAATTCAACTTCTAACCGCGATTAACAGGGCCACCGAATAATCGCGGAATAGACAATAATTTACTCCCCAAACCCCCGAAAAGCGACCGAGCGGAAAGGGAGACGACGTCGAGGACTTAGCATCGCCGGCCGTTCTTCTCGCTGTTTGTCCGGCGTCGTGGCTGCTCCTGACGTTTCTTGATGTACGCCAGGACGACACCAAACCCTTCGTTCTTGTTGATCGCCGCATGCGTCACCCGCTCGTTCTTGTCGAACGCTCCGGTATGACAGAGTGCCCTTCCAGCGCATTTATCTTCGAGTAAATGGACCGAGCTCGTCCTCGCAATCGGTTGGTTATTCAAGAAGCGGCGGGCTCGTTTCCTCGATGCCTGCGGAGATCGGCTTAGCGCACGGAAAACCGCTCCGGGCGGAACGTCGCCAGCATGGGATGCTCGGCGCATGTCGCCATCTCGTATGCGAGCAATTCGCCGACGATGAGTCCGAGCGTCGCGCCGCTATGGCTGAACGCGACATAATAGCCCGGGATGTCCTTGAGCGCGCCGACGACCGGTTCGCCGTCGCCGGGGATCGGCTTGCCGCCGACGCCGATCGTGGCGACTTCGAGCTTCGGATTGCCCTCCATCACCTTTGCGGCTTCGGCCAGAAGCGTCGCAACGACGCTGTCGTCGATGTCGTATCCGCCATCCGCACGCAGCGTCACGCCCTCGTCGGCAGCCCAATCGGCGTCGATCGAGAAGGTGCCGCCCGGCGCGGGGCGCACCGCGACACGAGGCGTGTTCAAGACGGCGCGCAGGGGATGGGCGAGCGGCTTGGTCTGCACCAGAAAGGCGACGGGCGTCCCATCGCCGATCGTCTGCCCGCTCTCCGCCGCCATCTTCGGCACGGCGGGGCCGGTCGCCAGCACGATGGCATCGGCGGCGAAACGCTGGCCCGCCGCGGTTTCGGCACCAACGGCACGGCCACCCTCGATCACGACCCGCGCAGCCCCCTGATCGGTCACCAGCACGCCCCCGAGGCCGGAAAACTCCGTGAGAAGCAGACCGATCAGCGCCGGCAGATCGACCCAGCCTTCGCCGGGATTGAAGATCGCGCCCTGCGGCGTGATCGCCCTGGCATCGATGCCGGGCGTGACGCCGGCGATGGCTGCCGCCGGAAGCCATTGTGCATCATAGGCAAGCGAGATTTCGTAGCGATAGGCCGCATCGATCGCGTTGCGCGCGTCGTCTGCATCCCAGGTCAGGCCGCCGTCGAAGCGAAGCCAGTCGGCATCCGGAAACCGTGCCGAGAGCGTTCGGTAGCGGTCGATGCCGGCCATGCGCAGCCGGTGATAGGGCTCGGAGCGCATGCGCGCCGAATTCAGCCAGGACAGCGAGCGGCCGGAGGCGCCGTTGGCCGGCGGGCCGTCATTGAGGATGGTGACGCGGATGCCGCGCCGGGCGAGCTGGACGCCGGTGGAAACGCCGAAGATGCCGGCGCCGATGATGACGGCCGAGGAGATGGTGGTGTCGGTCATGGTGGTGTCTTTCAATCGGTTGGTCATGCAGATGGATCAGGCGCTCACGGCTCTTCCCAGCGACCGCTGACGGCGGAGCGGAAGAGCGCGTCGACGGCCTTCATATTGGCGACCGCATCGTCCAGCCCGGTTTCGAGCGGCTTGCCGGTGAGCACGGCTTCGGCAAAGGCATCGGCCTGCTCGCGATACTGATCGACGGGCGCGATGGCGATCTCCTCGCGCCCGCCTCCGGCAAGATCGCGGCCGTCGTCCAGCACGAGCCGGGTCGGCGCATCGGCCGGCGCATTGAAGGGAATAGGGATTTCCAGGCGCGCCCGCGTTCCGAGCACCGTGACCTTCTGCGTGAGGGCAAGCTGGGTCGAACAGGTGAAGGCAAGCTGCCGGCCCTCGGGGAACTCCAGCAGCCCGCTCGTTAGCCGGTCCGTGCCGAAGGTGGGATCCCTCTCCATCAGGGCGATCGCCCGCAGCGGCTCGGCACCGAACAGGAAACGGGCGGTGTTGACGGCATAGCAGCCGACGTCGAACAGGCCGCCCCCGCCGATATCCGCCTGGTTGCGTACATTGCGCGGGTCGTCCAGATAATAGGAGAAGATCGTCTGGATGGCCCTCACCTCGCCGAGCCGCCCTTCGGCCACCAATGCATGCGCCGTCTTCCATTGCGGGTGATGGCGCACCATGAAGGCTTCGGCGACCGGCAGGCCGGCGGCCTTCTGCGCGGCCGCAATCTCCATCGCCTGCGCGGCGTCAAGCGCGATCGGTTTTTCGCAGAGCACCGGCTTGCCATGTTCCAGCGCCCCGATCGTCAAAGGCACATGCAGGTGGTTGGGGAGCGGGTTGTAGATCGCATCGATCTCGGGATCGGCCAGCAGATCCTCGTAGCTACCATGGGCTTTGGGAATGCCGAAGCGCGCCGCCATCGTCTTCGCCCTGTCCAGATCTCGCGAGGCAATGGCCGTCACGCGGCCGAGGCGGCTGGACTGGATGGCGGGGATGATCGCTTTCGCCGCGATGCCCGCGCAGCCGAGCACGCCCCATCGTATCCGTGGTGTCATGGTGTCCTCCTTCCCGGCTTAGAGCACTTCCGCGAGGAAGCGCTGCAGACGCGGGCTCTGCGGGTTGCCGAAGATCGCCGCTGGCGAACCCGCCTCCACCACGCGCCCCTCGTCCATGAAGACGACCTGATCGGCGACGCGGCGGGCAAAGCCCATCTCATGCGTGACGACGACCATGGTCATGCCGCGCTTGCCGAGATCGGCCATCAGGTTGAGCACGCCCTTGACCAGTTCTGGATCTAGCGCGCTCGTCACCTCGTCGAAGAGAATGACTTCGGGCTCCATGGCGAGCGCGCGGGCGATGGCGACGCGCTGCTGCTGGCCGCCCGAGAGACCGCCGGGTCTGTGATGCTGCCGGCTCGCAAGGCCGACATCGGCAAGGCGCGCCTTGGCGATGCGCTCGGCCTCGGCCTTCGGCAGCCCCTTGATCTTCGTCAGTGAGAGCATGACGTTTTCCAGCACCGTGTGGTCGGGGAAGAGGTTGAAGTGCTGGAACACCATGCCGACCCGCCGGCGTAGCGTTTCCGGCTTCATGGCGAGGATGCTCTCGCCGTCGATGAGGATATCGCCGCTCTTCGGCTCGACGAGACGGTTGAGCCCGCGCAGAAGCGTCGACTTGCCGGACCCGGAGGGGCCGATGATGCAGGTGACGCTGCCCGGCTTCACCGAGAGGTCGACGCCCTTGAGCACATCGAGTTCGCCATAGGCCATACCTAGATTGCGCACATCGAGACTGCCACCCTTGAAGGCAGCTTCGGAAGTACGGCTAGCACCATCAAGCTCGCTGACCTCCTCCAGCCCGCTGGTGACGACCGCCGGACGCTGCTTGCCGATGCGCAGGCGGTTGTCGATAGCGTTGACCACATGGGTGAGCGGCACTGTGACGACGAGATAGAAGACGCCGGCCAGGAGCAGCGGCGAAAGGTTGCCCGTAACCACGGCCTGATCCTGCCCGACGCGAAAGATCTCGCGTTCCGAGGCCAGCAGGCCGAGGAAATAGACCAGGCTCGAATCCTTGACGTTGCCGATGAACTGGTTGACGAGGGCCGGCAGCACGCGGCGCACGCCCTGCGGCACGACGATGAGCCGCATGCCCTGGCCGTAGCTCATCGAGAGCGCCCGGAAGGCCTCCATCTGGCCGCGATCGACGCTCTGGATGCCCGAGCGGAAGATCTCGCCGATATAGGCGCCGGCGATCAGGCTAAGCGCGAGAATGCCGAGCGGATAGGGCGACGGACCGAACAGTTCGCGCCCGATGCGCGCAAAGCCCTGCCCGATCAGCAGGATGGTGACGATCGCCGGCAGGCCGCGAAAGATATCCGTGTAGAGGCGCGCTGGAATGCGCAGCCAGGGCGACCTGGAAATGCCCATGATGGCGAGCACCATGCCGATGACAACGCCGAGTACCGTCGAGGCCGCGGCAAGGATAAGGGTATTCTTGAGCCCGACCGTGATCATGGTCGGCAGCACTTCTGCCATCGCATTCCAGTCGAGGAAGCTGCGGCGCAGGTTTTCAAGCCAGTTCATCAGGAGGTCCCTTGAAAGAAAGACCGGCCCGACCGACAAGATCGGACCGGCAAGGCAGCATCACTGCTTGGGAAGATACGCGTCCGGCATGGGCGTGCCCGGGAACCATTTTTCGTGCAGGGTCTTCCAGGTGCCGTCCTGCATGGCGGCCTTGAGGCCCTTGTTCAGCGCGTCGCGCAGGGCGTCATTGCCCTTGCGGACGACGAAGCCTGCGGGCGCGTCGAAGCTCGGGATGTTGACGGCGACCTTCAGCTCGGGATAGCGCGCCGCGTAGTCCTTGGCGGCTTCATAATCGAGGAAATGCGCATCGACCGTGCCATTGTTGAGCGCGGAGACGGCGGAGTTGTTGTCGGGGAACTTGACGAGATCCGCCCCGGTGAAATTCTTCTCGGCATAGATTTCCTGGAGCGTGCCCTGCACGACGCCGAGGCGCTTGCCCTTGAGGCCGGCGGGCTCGGTGATACCGGCATCAGAGGTCAGCACCGTCAGGAAGCCGGCGAGATAGCCATCCGAGAAATCGACGGTCTCCTTGCGCTTGTCCGTCGTGCCGATCGCAGCGGCGGCGACGTCGAAGCGGCTGTTGGCGACCGACGGCATCAGCGCGGAGAATTCCTGCCCCGTGAAAATCACCTGCTCCTTCTTGTAGCCCAGGCGCTCCGCGACATTCAGGAAGAGCTCTATGTCGAAGCCGGTGAAGTTGCCGTCGGCGGTCGTGAAGGCATAGGGCTTGGCATCGCCCATCGTGCCGACGCTGATGACGGCGGGGTCGATGAGGCCCAGCGGATTGTCCTCAGCAAGGGCCGGCGTCATGGCGCCTGCCAGCACGCCGAAGGCCATCGCGAGGGCGCCGGCCCGCAACCGGGCGATAGGGGCAATCAGAGATTTGGAAAATTGCATCTGGTTCGTCTCCTCTGGTGGTTCTTGCAAGGATTTCAAGGCGCGCGAAATCCCATCCTGACGGCGGCATGAACCGCGCGTCCGTCCGAGCGCCTCTCTAGCTGGATCGATCGCTTCTTCTATTTGAGACCGGTCTCAATGTAGAAGAGACCGGTCTCTTTCGCTTTTGACAATTGTTATCTTCGCATTTGCCAGTGGTCAATATCTCTTGTAAGGCTAGCCTTCATGGATCAGAGCCCGCCTCGAAACACCTCTGTCACCGTGGCCGATGTCGCGCACAAGGCGGGCGTCTCCAAGGCGACCGCCGCTCGTGTGCTGGGCGGCTATGGAACGGTCAGCGACCGGGTCCGCGAGGCCGTTACGGCCGCGGCCCGTGCGCTCGACTACCGACCGAATGAACTGGCCCGCAGCATGACGACGGGTCGCTCGGGCACGATCGGCGTCGTGGTCGGGGATATCGAGAACCCGTTCTTCAGCCTGGCCGTCCGCGGGATCACCGATGTCGCACGCCAGGCGGGCTTCACCGTCATCCTCATCAATTCGGGCGAAGACGTCGCGGCTGAGAAGGCGGCGATCCGAACCTTGCTGGCAAAGCGCGTCGATGGCCTGATCGTCTCGCCGGCCAAGGAGAGCGATGTCGAGCATCTGCGCGAGGCCTTCCGCTCCGGCCTCCCTCTCGCGCTGCTGGACCGGGGAAGCGACGAACTTGACGTCGACACGGTCATCGCCGACGACCGGCACGCGGCTGAAGCCGTCACCTGCCGCCTCCTCTCGCTCGGTCATCGCAACATTGCCTATCTCACGGCCTGCGACACGCCCGATCACCGGTTCCGCACGGCAAAGGACATCAACACCGGATCTGTGCGGCGACGGATCGAAGGGTTTCTCGGCGCCTGCCGTGACGCAGGTCTTACTGGCATGGAGCAATGGATCCATGTCGGTGCGGTGACGCCGGAACATACGCAACGGATCGCCAAAGGAATGCTGCAATCGGCGCTGCGCCCGACGGCCCTTATCGCGTCCGACAGCGTGATCGGCCTTGAAGTGTTCAAGGTCTGCCGGGAGCTTGGATTGAGCGTGCCGCACGATCTATCGCTGGTCTCATTCCACGACGCGGACTGGACGTCGGTCACAACGCCCCCGGTAACCGTCGTGCGGCAACCCGTCTATGGTCTCGGCGAGACGGTGGCCAAATTGCTGGTAGAGCGGTTAAACGGTGAGCGCCAGGACGCCCGAAAGGTTGTCCTCAAAACTGAAATCGTGGAGCGCGCCTCCACGGGCGAACCCATTCAAGGTGAGCGATAGATCGTGATGTCGGCTTGCGCTGTTTCGGACGACCTGCACACCCTCCGAAATACCCCGCCCCACGTCCTTGCCTTGCGACCGCCTGCCAACCACGCTAAAACTCCATGACATATCGCCAGGGACGGCACGACCTCGATTTTTCGAAGGTCACATGTGCGACAACGTCCGGCTCTCAGCCCCATATCAATCCATCGCCGGACGCGTTGGAGATCGATGTGTCGCGCGATATCAAGCTTCGGGATTTGGCAAACGGTGGTCCAATCGAAACCGCGGAGGCTCGTTCCGAGGCGTCCAAAATGACGGCCGGGGCCATCGAGATGTTTGGGGGCAACGCGCCAACCGCCGTCGCCTATTGCGGGCTTGATGCGTGGCTGGAGGGAGATGAGAAACAAGTCGCGCTGTGGGGCGAGGTCTTCAACCGCCTGAAGACCTGACCTCGTCGTCCTGGACGTCGCCCGGCGCACGAAGCGCATAGCCCGCTCCGCGGACGGTTCGGATGAGATCTGGTCCGAATCTTTTCAAAGTCCGCCTGATATGGCCGAGATGAATATCGACGGTGCGCGGCTCCACCTCGGCGTTGTCAGGCCAGCAGCGTTCAATGAAGTCGTCCCGGCTGCAGGCTTCGGCCGGACGTTCCAACATATGCCGCAACAGCTTGAACTGAAGCGGCGTCAGCGGCACTTCCATCCCGGACCGAAGGACCTGCATTCGTGCTAGGTTCATTTCGAGATCAGCAAACTTGAACGTGCCGTCAAATCCCGACGACGATCCTGTCGTGGTGCCGCGATATCGCAGTCTGCGAAGAAAACGGACAAGCTTCGACGGGTCGAACGGGCGCGCCAGGAGAAGGTCGTCAGAGCCGAGCACATCGTCAAAGCCCTGGTCGCCTTTGGACAGGATGACAAGCGCCGCCCGCGGGAACGCGCGGCGGATCTCGACGAGGCGTTCGGGCACGGCCTGGTTCGCAGCGTCTACGACAACGGCGACATAGTCCGCCTCGGTCGGTTGAGCGCCGGCATCGTTGTCGGCGGCGAGCACGACCTCAAACCCTTCGACCGCGAAGAGATGTCGAACGAAGAGGAAAAGTTGAGCGTCGTCAAATCGGGCGAGCACCTTTTGAGTCATGACACACTCCATCAAAGGGGCGCGAACTCCCCTCCGTTCACATCGATAATCGCGCCGTTGATGAAGCCGGCTTCGTCGGAAAGCAGAAAGCGTATGAGGGCGGCGACGTCAGCGCCGGTCCCCAGACGCCCGACGGGGATGCGCCGCAGCGCCTCAAGGTTCGTGCTGCTCGTGGGGTCCCCCGCCATGTCCGTAGCGATCCGGCCCGGGGCGACGACGTTGATGGTGATGGCAGACCCATTGCATGCGGCAACCATCGACTTTGCAAGACCCGCGAGCGCCGCTTTCGAGGCCACGTAAGGCGCACCCGCAATTTTGGGAATTGTCCGACCGGCCACCGAGCCGATGAGGACGATGCGCCCGCGACCGGATGGCTTCATGCGTTTCAGGGCGGCCTGGCAACACCAGACCGCCCCTGTGAGGTTGACGCTGAGGACGTCATGCCACTGGGCGGCATCGACGTCTTCAAACGGCACAGCGCCGTGGGCGTCTTTTGGAGAAATGCCCGCGTTGCAGACCAGAGCGTCAACCCGCTCCCAGCGCTCGTCGACCAACGCGAAAAACGCGTTCACCGAGGGCTTGGACCTGACATCGACGCACGCAGTCAGGATCGCCGACGCGTCAGCCGTTGTTCGCAGCATGTCCTCGGCCTTTTGGACATGCTGCACATTCTGGCTGAAGAAGGCGACCCTGTAGCCCGCGGCCAACAGGGCCGTAACGGTCGAAAGCCCGATACCGGTGCTTCCGCCCGTCACGATCGCGACAGGTGCTTGTTGGCTCTCGATCACGCGGCCTCGTCCATCGCGGCGAACAGGGAAAGTGGCGGGTGCGCTTCGGGATCGGTCACCACCTCGATAAGGTTTGGCCGGTTTGATCCAATCGCGCCTTCGAGCACGCTCGCCAGCTGGTTTGGATCGCTCACATAGGCCGCATCGCAACCGCAAGCCTGCGCGATCGCGGTGTGCTCGACCGGAGAAAAGTGGCATGCCGTGGTGAAGCGACCGAACTTGACGGTCTCGGCATCCCGCTGGAATCCGAGAATGCCGTTGTTGAGAACGATGATCGTCACCGGGATGTGAAGACGCACGATCGTCTCCATCTCAGCCCAACTGTGCGCGAACCCACCATCTCCGACGATCGCCACGACGGGGCTCCCTGGTCGGGCGAGCTTCGCCCCGACGGCGAGCGGAAGACCCCAGCCGAGGCCCGCAAGTCCTCGCGGCGTGATGAACCGAGCCCCCGCTTTCGGAGCGCGCAGCTGGCCGGTCACCCACATGGACGAATAGCTCGCGTCCGCGACCACCGTGAGCCCTTGGTCCAGCCAAGGCTGAAGCTCTCGCATGATCCGTTCCGGCCTGATCGGCGAGCTGCCCGATTCATAGACGCTTCTGCGCGCCTGCTCAAACGAGGACCAGCATCGGGCGATCTCGCGTTCAAGCTCGTCACGCCGTGCCGTTCTCTTGTCTAGGTTCATCGGCGCGATGGCATCGGCAAGCGCGTTCATCGTTGTCGTCGCATCGCCGACGAGACGAAGGGCCTCATAGTTGCGGCCAATCTCGCACGGATCGACATCGATATGGATGACGCGCGCGGTCGGGGAAATCTGACGCCAGCTATCGGTGCCGTTCTGGTTGGTCCGCGTGCCGGCCAGGATGACCAGGTCCGCCGTCTCGACGAATTTGCGCGTGAAGGCACCCAGCGACCGCGGCCCTGTCAAAGCGCCGAGCACGCCGACGGAGAGCGGATGATGCTCATCGACAACGCCCTTGCCCATATTCGTCGTGCACACTGGAAGGCTTGCGAGCTCCTGCAAGCAGGAGAACGCGGCAGCCGCGCCGGCGGCATGGACACCGCCGCCTGCGATGACGACGGGACGTTCGGCCTCGACGATCCATTGCGCCGCCTGCCCCAGGGCCTCATTGCACGGGCGCGTGCGATCGAGCGGCCAAATGCCGAGGGTCGCGGTGCGCCGCCGCTCGGGATGCCGGATTTCCGAGCGGAGCAGGTCCGCGGGCAGAAGGAGCGCGACAGGACCCGGCCGGCCGGATGTGGCTGCCGTGAACGCCGCATCGATATAGTCCTCGACACGCGCCTCGACCTGAAGGCGGCGTACCCATTTCGTGCAGGACTGGAACAGCGCGACCTGATCGAAATCCTGAAACGCATTCTTGTCCGTCTGGTCCCGTTCGACATCCTGGACGAGAGCGACAAGGGGGATGCTCGCCTTCAGAGCCTCGGCAAGAGGTGCCACAAGCAGGGTCGCCGCCGGCCCGTTCTGGGCCGCGACCACGCCAACCCTGCCGGAGATGCGCGCGTATCCGTCAGCCATGGCGCCGCCCATATTTTCCTGCCGGTAGGCGATCTGGCGAATCCCGATGGCTTCAGCAGCAAGAACGACCGCGGACGGAAGGCTCTGCGCAAAGAGGGTATCGACGCCGTGCCGCTTCAGGGCCTTGGCGATGCATTCGGCGACGGTTTCGTTGATGGTCGTGGTTGTCAAAGCTGAGCCTCCTGGCTTGCAAAACGATGGCTTGCGAGAAATTTATCGAACGCCGCGGACACCTGATCGAGATCCGCATCGGTCATGGGAGACGAGAGACAAGCCGCTGCATCATGCGGCAGCAAAATGCCTTCGGCTCGCAGAAACCGGCTAAGACTGCGCATGGTCGCCGCTTCCCCTGGCGTCTGAGCCGCCGCCGCCCAGGAACGAGGCGGCTCGGCTTTGGGATGAAGGCGAAACAGGGAGGCCGCCCCGGTTACCGAAAATGGGGCTCGGTGGTTTCGGGCTATCTCTGCGAGTTGCGCGCGAAGGCGGTTTCCCTGTTGCTCGAGCCGATCGAACATGGCCGGTGTCGCCGCCTCCATGGCGACGCGGCCCGCCACCATGGAAACAGGGTTTGCCGAGAAAGTGCCGCCTTGCGAGACCAACGGGGAACGCCGGTCGCCCCCGAACACGGCCATGACAGTTGCGCTGCCTCCGACGGCGCCGATCGGGAACCCGCCGCCAATGACCTTGCCGGCGACGAGGAGATCGGGTTTTAGGCCGTAACGGGCGGAAGCCCCGGCAAAGCTCTGCCGCAAATTCAGGACTTCGTCCGCGATGATAAGGATGCCATGCCGTCCGGCCACGGCTGTGAGGCGGTCGATGAAGTCACGTGTCGGCGCGATGAGTCCGGCCCGACTGGGCATCGGGTCAATGAGCACCGCAGCAAGGCGATCGGCATTCGCTGTCAGTGCGTCCTCGACCGCATCGGCGTCATTGAAGTCCAGCACCAGAACATCGTTCGCCACCGCATTGGGGGCGCCCTGATAGGCAAGGCGCGCCTTGCGGCGCCCCGCATCGTCGGCTTCAAACCCGTTCTGGCCGGCCTCAGCCCAGTCGTAGGCGCCGTGGTAGGCGCCGGCGAAACGGGCGATGGCGGATCGGCCGGTGAAGGCTCGCGCCGCCTTGATGGCGAACATGACGGCTTCGGTGCCGGTGTTTACGAAGCGAATCCGCTCGACGCTCGGAATTCGCGAGGTCAGGAGTTCAGCGAGTGCGATCTCGTGCCGCGTCGGGTTGGAAAAGCAGGTCCCCGTCGACAGCAATGCGCTGACGGCTTCCATCACGGGCTCGTAGCCGTGGCCGTGAAGGAGCGTGGTGAAGTTGTTGTTGAGGTCGAGGAGGCGCGCATCGTCGACATCGACGAGAAAGGCCCCCTCCCCGCGCGCGGCGTAGATGGGGTGAGGATCCCTGTCGATCGTTGCACGCGTCACCCCGCCGGGAAACACGGCGTGGCCGCGCTGATAGAGATCGACGGACCGGGAGTGCGCTGACTCCTCGGCGTCGGCCGGTTCTGTGAGCATCTGGCTATCCTTGCTGCAAAAATGAGACTTTGTGAAAGCTTCACATTTTTGTTGCAACAAAATAGCCGCATGTCAATGCGATGCGACAAAAAACGTCGCTAGACGGAGGTGCGCGCCCTTACAGCGCTCCGCAGCCGCAGATATCCGATGCGGATGTCGCTTTCGAAAGCGGCGCGCAGGGCCCGACCATCACCTTCCTCGATCGCGTCGATGACCATTTCGTGGTTGCGTACCCCGTACCGTTCCTCGGCGAATTCAGGATAGAGGCCGTAGAACGAGGGGCCCACGCGCAGCCACTGAGCCTCGATCAAGCCGACGAGCCGGGGCAGGCCCGAGCGCCCATAGACGTGGAAATGGAACTCCTTGTTATGCCAGAGAACGGACGCGTAATCGCGGCGCCCTAGCCCCTCATTGATCTGGATTTGCAGGGACTTGAGCCTCTCGACATCCGACGCGCCGCAGTTTTTCGCAGCCTCCTCCGCCGCCAGACCCTCCAGCGCTATTCGCACCACAGTGACCTCTCTGAGATCGGACTCCGACAGAACGGGGATGATCACCGTCTTGGGGCCGGCATAGACCAGAGCATTTTCGGCCGTCAGCCTGTTGATGGCATCGCGCGCCGGGGTCGAACTGACACCGAGGGTCTCCGCAACAGATCGAACCGTCAGTTTGTCGCCAGGCCTGTAGACGCCCCTGCTGATCCGGTCCTTTAGCGCGTCATAGGCCGCCTCGCCCAGCCGCGGATTTGCGGCGCTTTTCATGCCATCGGTTTCATCATTAATCATTTTACATCCCAAGATGGTTGACACGGCTTATTTTTGTTGCAACAAAAAACGCATTGTGAACGTTTTGCAAAGTTATGTCGCATCAATACTACCGCGTCGCGGACCTGATGTCACATGTCCAGCGCATGCCACGAACCAGACGGCACGGATGCGCGCCGTCGGCCGCGGCAGAACGCCTTCAGTACATAGATTGGGGGACAAGTTGATTGGAAAGAGTTTAACCCTATCCGGCATCTCGAAGGCCTATGGGGCCGTGGAGGCCGTCAAGAATACGACGCTCGAGATCCACGCCGGCGAATTCGTCTCCATCGTTGGACCGTCCGGATCCGGCAAGACATCGTTGCTCACGATGATTGCAGGGTTCGAGCATCCGAGCACCGGAACGATCCATATTGCGAGCCAGGATATCACATCGGCTGCGCCGCACCTGCGCAACATTGGCATGGTCTTTCAGCGATATGCCCTGTTCCCGCACATGACGGTGCAAGAAAACATCGCGTTTCCCTTGCGCATGCGCCGCGTGTCCAAAACGCCAGACGGCCGCAGACGCGTGGCAGAGATGCTCGACCTTGTCCAATTGGAAGGTCTCGAAGATCGCTATCCTCATCAGTTGTCCGGCGGGCAACAGCAGCGCGTTGCCGTGGCACGCGCGCTGGTATTCAATCCGCCAGTCATTCTCATGGACGAACCGCTCGGGGCGCTGGACAAGAAGTTGCGCGAGGCGATGCAGCTTGAGATCAAGCGGATCCAGGAGCGGCTCGGCGCAACCGTCGTCTATGTCACGCACGACCAAGAGGAAGCGCTCACGATGTCGAACCGCGTCGCGGTGATGCATCGCGGCACGCTTCAGCAGATCGGCGCCCCGGACGAGCTCTACCGGGACCCGCGGAACGCTTTTGTCGCGGACTTTGTCGGGTCCATCAATTTTTTGCCCGTGACGGTCGTTTCCTGTGACGAGAGCAGCGCCGTGGTGGTCCTGAGAGGTTCGTCGGCTCCAATCTCCGTCAGCAGGCGGGCATCGGATCGTCCAACACCGGGACAATTCTACCAGCTTGCGATCCGTCCGGAGCATCTGGAACTACGGCCGACACAATGGGACCGCAATTCGGTCATCGAAGGCGTCCTTGATACTGTCGTGTTTGCGGGCGCCACGCGCACCGCGGTCGTGCGCATCAGCGCCCTCGGCGACGCCGTCGTGCGGGTTCAGGTTCCCTTCTCGCAGGCAATCCCGGAAAAGGGCGCTCTGGTTTCCCTCGAGTTCGCCGCTGTGAACGCCCGCCTCTTTCCAGCGGAAAGCGAGGCCCTGCCGTGAGCGACAACAAAGTTTTCAGCTGGGTTGCGCAGTTCCGGCGAGGGCAGTCTGCGAAGGCCTATCCGCCGGCCGTCTCCCTTCTTCTCGTCAGCCCGCTGATCTCGCTGCTGTTCATCGGGTTCGTTTATCCCGTTGCGCGGCTCGTACAGCTCAGCTTCGCCAATGGCGCCGAGCCTTATGTCCGCCTGGTTCAGGGCGATCTCTACATCGGGGTGCTTATCGACACCGTCTTGATATCGGCTGTCGTCGCCGCCCTTTGTCTCATTCTTGGATATCCCGTCGCCCTTGCGATGGCCCGCCTCAAACGAAGGGCCGCGCTCCTCGTGACGGCTTGCGTCTTCGTGCCGCTTTGGACCTCCATCCTCATCCGGTCCTACGCGTGGGTGGTGCTCTTGCAACGCAATGGCCTCGTCAACGACCTGCTGCAGGCCACCGGGCTGAGCGACGGCCCCTTACGCCTTCTCTACACACAGGGCGCGGTCATACTCGCGATGACCCATGTGCTTCTTCCCTTCGCAATCCTTCCCATCCAGGCAACGCTGAGGAGCCTGCCGGCGGATCTGACACGCGCGGCGTCCAACCTTGGCGCGACACCGATCCGCGCGTTTCTGCTCATCACCCTGCCGCTCAGCCTGCCCGGCATCTTCGCCGGCACCCTGCTCTGCTTCGTCCTGGCTCTGGGCTTCTACATTACCCCTGCCCTCGTCGGCGGTCCCAGTTCGATGATGATGGCCACCCTTATCGGCCAGCAGACCCTCGTCGTTCTCGATTGGCCCTTCGCCGCGGCCCTTTCGACGCTGCTCCTGACGGTGAGCTTGCTCCTGGTCGCCGTCTTCCGGCGCGCTCTTGCCCAAAGCAAAGGATTCAGCAGTGCCCATTGATCAAATCACCGATCCGCGAGCGCAGGAGCGCTCTCTCAGCCCACCTCGCGTCCCGGCGCCGTGGCGTCCACGTCCGCTGCCCGTGCTCTGTGCGCTCATCGTAGGGCTGGTGCTGTTCTTCCTGATCCTTCCGACGGCGATCATCGTTCCGATGTCACTGAATGCGTCTTCGCACCTGACGTTCCCGCCGTCGGCGCTCACGCTCGACTGGTATCGCGCGTTCTTCTCGGACCCGGACTGGATCGCGTCGACGCTGTTCAGCCTGAAGATCGCGTTCTGGACGTCGCTGGCATCCACGATCATCGGGACAATGTCGGCCCTAGCGATCGTTCGTGGCGAACTGCCATTCAAGGCGGCGATCCAGGCCATGGCGATTGGGCCCATGATCGTTCCTCACGTGGTGCTCGGCGTGGCGCTCTATCTCGTTTTCGCACCCCTGGAACTGACGGGCTCTCTCACCGGCTTCCTGATCGGTCATTCGGTCCTGTCGGTTCCTTTCGTCGTCATCACGGTCACAGCGTCCCTCCAGCGGCTCGATCCCGCGCTTGAGCTTGCGGCGGCCAATTGCGGGGCGACACGCCTGCAGTCCTTCATCCACGTGACCTTTCCGAACATCCTTCCGGGGATCGCGGCCGGCGCGGTCTTTGCGTTTCTCGCCTCCTTCGACGAGGCGACCGTCGCGTTCTTCATCTCCGATATCGGCGGCAAGTCGATCGGCCGAAAGATGTTCGAGGACATCGACTTCAATCTGACCCCCGTCATCGCCGCGGCATCGACGGTGGTGGTCGCAGCCTCGCTCTGCCTGATCGGTATCGCTCATCTCATTTCGTCTTCAACTTCATCCAGAACCAAACAGGAGTAACCCAATGCAAAATAGAACCATCTTCATGCTCGCCATTCGCTCAGCCCTTGCATCGGCGATGTTGATCGCAGCCGGTAGCGCGATGGCCGGAGAACGTGTGATCATTGGATCGACCGGCGGGGCCTACGACCGTGCGCTGAAGGAAGCGTGGTTCGACCCCTTCACGCAGGAGACTGGGATCGAAGTCGTCGTCGTCTCCGGAACGAACGCCGAGCTGCGCGCGAAGGCCTCGGCGATGGTCGCATCGGGGAACGTGACCTGGGACCTTTATCTCGACGGGGAGATTCAGGCAGCGTCCGAAGCGCACAGGGCAGTCACGGAAGACCTGACGGACTTCTGCCAGCCTTACAAGGGGCGGACGGACCTGCCGGCGAATACTTGTCAGGCAGGGGGTGCGCTTGTCCAATCGACGGCCACCCTGCTGGTCTATCGATCGGACGCCTTCGGCGCGCAGGCGCCGGAAACCTGGGCCGACATGTGGGATACGAAGCGCTTCCCAGGGGGACGGGCGTTTCCCAACTTCGACGACCCCTGGCGCGTGCTCGCCGCAGCGTTGCTTGCCGACGGCGTTGAAAAGGACAAGCTCTTTCCCCTCGATGTCGATCGCGCGTTCCGCAAGCTCGAGCAGATCAGGGACTCGGTCTCTTTGTGGTGGAAGACAGGCGATCAGAGCGTTCAGGGCTTTCGCAACGCGGATTACGACCTCGGTCAAATCTGGCTGACACGCGCCAAGGCCATGGCGAATGAGGGCCTTTCGATAAAGTGGTCCTATAAGGCTTCGTTCCTCGTCGGCGATCGCGTCGCCCTCATCAAGGGTGCGCCTAACCCGGACAATGCCCGTAAGCTGATTGCTTACTGGCTCGACAATCCTGCAGCACAGGCCAAAGCCTGCAACGTCCTGTCCTGCACGCCGCCGAGCGCAGAAGCAATCGCGCTGATGTCCGAAGAGGCGCGTCGCTCCATGCCGACGACGGCAGAAATCTCGGACAATGTCGTGGTGCCGGACGCGGCATGGATCAACGCCAATGCTCCCGTCCTCCTCGAGCAATGGAATAACTGGGTGCGATAACGGGATCCCGGGCCAACCTCCACCATCCTCGAACGAACATCCACGACGTGGAAAGCACATCAAAGCATCCTGACTCTGCAGGTGACAGATCTGGAGCACCTGCGGAGTCAACTATGGGTCCAACCGTACTCGTTGCGACGGAAGACGCGGATTTTTCGCTTTTTCTCACGCACCTTCTGGCCGCCGGGGGGTTCCGGGCGATATCGATCGCCGTGCGCATCGAAGAACTTGAAGCGCGAATCTCGTCGGCCAAGGCATTGATCATCGACAGCACGGACATCGAGCGGGCGCTCGAACTCTGCCGGAGGGCGCGCGTGCGTCAGCGGACGTCGGGGATCCCGATGATGGCCTTTATCCGCGCCCAGAACGAGAGGCACTACCTGAAGTTCCTGAAGGCTGGCGTCGATGAATGCATCTTGAGGCCATTATCTCCCGAGCTCATCTTGTCGGGGGTGAGAGGGATCATCGCGCGCCGCGATCAGCGCGCGCCGGCCCGGCACACGAAAAGCCGGAGCGAGCATGGTGGCGCGTTTCTTGTCGACAGTTCGACCCGCATCCTCAACGGCGCACAAGGAAGGGCCTGCCTCAGCCCGACCGAGTTCAGGATCCTGCAGCGCATGCTCGCCTCCCCCGGGCAGGTGTTGAGCCGCCGCGACCTCGTAGAGGCGGCGTGGCCGCCGGGTCGATATGTCGATGACAAGACAGTCGATGTACACGTCTCTAAATTACGAAAAGCCATCTATACCGCAACCGGAAAGAAGTTAATCCAGACTGTCCGCTCCAGCGGATTTATTGCAGATCTTTAGCGAGCAATAAGTACTATTTACCCGTTCGCATTTTCTTATTCTTTTCTTTCAGATTTTTTCGTCGCATTCGCTTGTCTCCTGTGGCGATCTCCCATTGCACAAGCATCGGGATGTAAACCATGACAGACACAAAATCCGACAAGACGATCCATCAATCGCTTCGCAACACGTCAACAATGATCGACACAGCTTCTGCAAGCTTCGACCATGCGCACTACCAAGGCATCATGGCGATCTATGCGGCGCCGGCACAGGGTCGCCTCGTGCATATTCAGCCGACCGGCCAGGCGGTGACGGACTTTGTCCGGTGCTCCTACCTCGGCCTCGACAATCACCCGGAGATCCTAGAAGGCGCCCGAGAAGCCATTTCGCGCTCCGGCGCCTTTCACTGGTCCTGCGCCCGCACCCGGCTCAACTTCAATGTGCTGGGTCAGCTGGAGCAGGAACTCTCCGATCTCTTCAAGGCGAGGATCCTGACATTCACGACGGTCCTGGCCGCGAACATGAGCGCCCTTCCCATCCTGGCGTCGGGTCATCTGACCGGGGGACGCAAGCCCCTGATGGTCTTTGACCGTCTGGCGCATGCCACGCTTGCCCATCATAAGGCGGCGGTTGCGCAGGAAACCGACGTCACCACAATCCCCCACAACGACATGGCGGCGCTCGAAGCCTTGTGCCAGAGCCATCGACAGGTCGCGTACATCTGCGACGGCATCTATTCGATGGGGGGGCCATGCGCCAATGGGCGATCTGCTCCGCTTGCAGGCCAAGTACGGATTGTTCCTGTACATCGACGACGCGCACGGCATTTCCATCCACGGCGAGACAGGCGCGGGGTATGCGCGCACGGCGATCCCCGATCTCGGCGACCGCACGATCGTTGCCGCTTCGCTCGGCAAAGGCTTTGGGGCATCAGGCGGCATTCTCATGCTTGGCACGGCCGCGCAGGAGGTCCTGTTCCGAAGGTTTGCGGTCGCCCATGCGTTCTCGGCATCCCTGACGACCGCCGCGGTCGGCGCGGCGCTTGCGTCGGCGGCCATTCATGCCTCGCCGGAGCTTTCCCGCCGGCAGCAGCAGCTGCAGCAAAATCTCGCCCATCTGGACGGACGATTGAACAGCGCGGAGCCGTCCTCGAACCTCCCCATTCGAACGATCCGGTTCGGCGACGAACTGGTGTCTGTCGCTGCGGCGCGGGAGCTGCTTCGGCGAGGCTTCTACACGTCTGCCATTTTCTTCCCCACCGTCGCGCGCGGCCAGGCGGGGCTTCGCGTCTGCCTTACCGCGTCTCATACGCAGAAGGATATCGACGGGCTATGTGACGCGATCGACGAGGTAAAGGCCGAGGTCACCGGCAACCGTATAGATATTGTTTCGGACAGCTACGGCGGTGGATGACTTCTCTCCCCGGGAGATGGCAACGGCCGGAAACCGGTTGCTCACGCGAACCGTACCATAGCGGATGTCAAAGACGATGGCCTTCTCACGGCCATACTTATACTACCGTGTCGCGATGTGTAGTATTTCCAAATGACGGCTTCGGGATAGAAGCTGCAAACATCGATTGGGCGCGGCACGCCGAAGGTTCTTCATGCGGGCACGGATGCTGCCACCACCTCGAGCAGCCAAGCCTTTGGTTGATCGGCTTCGGTGCGCGCCAGTGCGGGTGCTTCTCTCGAAACCAATCCTCGGGGTCATACCGGAGCGCTCCCCGGACGCTGCTTTCCAACGCTAGCGGTCCGGTGGAAGAAGCGAACAGACAGGGAGCATAGATAGCGACGACATCAAAATGACGAAGGGATCAACAGAGACGACAAAAAGCGACAAAAATACATGCACAAGTACGATGAAGTGTTCACGAATATAGAGGCTCGGAAAGCCGTCGTGAAAGAATATGACACGGAAATCAATGCATTGCTCGAAATGGAATTAACCGTCGTTGCGCTCGCACACAAACACAACCTGAGGCCGATGATACTTGATGTTTCCGCATTCGATCAATGACTGACTAGCGGCTATAATTTTGCATGACCGCAAAAACACGAGACCCCGGACGAACACAGACGTCCGGGGTCTTTTTTTTGCGGCATCGGGGCAGGTTCGCCGCGCGCTGCATCGAGGGGGTGAATGCAGCATCACGCCATTTTAGGTGTGACTTATATACCATATCAGAAGAATTTTTAGCGTCTCGGACAATTTTGCGCGCACTCGTAAACAGAATGGTTAGCCCGGTACACCAAATGATATACATCGATCATGGAGATAGCTGAAGTCAGCCCGCACATCGTCAAAAGCCTCGCTCGCCAACAGTTGCGCAAGCTTGAGGAGCAGCTTCAATTGGCGGCGTTGAAGGATAGAGCAGCGAGCATGGACGCATTCATGCGAGGTATCGAACATGTCCGCGTTCTATTGCCGCATTCGAGCAAGGCCGCCAAGCGGCGGGCATGATGATGATGAATGCGGCTGAAGCTCAAGTCGCCGACCGTCCCTAATCCGAGTCTGGCTAGCGGCTATAAAAGCGCCGCGCCATGCTGATCAGCAGTGATCGCTTCTGCTTGTCGTCCATATCTGCCGACACGAACCGGTCGGCAACGTACTCGCGGAATTCATCGCGCGCTTCAGTCGCAAACCACGGCTCTGCGATTATCTTCTCAACGATGTCGGCAAGGACGCCGAGATTTCGATCGCGATTAGGCAACGCTATCCCAAGCATGCGCTCCAGCATCGCAGATGCAACTCTAAACTTCACGGTCGCCCCCGGCTTCGCGTAAAAAAATGGCGCGACCCGCTCCAGCAAGCCGCGCCGACGTTCCAAGCGGGGAGAGAACGTCAAGGCATTCGTGCAGGATCAAACTAGCACGACAAATCGTAATCGCAGATGGACAATTTTTGGCGGGTTATGCCGCGCGGCTGTAGAACTTCTTTGCAAAGTGCTCGATGATCGCCCGTTGCTCAACAGCGTCGAATTCACCGTCCGGATAAGAAGCAATGAGATATTGAGCGAAGCGGTCTCTGTCCGCGACATCGAACCAAGGTTCAGCCGTCACTTCATCGAATACGACTTTCAGGGCTTCAAGCTCTTCTTGTTGAAATACCACGGCGGCTGCTCCTTTTATCGTTGTGGTTTTGGGCACTGCATGCGGTGGAATACGACAAGCATACGCGCAATAGCGACATTGTCTACAAACAATGACGCAGTCCTATGTCATCCAAGCAGAATGGTTTCGCCTCTGGACAAGACGAACCCTTTCACTGCTGGGGGCTACAGTTCTCCAACCCCGGATACTACAGCCAACCGACCGCTTTTGCTGTCTCAGGCGGACGCGAATAGAATATGCGAGCCGACGCCTCAGCTACTGACCGGTGGCGTTTCATCGCCGCAATGTCGGGACAAGTCTCGATCAAATAGCGGGCAAAGGCCTCACGCTGGTCGGGATCAAACCAGTCTTCGGCGGTGACATCGTCGTAGATCGCTTTCAAGGCGCGCAGTTCATCCGGCTCGAAAACGGACTTCTGTACGCGACGATAGCCCTGCATGCGGCACTCTCCGGACACCCGTTGATTGCACTTCACCCTCTCTGGATTGCATAGATTAGCTCTAGCGGTGCAAAGGTCAACAAACATTTCGGGGAATGGTGAACGTCGATTGACTCCTACCATATGGAGAACATAATAAGAACACCATGCAGGAAATAGCCGAATGGTACGACTTAGACTAATCGCTCGGCGGGTGTCTCCCGACGCTCCGCAATCTACTTATGCCTCTTCAAATAGGCGGGAAATGCTGGAACTGCGGGCATGCCTTTCCGCTGAACCACTATTGCCTCCAGTCTACCATTTAGTAGACTGCAATAATATTTCGTCTCTTCGCAATATTATTTCGAGCGTGACATCCGCGTGACAGCCACTTCCGCTCGGCTTTTTCGAGCGCTTAGACGCGGCAGCACTCTAATCAAACCATAGACTAGGAGCTATACTAAAATACAAGAGCACTAATATCTCCAGCACGCGGGCAAGAAGCGCTACCTAAAAGTAGGTTCGCTCGACTGAGATAACGGAGATAGCATCGGCGCGCACCGCGCTCACGCTTGGGGTCTCGATGCGGGCGGATGGAACCACTCGGACCACGGATCAAGATCAAGTCATCGCCCGTGACGCCGCCGCTGCGCCGCTCGCCTCGAACGCACGACACCGGACTAAAGTGAACCGCAGTTCATCCAACGGCGGGCATCTGCGTGCAGAGTAATCCAACGCTCAGGACCCTCAAGGATGCAGTCATCGCGGTGGAATGCAAGTGTTGCCGCATGTACGGCGAGCTTGTCCGGAAGGATGTCGTGAAACGGTATCGTGCGAGTATCACCGTGTCGCGCCTGCGCCGCTGCCTCGTCGGCGCTTGCGAGAAAATGTGCGCCGACGACGGCGATAATTGCCAGGCGCGGGTGACGGCCTTAACCAGATTGGCTGGGTCTGCTCTGCTCAGCCCCCGGCGGAAGCAGGCTGCTTGTAGACCGTGTGAAACTCGATGCTGACGAGTACAGCCACGACGAGCGCCAGTATCGTGGCAGTCATAAAGGCGGCAACGAATATCCCGGTAGCCTTGATCGGCCCGACACGCAGGTCCTGGATGAACCATCGAACCTGGCATTGACCATACCAGATGATCGCCACCGCAAGAGCGGTCAATCCCGCCAGAATGCCCCTTTCAGCAGGCATCACGAGAAGATCGATTGCCAACCCGAAGACGAAGACGAAAGGTGCCGCAACGAAGCATTGGCTGAAGAACGGCGGACGAAGAGAAGACCGCGTGAGCTTTACCGACTTGTAGAAAAGTAGCGCCACGGCCATGCACAATGGGTAGATGCCGAAAACGATACCGCGCGCGATCATCAGGTTCGAACCCGCGGCGTTGGCCTCGGCAACTCTCGCCGGATCGACGACCGAGGGAAAAGCGGTCGAAAGCCCCTGTGACAGGAGGAGCGTGATCAGCAGGAACAAGGGCGGGCTCAGCGTATCGTCGTATTGGTTTTCCGGGCGATGAGACAGCTCCATGCCCGCATAACGCATCATGCTTAACGGCCGTGTCACGGAACGCCACATCGTTGCCGGATAGAAGACCAGCCAGCTGACGAGTTCATACAGAAGCTCCTCGAGCGATTTCAGCAGTTTCATGAAATCCAAGGGCATTCCCCGCTAGCTTTATCCACTCCAGAACCCGTACCAGGCCCGGCTTGTCAGCGCCACGATGTGACGAATGGCGTTCGCTGGTATAAACAACCGCTAGTCGCACCGCCGCTATTTTCCCCTCGGCGCCAGGTTCCGTGAGAAGGTTTGATCGAGTACTTCGACGCGTTCGGACTGCGCCTTTCCGTTTTCCACGCACTTGGGCGTGTTCTCCGGACCGCTCATGACGCCCTTCGCCTCGCCGAGGATAAAGCCCCCATTCTGTCTATCCCACGCTACCCAGACCGGGATGTTCCCGGCCGATAAGCGGCGAACCTGGGCCCGTCGGCGAATTCCGCGCCGTCCCGGTTCAGCGGAACGAAACAGCGCGCGGAGCATCGCGATCCCAAAATTTCCCGGGGCGAAATACCGTCCGAACAGCACCGACTGCACCCGTCTGATTTCGGCGCTGTGCCATAGCCTTCTCCGATTGAGGCCCGCAAAGTGTATTAGTTTTTCCGTCTCCCGTGGTCCAGCCCGAGGGGTTCACTCCAATCCCGGGTCAGTTTCCACGGGCAATCACCATTGTTGTGTCAGTTCCCCGCCATTTGAATGCTGAGCCATATTGGAGAAATCCACGCAACTGGGGCAGCAAGGGAACCCTCCGTTAGTTTGCTGGAACGAGACTAGGCGGAACCTCTGGGTATGCGGTCCCCGTAACAAAGGCTTTGAGATATTCGATTGCGTTCTGAATGCCGTTGATGGTGTACGGTTTCTCTATAGCACCTATCGCGCCGGCGAAGTCGTCGGGTATTCGCTTCAAGTTCCCGGATACGAAGACGTAGGGTATGCCCCTGGAGGCTAGGTGTCGTCCGACGTCGATGCCTGTCGGACCGTCTAGCAGATGTATATCTACTGACCTGCCACCGATTTTTCATCCGGCTGCGATTAGAGCCTCGGCTGTTTTGATAAGCCAAATGGCGTGGTGGGAGCAACCGGCGGAAACGCGAAGCTTCCACATTGCGTAGCGTTGGAGCCGGTTGCGGCGATGAGCCCGGCATAATCCGCCGGGGTCTGGTATCCGAGCGATGAGTGCGGCCGGAAATTGTTATAATCGTCGGCCCATTCCGCAATGGCGCTGCGGGCATGATCGAGTCCAAAGAACAGGCTCTCGTTGAGCAACTCGTCGCGCATCCTGCCGTTGAAACTCTCGACATAGCCGTTTTGCATTGGCCTTCCCGGCGCGATGTAATGCCACTCGACCTTGTGATCCTTCGACCAGGCCAGGATGGCATTCGAGGTCAGTTCGGTCCCGTTGTCTGAAACAATCATGCCGGGCTTGCCTCGTCGCTCGATAAGCGTCGTCAGTTCCCTCGCGACACGGCGACCTGATATCGATGTGTCCGGGATCGCCGCCAGGCATTCGCGCGTAACATCGTCGACCACATTGAGGATGCGGAAGCGCCTGCCGCAGGCGAATTGATCGTGGACGAAATCCAGTGACCAGCGGGCATTCGCCTTTGCTTCGACGAGGATCGGCGTACGCGTGCCAACAGCACGACGCCTGGCTTTGCGCTTGCGCACGGAAAGACCTTCCTCGCGATAGAGCCGGTAGATGCGGTTGACACCGGAGGCCTCTCCGTCTCGCCGAAGCAGAATAAACAGCCGTCGGTAGCCGAACCGTCGTCGCTCATTGGCCAGATCGCGCAGCTTCGTTCGCAATTCGACCTCAGTCGGTCGAGAGGATTGATAGCGGATCGTCTTTCGGTCGGCGGATATGATCTGGCAGGCCCGCCGTTCCGAAAGGCCCATGATGGCCTTCAGGTGCGCGACAGCGTCGCGCTTGGCGGCAGGCCCTACCATTTTTTTGAAAGAAGCTCGCGGAGTGCGGCTGTATCCAGCATTTGTTCGGCGAGCAACTTCTTCAGCTTGGCATTCTCGTCTTCAAGCGCCTTCAAACGTTTGGCCTCCGACACCTCCATGCCGCCGTATTTGGCTTTCCAGTTGTAAAAGGTCGCCTCGGAAATCCCGTGCTTGCGGCAAAGATCAGCGGCCTTAACGCCCGCCTCCTGCTCCTTCAGCACCCCAATAATCTGCTCTTCCGTAAATCGCTGCTTCTTCATAAGTCCGTCCTCGATGGGCCGAACTCTAATCCAATCTGGAGGAAATTCTCAGGGGCAGGTCACTACAAACGCGAAATCCGGGTGGGCGGACCCGATCAATGACATCGCCTCTTTGCTGTCGGCGGCCGATCCCACGACCTCGCAGCCACTGGCTACCACCTCGCTCTCGAGTTCCATCGCGAGGAGGACCTCATCTTCGACAATAAGCACTTTCAAGCCTTGCTTCCTTTATCTGTCGACCAATAGCGTGACTCGGACGTCCGTCATTCGCCCTTCGACTTTTCGTTCCATTTTCGCGCGGAGTTGCCGTATCGATGCATCAAGCATCGCGGCCGCGAACGCCGCTTCCTCCACGTCGACTTCGACGGGTGTGACCGTATCTGTCAGGCGAATGAGGAAGTGGCCATTGAGCCGACGGACCTCCAGATGGATCTCGCCACCACCATCGCTAAGGCCGCGTCGCACCGCGTCGCCCAGCAGTTCGTTGATAATGAGCGCAAGCGGCGACGCCTTTGTCGCGGGAACGACAACCTCATGCAGGTCTGTGGTCAGCTTGATGTCGTCCCGCTTCAGCGCGCCAACGACGTCGTGCACCAGATCACGGGCAAAATCGGCGACATCGAAGTGACCGATCTCGTCGTCGTTTAGAAGTTTGCGCTGGACTGTACTCAGGGCTTCGACGCGGCTCAGCATCCCTTGGACGGTTCGCTTCACACTCTCGTCTGTCGAAAGACGTGACTGGAGCTTCATTATCGACGCGATCGTCGCAAGGTTGTTTTTGACCCGGTGATCGACCTCGTGAACAAGCGCTGTCTTTACGCGGAGCGCCTCGGTGAGGTCCGCCGTCCGACGCGCGACCTCTTCCTCCGCTTGGTGACGGGCCCTGGCGAGCTTGGCTTGGCTGCTCTTGATGTCGGTAAAATCCAGTTGGGAGGCGAAGAAGTACATCACCTCACCGCCTTCGTTGCGCACGGGGCTGACAAAAAGGGCGTTCCAGAAGGTGCTGCCGTCCTTTCGATAATTCAAGATATCGACCGAAACGTCGTGTTCGCCATGAACCGCTTCGCGCAGTTTAGCGACTGCTTCCTTGTTTGTTTCCGGCCCCTGCAAGAGGCGGCAATTCCGACCGATAAGTTCTTCCTGCGAATAACCGGTCAGTTCGGAGAACGCCAGATTGGAGAAGATGATCGGATTGTCTTCCTGATGTGGATCGGTGATCAGCATCGGCATCCGCGTTGCTTTGAATGCCGCCGCAAACGGATCTTCCGACAACTGCGCGGCGATAAGCCTGTCGCCTGCATCGCGCGCGTCGCCGACTTTGTCATTGCTCATATTCAATCGTTCCACGGATGATTGCGGGCACAATGCGCAAACTAGCGCGTGGGTTCAGTTCCGACAGTCCCGGTTGGCCAATCCGAGACGATTTTTTACCTGTAAGCTTTGACTATCCTTCCGATCCCTTGCCGTCTCAGAGACTTGCTATAGTTTCTCCGACATCCCGCGCCCGCGCGAGGAAGATTGGGCATTTGTATGGGGAACACGAGACTGGGTCACGATATGCAGCCGCCGCCAGCAGTTCCGGTGGAGACGCTCCTCGATACGGTAGACTGGTCTTCGAGCCCACTTGGCCCCAAGGATGGATGGCCGGACTGTCTTCATTGGGCGATCGACATCATGTTTCCCTCGGACGCGCAGATCGTCATGTTCTGGGGTCCCGAGTACGTTGCCCTGTACAACGACATCTACGCGCCCACGATCGGTGACAAACACCCGCACGCCTTCGGGCGGCCCGCGCGTGAATACTGGACGGAACTCTGGGATGATCTCGAGCCCCTTCTAAACCGCGTCCTCCAGGAGGGAGAGACCGTTTCCGCGAAGGACAGGCCGTTCTACATCGAGCGCCACGGATATCCCGAGACAGTCTACTTCGACATCTCATATTCCCCCATTCGCGACCGTGATCGTGTCGTCCGCGGTGTCTTCTGCATTGTCAACGAGACAACGGAGCGCGTGAAGGCAGATGCCCAGGTCCGCGAGAGCGAGGAGCGCCTTCGGGCAATTTTCGCACAGTCCGCCGCTGGCATCGCCCTTGGAGAGCTTTCCGGACACCTGGTAAGCGTAAACGACAGGTACTGCGAGATCGTCGGCCGTTCCCGGGAAGAGGCTATCGGCATGCGCATGCAGGACATGACGTTTCCCGACGACCTGCCGGAGAACAAGCGCCTTTTCACGCGCCTCGCCGAAACCGGGGAGAGTTTCGAGATCGAGAAGCGCTATGTTCGTGGCGACGGCAGCCTGGTGTGGGTATCGAATTCCGTGTCCGCCATCCGAGACGCGCAGGGGAGGATATCCCAAGCCGTAGCGATTTCGATCGACATCGGCGAGCGTCGTCTCGCGCAAAACGCCGAGAAACATCTCGCCTCCATGATCGCTTCCTCGAATGACGCGATCCTCGGAATCGATCTGGACATGAAGATAACGAGCTGGAACGCGGCGGCCGAGAAGCTCTACGGCTATTCGGAGTCCGAAGCTGTCGGAAAATCTGTCCTTATGCTGGTGCCAGAGGATCGCAAGGACGAGGAACCGACGATACTCCGACGGATCAGGGCGGGGCGGATCGTGGAACCATATGAGACCGTTCGCCTGCGCGAAGATGGTCGGCCAGTCGAGGTACTGCTTAGCGTTTCGCCAATTCACGACGCGAGCGGACGTGTCATTGGCGCTTCAAAGCTCGCGCACGACATAACGGCCAGGAAGGACGCTGAGCGTCTTCAGACGGTTCTCGTGAACGAGATGCACCATAGGGTAAAGAATAGCCTTGCGACCGTCATCGCAATCGCGAGGCAGACCCTCGGCCGGGATAAGTCAAATCGGGACGATGTCGACGCGTTCACGAACCGGGTTCAATCGCTCACTCGTGCTCAGGACCTCCTGGTCCAAGGAGACTGGCAAAAGGCCGACCTTCGAGCCGTCGTAACGCAAGCCACGTCGCCATACCCAGCCGAAGTATTTCACGTGAGTGGTCCGCCAGTGCCGCTGCCACCCAAAGCGGCTATTTCAATCTCGCTGGCGCTTCACGAACTGGCGACGAATGCGGCGAAATACGGGGCGCTTTCCGTACCTGGCGGGCGCGTTTCGCTTATGTGGCAGTACGATCCCGCAGTAAGCCCGCTCTTAAGCCTAACGTGGCAAGAGACCGGAGGACCTGAAGTTACAGCGCCAACCCGCAAAGGGTTCGGGACGACGCTGGTCGAGCGCCTCCTCGCCGCCGAGCTCAAGGGGGAGGCCCGGCTCACTCACGACACGGATGGGGTGATGTGCGTTGTCGTTGCCGACATATCGCAACTAACGGAGTAGCGCCTAAGCGCGACGAGCCACCCTCGGAGACGCAAGCCCCAGGTCGGAGATCGCAGCGGTCTACACCGTCTTCACACCTGCCGACGACGGAGCGCCCCAGTCTGGAAAGGGTCACGCTCGTCTTGAAGTTGGCGGCCGGTGCTTTCCTCACACTTTCGCCGCAGAGGCGCCATGACCTGCACCCTAAGCGCATGAGATCGCCTTTCAGCTTGCAAAGTCGAAGCGTCGGTCATCTGCCGATAGCCTGGTTGCGTTGCGGATTGAGGAGGTCTTAGCCTCGGCACGCCGTGTCATGACAGATGCGGGATTACATTCGCACCTTATTATTGACTATCGGGCGCGGGCTCCATTCGGCCGGATGGCTTCACTCCGCGCACGTGCCAAGGATCGGCGTCATCAGCCTTACATGCGTATCGATACGCTCGAGAACCTTCGCTGGAGCGACAGTACGTTCCGGCAGCGACCACCAGACCTTATTGACACGCTCGACCGTATCGACCACCGCTTTAAGCACGGCCGCTTCCGGCAAGCGCGCGCGATTGGCGAAGGCTTTCCATCGTTGCGCACTCAACGCCTTGAAGGGGCGCTCGCCGGCAAGCGACAGCGCCATTGCATTGGCTGGGATGTAAGGGATTGTCGACAGCACGTCGTAGACAGGCGCAAACTCCGGTCTGTCGCCCGCTCCGCGATAGATCAACGACCAGTTTTTCAGGTGCATGTCACCATTGCCGGTTATGGCAGCCAGAGCCAATCGGCGGACGAACTCGAGCGCAGCGTCGGACGAAACGGCGACGTTCAGGGCTGCAGCGATATCATGATATGCAGTTCCTTCGTATTTCCGCGAAGGATAGACGCCGAATACCTGCGCGAAATCCTCGATATGGATCCGCTCGCCATCTGCGCCACGATCGAAACGTTTGACGAGCAGGACTCTGCCGTCCGACAGCGTCTCGAACTCCTTCGGGATACCTGCAAACTCTGATTGTTCGACGAGTTCACGCTCCGGAACCTCCATGCCAATCGCTTCAGCCAGTGCAAGATTGGCATATTCGTTTTCCGACACGCCGGGGGAAACTTGGCGATATAGGCCCCCTGCTCGTCGCCGACCGGCAACGTCAGTCCACCGCCCTTCCCCGTGTTCTTGATGACCGAAAGCTTCATCTGAACGCCGGCGAGCGAAAACCGGGCTTTCGGCTTTATAGCGGGCAGATTGTCGAGACGGGCAATCGTCCCGTCGCTCGGCACGACGCGGACGGCGCCTGGCAGATCCGAACCGAGCGCGACGAGCAGGTCGAAATCGTTTCCGGCGCGGACACTCCCCGCGTGGTGTTTTTCCATTGCTTCCCGCAGCTTGTCTTCAGGGAGCAGATTTGCAAAGAACGCGGGCAAAGCGCGGGCAACGGGTTTCGGGTCCTTGCGCAAGCCGCCAGTGGCTGCGCGAAAAGACAGGCTGAGCACTGGGAAGCCGCCCGATGCGCGATAGCTGTCCTCGAAGCTGAAGGCGTTGAAATCGCCAGGCGTCCTGACGATCGTGCCGACCTTCATATCGTTCAGCAGCACGTCGAGCGACGAGATGGATCTCGGATCGGATGAGGCGTCAGGCATTCTCATCCCCATCTGCACGAGCCATGAATGCCGGGAGATCGTCGAGATCGTCATGCGGTCGGAGCAGCGCGTCGACGGCCGGAACCATTGCCTGCGGTATAAGCATTAGCTCAAGCCCGAGAGCGCGGCCGATGTTGATCAAGGTGGTCGTGCGCGCGGCACTGCTACCGGCCTCTATCTCGCGATAGCGGGGGCGCGATATCCCCGCCATGTCGGCAACCTGCTCCTGGGTCAGTTGCTGGCCTTTACGGGTATCCTTCAGCAACCGCCCGATTTCCAACAAGGCATCTGACCCAGACCGTGCCATTTGAAGTAGTTTTCCCAGTTGCACCGCCCACGGCTTGTAAAGTCGATTTCCATCTCCCGGAAGGCGAGATCAAACACCTTCGGCTGGATCGGCATGAAGCGATCCATGTCCTTTCGGCCGTCAGAGTCGCAAGGTAGCCGCGACGTCTTCCGCCTACTTTGTTAGATGGCTGCTTTGGCCCTCAAGCTTCCGCCCACTTGTTGATTGTCGTCTTCGACGCGAGCGTGACTCATGTTTGAGGCCAATGCGCAGCAACTTTTGGAAGCTGGGACACTCCAGATGGGATGGAGCCGGGCAGTCGGCAACATGACGCATGATGGCAGCAAGCGATTCCATTTCTCTCGCCTTGCGCACCAACTCTTCAGCCCTGAGGTGCAACTCTTCGCGAGGGATGAGGACACTGCTATTGTCGCTAAACAATGGGCCGGTCTCGTCCAATGAAAAGCCTGCCGAACGCGCCATGGCAATAAGCGCCAGCCTTTTCAGGACATCGCGCTCGTACTGGCGCCGCATGCCGCGCCGGCCGACGGATTCGATCAGCCCAAGTTCCTCATAATAGCGAAGCGTGGAAGCCGGGTGACCACTAGCGGCAACGACCTGCGCAATATCGAGTGTTTTCATGCTTGACCTCAAGTTGACTTGAACTTGTAGAGTGTCTGCTCTCGATCGAAAATGCAATGGAGGCAAGCCTGATGCAGGAAATCAATGGCCCTGAACAGCCGACAATATGGCGAGATCACCGCGCGATTGCCTTGATGATGGCGGCGTCTCTCACTGTGATGACGGCAGCTACGATAAGCCCGGCCCTGCCTGGGCTGGAGAGACAGTTTGCTTCCAGCGAAACCAACGCATTCCTGACCCGACTTCTCGTGCCAGCGCCGTCCCTTGCAGTCGTCTTGGTCGCTCCGTTGTGCGGTGCGATTGCCGATCGATCCGGCCGTCGGCGGATGCTCTTGTTCGGCTTAAGTCTGTTTATCCTAGCTGGAAGCGCCGGCCTTATCTTGCCGACTCTGCCGCTGATTTTGATCAGTAGACTGTGTTTAGGGGTCGCACTCGCCATGATCATGACCGCCCAAAGCGCACTGATGGCTGATTATTTCTCGGGTAAGGCTCTCCACGCAGTGTCCAGCGGTCAGATCTCGGCACGAAACTTTGGCGGCTTTGTCTTCATCATTCTGGCTGGTCTGCTTGCCTTGGGTGGACCAAGATGGCCCTTTACAGTTTATGCTTTGCCAGTTCTGGCACTCCCATTTTTCTGGCGCGTGATCAGCGACCCACCTGCCGCGAGGAACGATCAGTCCGTGCCTTCTGACTCCAGTTCGCCGAGGTCGCATCAAGCTGTGCGGCTTCTTGCCATTGGCCAAATGGGGCTCACGATGCTGTTCTTCGTCATGCCAACGCAGCTGCCATTCTTCCTTGCCGACACGGGTCATACCTCACCGGCCATGACTGGCGCGGCGCTGGGAGTACTAATGCTTGCGGGTGGCGCTGCCGCTCTCGTTTATCCTCGTGTACAGACTGCACTTGGAAATGCAGGCAACTGGGCTTGCGGCTTCGGGCTTATGGCCGTGGGTTTTGCGATCCTCATTGGCGGCCATGGAGTTTCCATGGTCTTCATCGGAAGTGCAGCCATAGGGGCAGGCTACGCGCTTGCCGCACCAGGGTTTGTCGCCCTGTCGCTGGCAGTGACGGTTCCAGAAGAGCGGGGCAAAACAGGCGCGCTATTGACTGGATCCGTTTTTCTGGGCCAGTTCCTCTCGCCATTCATGAGCAATCCGGCAATCGCGATGTTCGGGTGGCATGCAAGCGGCTTCTCCTTGGCGATCACGCTGGCGATCATCGCCGTGATATGTGCTGTGCTTTCCCGAAGTTCTTCTCACTAGAGGTGGAGACACAGGGCTGTGGCCAAGAAAATTGAAACCGCGCGCCTTATCCTGCGGCCATGGGACGAAAAGGACCTTGAGCGTCTCGTTCTCAGCCTGAACGATTTCGACCTCGCGAAGTGGATGGCTTTCATCCCTCACCCTTATTTGATTTCTGATGCCCATGACTGGATCACAAGGTGCGGGGAGATCACCAAGAAAGGGCCGCGCCCGACGGCTTACGAGTTCGCGGTTGAACTCAAATCGAATGGGCTGCTGATTGGAGGGGTCAGTCTGAACAAGATAAACTGGGAGACACAAACGGGCGGCGGCGGGATTTGGATTACGAGGAACCATCAGGGGTTTGGCTATGGAACGGAGGCGTTCCAAGCGAAGATCGCGTTCGCTTTCCGCGATCTGGGCCTGAAGAGGCTTATTAATGGGTATTTCAAGGGCAACGACCGTTCTTGGGCAATGCAGCGCAAGCTAGGCTATCGACGCGCGGGCGAGGTTGCAGCCCGCTGCATGGCTGACGGAAGACAGACCATTGAACATGTCACCGAGTTGCTGAGCAGTAATTGGGAACACCACCGCGGCCAGAAGCGCTGACACGTTAGCATTTGGCGCGGGACGCTGTTCGCCCGACCTTCTTCGCTTTGAAGGGATTTGAACCGACAACACGTTATTCGACTTTCCTTGCTCAACGAATTCAAACTGCTGCCGTCAGAATTCCGCAATAGCGATAAAAGAATTTTGCAATGCCAAAGCGGCGTAATCCATGGGCTGTTACTGGGAAACGGCAGAAATGAAGGCCGCGAGCGTAGCGGCGAGGTGAGGTGAAACATACCCTCCTTCCTGGACGATGACGGTCGGGACCCGTAGCTCCGCGATAGTCCCTGCTATGCGGGCAAAGTCCTCGTCGTTCACCCCCATACAGGCGAAGGGATCGTTCACGGACGCGTCAAGGCCGAGGGCAAGGACCAGGAAGTCGGCGCCGAACCGTCGGACTTCATCACACGCCGCCCGCACCGCCGCCAGGTAGCCCGCGCCGTCGCTGCCGAGCGGAAGAGGAAAATTGCGGTTCCTTCCGGCCCCCGCGCCGAGCCCACATTCATCGGCATAACCCGCGTAATATGGGTAGAGAGAGGCAGGGTCTCCATGCACTGACAACGTCATGACGTCACCGCGATCGTAGAACATCGTCTGCGTCCCGTTGCCATGGTGCACATCAATGTCGAGAATTGCGACGCGCCGTCCTGCCAGGACCGCCCGTTCGGCGGCAAGGGCGGAGTTGTTTAGATAGCAGAAGCCGCCGGCCTTGTCGCGATAGGCATGATGGCCGGGCGGCCGGCACAAGGCGTACACCATACCTTCGCCTTCAAGCACGCGCGCCGCGGCATCAAGCGCCGTCAGCGCGCTTGCCCGGGCGGCCTCCCAGGTTCCTTCCACCAGAACGCAGCCGGCATCGGCCTGATAGAAGCCGGCACGGCCGAGAAGATCGTCGGGACGCCGGGTCATATAGACGTTCGGGTGGATGCTGGACCGCAGCTCCGGGCCATTGCCCGGGATAGTGCGCCAAGCGGCAAAGCCGTTCTCGAGGAAGTCGAGGTAGCCAGGGTCATGCACCGCACCGATCAGACTGGTATCGGCGGCGGCAGGCGCGACGACATCGATACCCGCCAGCGCCAACCCCTCCCTCAGCAGCACTATGCGTTCGGGAACCTCGAGATTGGGTTTCAGCACGCCGCCCGCGATGCGGGTCAGGGGCCGGTGCAGCGCCTGCCGTTCGTCATAGATCGCCAGCACGACGGCCTCCTTTCAGTCGCCGAGCCGGCCGCCGTCGGCGAGGTACGCGTCAAGAGACTTGTCGAGAGCGTCGCGGAACCGGGAGACGACCGCATCGATCTGCTCCGGCGTGCTGATGAGCGGCGGCGCGAAGGCGATCGCCGTGCCGAGGGAACGGCAGACCAGTCCGTTCTCGAAGGCGCGGTTCTGAATGCCTATGCCAAACTGCATCTCGGCAGGAAAGGCTTCGCGCGTCCGCTTGTCGCGGACGATCTCGACCCCCCACATCAGGCCGACGCCGCGCACCTCGCCGACGAGCGGATGATCGGCAAGCGGCATCATGCCCTCGGCCATGCGCTCCCCGAGCGCCGCGACACCGTCGATGATGCCATCCTCCTCGTAGATCCTGAGCGCCTCGACGCCGACGGCGCATGCAACAGGATGTGCGCCGTAGGTGTAACCATGGCCGAAGACGCCGATCTTCTCGCTTTGCGCCTTCATGCCGGCATAAAGCCGCTCGGAAAGCAGGACAGCTGAGAGCGGCATATAGGCGGCGGTCAGCGCCTTGGCGCAGGTAATCATGTCCGGCTCCAACCCGAAGGTCTGGCTTCCCCACCAGGCGCCGGTGCGCCCGAAGCCGGTGATGACCTCATCGGCCACCAAGAGGACGTCATGTTCCTTCAGGACCTTTTGGATCTTTTCGAAATAGGTTTTCGGTGGAATGACAACGCCGCCCGTGCCCATAGCCGGCTCGGCGAAGAAGGCCGCAACCGTATCCGGCCCCTCCGCCAAGATCAGCGCATCCAGTTCCTCCGCAAGACGCGTGGAAAAGTCCTCCTCCGTCTCCCCCGGCCGGCCCTCGCGATAAAAATGAGGGCATGTGACATGCAGAAAGCCCGGCAGGGGTAGGTTGAACTCGCGGTGTAAGTGCGGCAGGCCGGTGATGCTGGCCGAACCAATCGAGGTTCCGTGATAGCCGCGGTTGCGCGCGATGATCTTCTTCTTCTCCGGCTTGCCTTGGGCGTGGAAATAGTACCAGGCGAGCTTGACGGCGGTGTCGTTCGCCTCCGAGCCGGAGCTCTGGAAGAGCACCTTCGACATCGGAACTGGCGCGATCTTCAGGAGACGCTCCGAAAGCTCGATCGCCGGCTCCGTCGCGCGGTGGGCAAAGTTCTGGTAGTAGGGCAATGTATTGAGCTGGCGCGTCGCCGCATCGACCAGGCGCTTCTCGCTCATGCCAAGCGCCGCGCACCAGAGGCCGGACATACCCTCGATATATTGCTTGCCGTCGTCGTCGTAGACATAGGCGCCTTCGCCGCGGGCCATGATTGTCGGCCCGACGGTCTCATGGGCGGCAAGATTGGTCTGCGGATGAATCTGGGACGCGATGTCGCGCATGCGCAGCGAATTGTACATGGTTTCCTCCTGAAATGTGATGCGGGGCGCATCGGATGGGCGTCACACGTCCTTGCGCTTCACGAACTGGGCAGCGATCAGGACGACGATCGACAGCGCCACCAGCATTGACGATATGGCGGCGACGGTCGGATCGACCTGATCGCGGATGTTGGCGAACATGCGCTTGGTCAACGTCGAGTTCGCGCCGCTCGACACAAACAGCGACACGACGACCTCGTCGAAGGACGTGACGAAGGCGAAAAGCATTCCGGAGAAGACCGAAATGCGGATCTGCGGCAGCGTGACGCTGAGAAAGGCCGTCACGGGAGAGGCCCCGAGGCTGCGGGCGGCGCGTTCGAGATTGGGATCGAAACTCTTCAGCCCGTTGCCGACGGCGATCATGACGAACGGGATAGCAAGCGTTGTATGCGCCAGAACAAGGCCTGTGATGGTGTTGTTGAGCCCAAAGCGGGCGTAGACGAAGAACACGCCTATCGCGACGAAGATCAGCGGGATCATCATCGGCAGCATCAGCAGGCCGCGTGTGAGGGGCGCGAAGAGGCTGGTCGCCTTGTAAAGCCCGTAGGAGGCCAGTGTGCCCAGCACGGTGGCCAGCACCGTCGTGAGGCCTGCCACCTTGAGCGAGACCACGGCGGACTGGATCCATTCCGGCGACGTGAAGAAGGCTTCGTACCAGCGCAGGCTGAGGCTGCGTGGCGGAAACTCGAGATATTGCGAGTCCGAGAATGACATCGGCATCACGAGGATGCAGGGAATGACCAAGAAGGCCATGACGAGCGCAACCGTCGCATAGAGCCATAGGCGCTGGCCATGAGTGACCTGGGTGGAGGTGGCGGGCGTGTTCAGCATCACATTTTCCCCGCGGAAAAGCTCAAGGCGTCGGTCAGCCTGCGCACGCCCCACAGAACGACGGCCGTCACCACCAGCAGCGCCACGCTGAGGGCGCTCGCCGCGCCCCAGTTGGAGAATTTCGAGACGGCATCGGCGATCTGCGTGGACCACATGGCGACACGTCCGCCGCCGAGTAGAGCCGGCGTCAGGTAGAAACCGAGGCAAAGCACGAAGGTCAGTGCGCCGCCCGAGGCAAGGCCGGGCATCGACAACGGCAGGAAGACCTGTCGGAACGCCTGGCTCGGCGAGGCGCCGCAATTGGCCGCCGCGCGCAGGAGCACCGGGTCGATTGCCTTCATGGACGCATAGAGCGGCAGGATCAGGAAGGGCAGCATGACATGCACCATGCCGATGATCGTGCCCGTCAGATTGTGCACCAGCGCAAGCGGTTCGTCGACCACGCCCACCGAAAGCAGCCAATCGTTGATGACGCCGTTGCGCTGCAACAGGACCAGCCAGGCATAGGTGCGCACCAGCACCGAAGTCCAGAACGGCAGGATGACGAACACCAGGAGGATCTGCGCGGCGCGCGCGGAAAGCTGCGACAGGAGGTAGGCGACCGGATAGCCGAAGACCACGCAGAGCGCCGTCACCAGGCCGGCGACCTTGAAGGTGGTGAGGAAGCTGCTGACATAGGCGGGCCGCAGCAGCCGGGCGTAGTTCTGGCTTGTGAGATTGCCGGCGGCGTCGAACAACGAAAGCCAGGCAAGCCACGCGAAGGGAATGAGAAGAATGCAGGTGACGAGCACCAGCGCCGGCAGGGCAAGCCCGCCGAAAATACGCCCTTCCCGGCGCCTGGCGCTCTTGAGCATGGCGCGATTGAGCGGCATGGCGGGGGCTCCATCGATGGCAAGCGTCATGGCGCGGCGCTCCCGATGACGAGGCTCACTTCCGCCGGCAGCCACAGGGCAAGAGTATCGCCAGGCTGCGGCAAGGGCTGCTGTTCCGCCCCTGCGTGGCGGATTGCGACCTCATGCCCGCCGGGCAGCGAGACGGAAACCTGGTTGCAGTCCCCCCGATAGACGACATCGAGCACCCTGCCCTCGATGCGGTTGTCGCGGTCGGGATCGCCCTGCCAGCGCAGACGCTCCGGGCGGACCATGAGCCAGGCCTCTCCCGTCGATGTCACGGCCCTCGTATCGACAAGCCGGAGCGGCCGTCCGTCGAGCACATAGGACTGATCGCGGCGCTCCACGGGCAGGAAGCGCGTCTCGCCCATGAAGCCGGCAACGAACTTGCAGTTCGGGCGATCGTAGACCGTCGCGGGCACGTCGAGCTGGATGATCTTTCCCTTGTCGAGAACCGCGATGCGGTCCGACATGGTCAGGGCTTCCTGCTGGTCGTGCGTGACATAGATCGTTGTCATACCGAGCTGCCTATGCAACCGCTTGAGCTCGATCTGCATGTGCTCGCGCAGGTTTTTGTCGAGTGCGGAGAGCGGCTCGTCCATTAAGAGCAGGCGCGGTTCGAAGACGACGGCCCGCGCCAGCGCCACACGCTGTCGCTGGCCGCCCGACAGCGCGGTGATCCGCCGGTCGGCAAGGTGCTGCATGTGGACGATCTCGAGCGCGTCCATCACCCTCTTGCGGATGGAGGACCTGTCCACCTTTCGCAGCTTCAGCGGATAGGCGACGTTCGAGAAGACGTCCATATGCGGGAACAGCGCATAGTTCTGGAACACCATGCCAAGGTCGCGCTTGTGGGGCGGACGCGTGATGAATTCGACGTCATCGACCAGCAAGCTGCCGAGATCGGGCCGCTCGAAGCCGGCGATGACGTTGAGAAGCGTGGTCTTTCCCGAACCGGAAGGACCGAGAAGCGTCAGGAACTCCCCCGCCTTGATATCCAGCGAGACGCCATCGAGCGCCCTGAAGCTGCCATAGGCCTTGTGGACCTCGCGGAGGTTGACTCTGCCCGAGCGCATCCTGTCCTCCCGGCTCTTTCGATCAGTTCGACATCAGCAGGCTGTAGTCCTCACGAACCAGCTCGTTGTTGTCGCGCCACCAGTTGGCGTCGAGGAAGGTCTGTTTCTTGACGTTTTCCGGCGACATGTTGGATTGCGCCAGCACCTCCGGCGAAAACGCCTTCACCTCGAAGGCCAGGCTGTTGGTCGGACCGTAATAGGGCATCATTTCCGGAATGCGCGCCTGCACGTCCGGCGACACCACGCCGGCGATGAACTTCTGAGCGCTCGCCGCATTCGGCGCGCCCTTGAGGATCGCCAGGCAGCCGTAACCCAGGATCGCGTCCTGGTAGGTGAACTTGACCGGCGCTCCGTCCGCGATCACTGACGCCACGCGGCTGCCCCAGATCGCCATCATGTCGACTTCGCCATCCTTGAGGAGCTGGGCGGATTGCGCTCCGGACGACCACCAGACGCCGACATTGGCTTTGATCTTCTCGAGGGCCGCGAGCGCACGCTCGGTGTCGAGCGGATAGAGCTTGTCCTTGTCGACGCCATCAGCGATGAGCGCGATTTCCATCATTTCCTGCGGGTAGGTGCTGAGGGCACGGCGGCCGGGAAAGGCCTCCACATTCCAGAAATCCTGCCAGCTTGCCGGCGCCTTGTCCTTGTAGACATCGGTGCGCCAGGCCAGAACGACAGAATAGGTGTTGGTCGCGATCCAATGTTCGCCATAGCCGCGCGCGTCAAAACCCTTCGTGCTGATCGTGTTGTAGTCGAGCGGCTCGAAAAGCCCCTCCTTGCCGCCGACCGCGCATTCGTCCGCGCCGAGATGCACCACATCCCAGGTCGGGGAGCCGGACTGGACCTGGACTCGCACGGCGGCGAGCCCGTCATGCGTTTCCTCGCGCAATTCAATGCCTGCAGCATCGGCCGCAGGCTGCCAGATCGTCTTGCGTAGGTCCGTCTGAAGGTTGCCGCCAAAGCCGGCGACGGTGAGGACATCCTGCGCCGCAGCGGCGCCAGTGAAGGAGAGCACGCCCGCTGTCGCGGCGATGGTCAAGAATGCGCGATTACACGATGCCATTACCAAGTTCCTCCTCAGGTGATGCTCGGCTGGAGCCATCCTCCACAGCCCGAATGCATGATCGACATTCCGCTCCCTGCGTGCCAATCTAGTTAATGGAATGAACTATATTGTTCACCTTGTCAACTAAATTTCTGCGCGTGGAATCCCCATGCGGAACGGCTTGGAGCAACCATTTGAATAAGAAAGTCGAACACCTCACGGATCGCTCCGACGGCAATTTCTTTCGTGGGCACCTGGCGCCCCAGAAGAGCGAGCCGGACATACGGGACCTGTTCTCCTTCGAACTACAGCGGCTGGCCGGGCTGTCCACCCGCATCGCGGCGCTCTCGATCCGGCCGAAATACGGCATTACCGCCCGAGAATGGCGCGCGCTGGCCGTCCTCAAATATCTCGGCGAAGTGCCGCTACAGGAGCTCGCAAAGCACAGCGGACTCCTGAAGAGCCAGATGAGTCGGACCGTTTCGTCGATGATCGAGCGCGGCTACATCCTCAAGACAGCAAACCCCGAGGACGGGCGCAGCATCCTCCTGAAACTAAGTCCGGAGGGTCTCGATCTGTCGGAAGCGGTCCTGGCCGATGCCTTCGAGCGCAATGAGAACATGCTCTCGACCCTCAGCCACGCCGAGCGGCAGATTTTGATCGAGCTCCTGCAACGGGTGGGACGCAATAGCGCGCACTATTTCCACGACCTCAAAACCCGCGCGTCTCAAGAGGATCTGCGTGAACTGGATGAGGAGTGAAGACGGATGGGCAGAATATTAGTTGACAATATGAACTAAATTTCGCATCACTACCTCCAAGGAAACCGGGAGGATCGAGATGTCGGACGCGCTGACGATCTGCGAGTGCTTTGCAAGGGACGGCTTGCAGCACGAAACGACAGACCTTTCCACGCAAACCAAGATCGCCCTGATCGACGCCATTTCTGAAGCCGGTTTCCCACGCGTGGAAGCGACGAGCTACAGCAGCCCCCATCATGTACCAGCGTTTGCCGATGCCAGCAGCGTCCTCGCCGGCATCCGCCGCCGGCCAGGCACGGCCTATAAGGCGACCTGCCCCAACCTTCATGCCGTCAGGCGCGCAATCGAGGATCGTGAAGCCGGCCACGGCCCGGAGGAGATAAGCCTGCTCGTGTCGGCGACACAGGCGCACACCGAGAAGAACCTGCGCACGACGCGCGAGCAGCAATGGCGCAACATTGCCGAGATGGTCGCGCTGGCGGGCGGCGGGTTCCGCCTGATCGGCGTGATCTCCATGGCGCTCGGCTGCCCCTTCGAAGGCCGGGTTGACCCGGCATCCGTCATCGGCGACCTGAAGGCCTTCTCCGACCTCGGCGTGCACCATGTCTCCATCTGCGATACGACCGGTCACGGCACGCCCGGCAGCGTGCGACGCCTCTTTGCCCGCGCCATGGCCGAGGTGCCCGACGTCACGCCGATCGCCCATTTCCACGACACGCGCGGCACGGGCATCGCCAACTGCATGGCCGCCTACGAGGCCGGCTGCCGCTGGTTCGACAGCGCGATCGGCGGCGTCGGCGGCCACCCCACCCAGATTCGCTATGGCGGCGGCTACACCGGCAATGTGGCGACGGAAGATCTCGTCAATCTCTTCGAAGCCGAGGGCATTGCGACCGGCATCGACATCGACCGGCTCCAGGCCGCCTCGTTGCAATGCGAGGAGGCGCTTGGGCGCGAATTGCAGAGCAAGGTGGCACGCACCGGTTTCGGCCATCTGGCAGCCTAGGATTTTTCATGACACAGACTGACGCTTCACCGATCCTCATCAGCGAAGACCGCGGCCCGGTCCGCATCCTCTCGCTCAACCGGCCCGACAAGCTGAATGCCCTCGACACCGCCCTGACGCAGGCGCTGAACGACACGATGCTCGCCGCAGACGCCGACGAGGCCGTGCGGGCGATTGTGCTGACAGGGACGGGGCGGGCCTTTTGCGCGGGAGCGGACCTTGCAGAGTTCTCCACCCTGACACCGGCCAACCAGGACCTCGTGGAAAAGCGCGCCGACCTCACCTGCCGGACCCAGGCGATGATGCAGCGCCTTTCCAAACCGGTCGTTTCGGCCGTGCGCGGCGCGGCCGTCGGCGGCGGCGCGGGACTGGCGATCGGTTGCGACATGATGGTCGCCGGCGCAGACCTGAAATTCGGCTATCCCGAGCTGAAGCATTCCATCGTGCCGGCACTGGTGATGACCGGCCTGCAACGCTCGCTTGGCCGCAAGGCCGCCTTCGAGATCGTCAGCCTCGGCCGCCTCATCGGGGCAGAAGAGGCACGCGCCCTCGGCCTCGTCAACCGGATCGTCGCGCCGGAGGCGGTCGTCGAGGCGGCGCTGGAGATCGCCGGTCAATGGGCTGACGCCCATCCTAAGGCGATGGCCGCCGTCAAGTCGCTGTACTACCGCGTCGCCGACCTCCCCTATGACGAGGCTATGGCCGCCGGGCGCACCGTCAACGCGCAGATGCGCAGCTTCCGGGAGGAGTGCTGATGAAGCCGCTGGAAGGCATCCGCATCCTCGATTTTTCCCGCGTTCTCGCCGGCCCCATGGCGACGCAGATCCTTGCCGAGCTCGGCGCGGAGGTGACGAAGGTCGAGCGGCCGGGCACAGGCGATGAATCCCGTCTGTTCGAGCCACGGCTGCCCCGCGGCGAAAGCGCCTATTTCTTCGCGTTCAACCGCGCCAAGCGATCCATGACGCTGAACCTGAAATCGCCCGAGGGGCAAGAGATCGCCGCCAGGTTGGCGGAGACGCACGACGTCGTTCTGGAGAACTTCCTGCCCGGCGAGATGGACCGCTTCAATCTCGGCTACGACGCCCTCTCCCGCCGCAATCCCGGCCTCGTTTATGTCTCGAACACCGGCTTCGGGCAGACCGGACCCTATCGCCTGCGCAATGGCTACGACACGATCTTCCAGGCGCTCTCCGGCATCATGCATCTCACCGGCCATCCCGACGCGCCGCCTGCCAAGGCCGGCATTCCGGTCTCGGACATGACATCGGGCCTGTGGATCGCAATCGCGATCCTGACGGGGCTGGTCGGGCGCGGGCGCAGCGGCCGGGGATGCCATGTCGACTTGTCGATGATGGACGTCCAGACCAGCCTGCTTGCGCTTGCCGCCGCCCGCCTCTTTGCGTTGGACGAGGACATCGGCCGCTCGGGAACGGAGCATCCGGGCCGTGTTCCCTCCGCGGCGTTCCGGTGCGCCGATGGGGGATGGCTGCATATCAGTGGCAGCGACCAGCACTGGGACGCTATCTGCGGGGTCCTCGGCCTCGACGATCTTGCCGCCGACGCGGCCTTGGGGAAGAACGCGGCCCGCGTCGCCGCCCGCGAACGGGTCATGGCGGGCATGCGGCAGGCGATCGCACAGCGCGACCGCGGACCGCTCGCCGAGGCACTGCGAGACCGCGGCGTGCCGGCCGGCGAGGTGAATACGGTCCGCGAGATCCTGGGCGACCCGCACAGCGAGGCCCGCGGCGCCGTCGGTACGTTCGATCACCCGGAGGAGGGCGCCGTGCGCGCCTTGCGCACGCCGCTGCGCTTTGTGGGCTACGAGGATCCTGCGATCGGCTGTCCGCCGCCGCTCGGTGCGGACACGGCGGCGCTGCTTGCCGGGGAGTTGGGCATGGCGGCCGAGACCATCGATCGGCTGAGGAATGAGGGAGTGATCTGATGAGCAAAGCGAAACCCCCGGTTCTCCTGCGGCGCGAGGCGGGTGTCGCCCATGTGGTCCTCGACCGCGCGGAAGCGCGCAACGCCCTCAACCTGCCGATGTGCCTTGCGCTGAAGGAGACTTTCGAGGCGCTCGATGCCGATGCCGACATCCGCGCCGTCGTGCTTTCGGCAAACGGTCCCGTCTTCTGCGCCGGTGCGGACCTGAAGGAGCGGAACGGCCGGGACGAGGCCTGGGTGATCGCCCGGCGCCGCGCCTCCTTTGCTGCCTACGACGCCATCGCCCGCTGCCGCAAGCCGGTGGTCGCGGCAACGCAAGGCCCTGTGGTCGGCTCCGGCGGCGAGATCCTGATGAGCTGCGACTTCGTGATCGCATCGGAGAAGACGACCTTCCGCTTCCCGGAGCCGCAATGGGGCACGGTCGGCGCAACGCAGCGCCTGCAACGCACGATCGGCAAGATGCGGGCCAAGGAACTCCTGTTCACCGGCCGCACCATGCCGGTCGAGGAGGCCTACCAGCTTGGCCTCGTCGCCCGCATCGTGCCGGCGGAGGCCCTGGCCGAAACCATCGCCGGCATCGCCGAGGCGATCGCCGCGGCGCCGCCGCTTGCCATGGCGCTGACCAAGCAGGCGGTGGATCTCGGCAGCGAAACCGACCTCAACAACGGTATCCGCGTCGAAATGGCCGCAATCGAACGGTGCCTGGCGGACGGCGGCTGGCGCGACGGCCTGAACCGCTTCGCAAACAGCGTCGGAGGCAAGGAAACCCATGATCTCTGACAATGCCGCACCCTTCGATATCGACGCGCTCTGCGCAACGACGATCTCCGCCGCACTCGCGCGGGCCGCAACGCTTGCCGGCGATGTCGAGGCCGTCATCGCGGCGGACGGGCGGCTGACCTACGCCGCGCTTGCCGCGGAGGTCGCACGCATCCGCGACGGACTGGCAGCGCAGGGCGTGAGGAAAGGCGAGCACATCGGCCTTTGCCTCGGCAATTCCACCCGCTGGGTGGCGATCTTTCTGGCGATCGGCTCGCTCGGCGCGGTGGCCGTGCCGATCAACACCCGTTTCGTCGCCGCCGAGATGGCCTATGCGCTTTCCCAGTCGAAGGTCTCGCGCCTCATCCTCTGCGACCGGTTCCTCAAGATCGACTTCATCGACCTGCTGCGGCAGATCGACCCCGCGCTTACCGAGCGGCTGCCCGCTCCCGCCCTTCCGGATCTCAAGCAACTGATCGTCATCGGAGATGACGTGCCGCCCGCGGCCATTGCGTGGGAGGCCCTGCTTGCAAGCGGAACCGCGCCCGCGCAGGCACGGGGCGAGGCCGACGACGCACTGCTCATCCAGTATACGTCCGGCACCACATCCTTTCCGAAAGGCGTTCTCCTCACCCAGCGCAGCATGCTGGGCAACGCCTTCGTCTCCGGTCATCGCATGGGCCTTCGCGTCGGCGACCGGTTCCATAGCGCGCGGCCGTTCTTCCACGTCGCGGGCACGACCCTGTCCATCCTCTCCTGCCTCCAGCACATGGCGACGCTCGTCTCCATGGACCGGTTCGAGCCGGGCGAGGCCCTGCGCCTGATGGAGGCCGAGCGCTGCACGCATTTTTCCGGCAACGACACGATGGCGCTGATGCTGCTCAGCCATCCCGAGCGCCCGGCGCGCCGCCTCGTTCTGCGCGGTGCCTGGCTTGCCGCCTCGCCGACCATCGTCGCCCGCGTCATCGACGAGCTCGGCGCGCGCGAATGCGTCGTCGGCTACGGGCTTTCGGAAGCCGCACCCAACGTCGCGCAATCCTGCTGGTGGGAGCCGGAGGCCGTCCGCATATCGGCCGCCATGCGGCCGCAACCGGGCATCGAGGTCCGCATCGCGAAGGAAGACGGCGAGGATGCCGCTTGCGGCGAACCGGGGGAAATCCTCGTGCGCGGCTGGAGCGTCATGCGGGAGTATTTCGACAAGCCCGCCGAAACGCGGGCCGCGCTCTCGGCCGACGGCTGGCTGTCCACCGGCGATCTCGGCGCGATGGACGAGAACGGCAGGCTGACCTTCCTCGGCCGCGTCAAGGAGATCGTGCGCGTCGGCGGCGAGAACGTCTCGCCGGCCGATGTGGAGAACGTCCTGCATCGCCATGCGGCGATCCGCCAGGCAGCGGTGGTCGGGGTGCCGGACGAGCGCCTCGTCGAGGTGACCGGCGCCTTCGTCATCCTGAGGGAGGGCGCCACGGCCGAACCGGCGGAGATCATGGACTGGGCGAAATCCAACATGGCCGGCTTCAAGGTGCCGCGTCACGTCTGGATCGTCGAGAGCTTCGAAGCGATCGGCATGACGGCAAGCGCCAAGATCCAGAAGAAGCACCTCGCCGAACACGCCCGCAAGCTGATCGGAGCGTGACGCCATGCGGATAGAAACCGATGTGACGCGGCTCCTCGGCATCGACCTGCCGATCATCCAGGCCGGCATGTCATGGGCCTCGTCCAACGCGGCCCTGCCGCTTGCCGTGTCGGCCGCCGGCGGTCTCGGCGTGATCGCCGCAGGTCCCATGTATGCGCACGACCTCGCCGCGACGATCGATGCGGTGCGGGCGGGCACAGACAAGCCGTTCGCCGTCAACCTGCCGCTCTATCGCAAGGGCGCCGACGAGATCATGGACCTCCTTATCGAAAAGCGGGTGCCCGTGCTCATCGCCTCCCAGGGCGGGCCGAAGCGCTACCTCGAGCGGTTCAAGGCCATCGGCACCGTCTGCCTGCATGTGGTCGCCGGTGCGGAGCATGCGGTCAAGGCGGCGGCGGCCGGCGTCGACGGCCTCGTCGCCGTCGGCGGGGAAGCCGGCGGCCACCCACCGCCGGACCTCGTCTCCACACTCGTTCTCGGCCGTGCGATCGCAAGGGCCGTGCCCGGCGTGCCGCTTATCCTCAGCGGCGGTTTTGCCGATGGATATGGCCTTGCCGCCGCGCTGGCGCTGGGGGCCGGCGCGGCGCAGTTCGGCACGCGCTTCATGCTGTCCCGCGAGGCACGCCTGCACGCCGCCTATAGCCGACGCCTGCTGTCCGCCTCCGTCACCGACACGATGGTGGTCGGCCATGGCCTCGGAATGATCCGCATCTTGCGCAACGGCTTTGGCGAACGAATGCAGGCGGCCGAAGTGGAGGGACGGCAGTTCGAGGAGCGCAAGGCGCTCTTTTCCGCCGCCTCGCTCAAGGCCGCGGCCTTCGACGGCGATGTCGAGAACGGCAAGGTCGAGGCCGGCCAGAGCGCAGGCCTCGTCGACGACATCCTACCGGCGGCAGACATCGTCGCCGCCATCGCACGGGACTACGCGGCGGCGCTTGCCGCCCTGCCCCGCCCCACGACACGCTCTCATGAAGGACTGAGCCATGCTGGATAAACCGCTTCTCATCAACGGCGAATGGCGTGCGCCCGCCGGCAGCCGATCGGCCGGGGTCCACAATCCGGCAACCGGCGACGTGATCGCGCAGCTCGCCTTGTGCGAGCGCGCCGACCTCGACGCGGCGCTTGAAGCGGCGCAGCAGGGTTTTGAAACCTGGCGCCGGACCACCGCCATCGAGCGCGCGAAGATCCTGCACAGGGCGGCGGCCCTTGTGCGCGAGCGCGCCGAAACCATGGCGCAGCTCATGTCCCGGGAGCAGGGAAAGCCGATCGCCGAGGCGCGCGGCGAGGCGAATGCCGCTGCCGAACACATCGAATGGCATGCCGAGGAGGGCCGGCGCGCCTATGGCCGCGTCATCCCCGCGCGCGTGCCCGGCGCACGCCAGGTCGTGCTGCGCGAGCCCGTGGGCCCGGTCGCCGCGTTCACCCCCTGGAACTTCCCGATTAACCAGCTCGTCCGCAAGGTCTCCGCCGCGCTCGCCAGCGGGTGCTCGATCATCGCCAAGCCGCCGGAGGAAGCACCGTCCGCCTGTATCGCCCTTGCCCGCGCTTTCCAGGATGCCGGCCTGCCGCCGGGTGTGCTCGGCATCGTCTTCGGCCCGGCGGCTGAGGTTTCAGAGCACCTGATCGCCTCACCGATCATCCGCAAGATCTCGTTCACCGGCTCCGTTCCGGTCGGCAAGAAGCTCGGGGCGATGGCCGCAGCCGGGGTCAAGCGCGCGACGATGGAGCTCGGCGGCCATGCGCCCTACATCGTCGCGAAGGACGCCGATGTCGACGCCGCCGTCAAGCTCGGCCTGATGCTCAAATACCGCAATGCCGGTCAGGTTTGCGCAGCGCCCACCCGCTTCTATATCGAGGAAGACGTCTACGACGCTTTCCGGTCGGGCTTCGTGGCCGGTGCGCGCGCCATCAAGGTCGGCGACGGCCTGTCGGACGGGGTCCAGATGGGCCCGCTCACGCATGCCCGCCGGCTCGATGCGATGGCGCGCTTCGTGGACGACGCCGTCTCGCATGGCGCTCGGCTGGAATGCGGCGGCAAGCGCGTCGGCAACAGCGGCTATTTCTTCGAGCCGACGGTGCTCAGCGATGTGCCGGAAGACGCAGCGGTCATGAATGACGAGCCATTCGGCCCGCTCGCAGCACTCGTGCTAGTCTCCAGTGTCGACGAGGCGATCCGTCGCTCCAACCGCCTGCCCTTCGGCCTTGCCGCCTTCGGCTTCACGCGCTCGCTCGCGACGGCGGACCGGTTTTCGACCGAGCTTGAGGCCGGCATGGTCTCGATCAATCATTTCGGCCTAGCCGCCGCGGAAACGCCCTTCGGCGGGCTCAAGGAGAGCGGCTACGGCAGCGAGGGCGGCAGCGAAACGCTCGACGCGTACCTGACGACGAAGTTCGTCAGCCATATCGGCCTGTGAGCGCCCGATGAAAAGCTACGACTACATTATCGCTGGCGGCGGATCGTCCGGCTGCGTTCTCGCAAACCGGCTCGTGACGGCAGGCAAGAGCGTCCTGCTTCTCGAAGCGGGGCCCGCCGACAACACGCCCTATATCCATATCCCCGCCACCTTCGTGAAGGTTCTCGGCACCCGGCGGACCTTCATGTACGCCACCGAGCCGGAGCCGGGCGCCAACAACCGGGTCCTGCTCGTGCCGCAGGGCAGGACGCTCGGCGGCGGCTCGTCCGTTAACGCGATGATCTACATTCGCGGCCAGGCCGAGGACTATGACACGTGGCGCGATCTCGGCTGCGAGGGCTGGGGATACGAGGATGTCCTGCCGGTCTTTCGCCGTTCGGAGGACAACGAGATTCTCGCCGACGAGTATCATGGCACGGGCGGCCCCCTGAAGGTCTCCGAGCCCCGCTTCCGCCACCCGATCAGCGCGGCCTTCGTCCGGGCCGCGCAACAGGCCGGCCTTGCCTATTCGCACGATTTCAATGGCGCGCGGCAGGACGGCGTAGGCTTCTACCAGACGACGACGATGCATGCCCGTCGCGGTTCCACGGCGGCGACCTACTTGAAGGCGGTGCGCCGCTCCCCGCTCCTTGAGATCGCCACGGAGTGCATTGCAACGAAGATCATCCTGGAGAATGGCGCGGCGGGCGGCCTTGCCTATCGCCGACGGGACGGCAGCATTGTCGAGGCGCGGGCGAAAGAAGAGGTCATCCTGTGCGCCGGAGCGCTCGCCACGCCGAAAATCCTGATGCTGTCCGGCATCGGTCCGGGCGAGATGCTGGCGCAGCATGGCATTCCGGTCGTCCGCGATCTTCCCGGTGTCGGCGAGAACTTCCAGGACCATATCGCCGTCTCCGTCTACGGCATCACCGATCGGCCGATCTCGCTGAAGGACCAGGACAAGGGCCTCAAGGCCATTGCAAACGGGCTTCGCTATCTGTTCGGGCGGTCCGGCCTCTTGTCGTCGAATGTCGTTGAAAGTGGCGGGTTCATCGACACGAAAGGCTGCGGGCGGCCCGACATCCAGATCCACGTCACGCCGACCCTCGTGGGCGATGCCACGCGCGGTCAAATGGAGGGCCACGGCGTCTCGATCAATCCATGCATCCTGCGCCCCGTTTCGCGCGGCAAGGTTTCGCTGCGCAGCGACAGGGCCGAGGACCCGATCCATTTCGTCGGGAACAACCTGGTCGCGCAGGAAGACGTCGACACCCTGGTGCGCGGTATCAAGCTCTCGCGCGAGATTCTCGCCGCTCCCGCCATGAAGGCCCTTGGCTTCCGGGAACTGGCGCCCGGGGACGACAACTCGTCCGATGCGGACTTCGAGGCGCATGCGCGGGCCAACGCCAAAACCGTCTACCACCCGGCCGGGACGTGCAGGATGGGCCGGGATAAGCTCTCGGTGGTCGATAGTCGGCTGCGGGTGCAGGGTATCCCGCGCCTGCGCATCGCAGACGCTTCGATCATGCCGACGCTCGTGAGCGGCAACACGAACGCCCCCTGCATAATGATCGCGGAGCGTTGCGCAGACTTCCTGTTATCGCACTTTTGATGGGAGTAAAAAGAGCCGGTGTCGTTCGACGCTTGGTCTTATTGCAGTTGAAAGGACCCGAACTTACAACCTACACATTTCTGAAGAGCTCATCGCGTTGATTGTCCATGATAATGTTCCTTCGGCGCCGTGGCGGTCGGCCATCATGTCCTCTCGTCCTCATTCCGCAGCCATCGCCAGTGGCAGCTCGGGTTCGACATTTAAACTCACGTGCGGCTGATTTTCGCTCGGCTTGATCCCAAACCATGCGGCGTATAGTGCCGGCAGGAAGAGCAAGATCATCACTGTGCCGACAGCCGTTCCGCCGATCAGCGTGTAGGCCATCGATCCCCAGAACACCGAATGGGTGAGCGGGATGAACGCGAGGACTGCTGCGAGTGCGGTGAGGATTACTGGACGGGTACGTTGCACCGTCGCTTCGATGACCGCGTGGTAATCGTTGAGGCCAGCCGCCTGGTTCTCCTTGATCTGCTCGGTCAGAATGAGGGTGTTGCGCATCAGGATGCCGGCAAGCCCGATCAGGCCCAGAATGGCATTGAAGCCGAAAGGTTGGTCGAACAGAAGCAGTGTCGGCACGACGCCGACGAGGCCGAGCGGCGCCGTCAGCATGACCATGGTCATGGTCGACAGGTTGCGAACCTGCAGGATGACAACGATTAGCATCGCTGCGATCATCAGAGGAAAGATTTTGACCAGGGCAGTATTCGCCTTGATCGATTCCTCGATGTTGCCGCCCATCTCAATCCGATATCCGACCGGCAGCGACGCGATCAGAGGCTGAAGGGCCTGCATCACCGCCTGCGACACTTCTGGGGGCTGCGTTGCCTCGTCGATATCCGCCCGTACCGTGATGACCGGCGTGCGGTCACGACGCCTCATGATCGGTTCCTCGAAGCTGACTTCGGAATGACCGATCTGATCGAGCGGAATGGCGCGACCGTCGCGGGTGATCAGCGAGAAACTGGACAGCTGCGAGGGATCCAGGCGGATTTCGCCAGCGCTGCGCGCAACCACGGGAACGTTGCGGATGTTCTCGCGGACCTGCGTGATCGGAACTCCGGTCAGCAGAAGCTGCAATTGCTGTGCTGCTTCCGCCGGCGACAGACCGATGAGTCTGAGCCTCTCCTGATCGGGCACGAAGCGGACCACCGGCGTGCGGTTCCCCCAGTCCCGGTTGGCCTGACGGACGTCTGGAACGGTCCTCATGATCGCGAGCGCTTCCTCCGATATCTGATAGAGCTTATCGGGATCAGGTCCCATAACGCGGAACTCGACGGGGAACGGTGTAAACGGCCCAAAGACTAGTTGCGTGACGCGCACGGCGGCTTCAGGAGCAAGGCCCCCGGCGATAGCGGCGCGCAGGCGATGCTTCACGGCTTCACGTCCCTCTGCGTCAGGCGTCAGCGCGACGATCTTGGCGAAGGCCGGATCCGGCAGTTCCGGCGACATCGCAAAGAAGAAGCGCGGCGCTCCTTGGCCGACATAGCTGGTAACAATTTTCGATTCCGGCTGCGCCTGAAGCCACTTTTCGATCTTCGCAACGGTTGCCGTCGTCGTTTCGATGCTGGTGCCTTCCGGCAACCGCACCTCGACGAGCACCTCAGGACGATCCGATGTGGGGAAGAACTGCTGCTTGACGCCGCCCATTCCGACCACCGAAACACCCATCGCAACAACGACCACGGCGCATGTCATGAACTTGTGGCGGACGGCAAACTTGATGACCGAGCGAAGACGCTGATAGTTCGGTGTTCCGTAGATGGCTTCATGGCCGCCCCTGACCGGCTTGATCTCCGGCAACATCTTCACGCCGAGATAGGGCGTGAACACGACCGCGATGATCCAGGAGACGATGAGTGCGAAACCGACGACCCAGAAGATATTCCCGGCATATTCACCTGCCGCCGACTTGGCGAAACCGACCGGCATAAGGCCGATGATGGTGACGAGCGTACCCGAGAGCATTGGTGCTGCCGTATGGCTCCACGCATAGGCGGCTGCCTTGATACGGTCCATGCCCTCTTCCATCTTCACCACCATGACCTCGATGGCGATAATGGCGTCGTCGACGAGAAGCCCCAGAGCGAGGATCAAAGCGCCAAGCGTGATGCGGTCGAAAAACCGTCCGGTCTCCAGCATGATCAGGAACACGACGGCGAGGGTCAACGGGACAGCAAGGGCGACGACGATGCCGACGCGCCAACCCAGCGCAATCAGGCTGACGAGCAGCACGACGCCGAGCGCCATGGCGAACTTCAACATGAATTCACCGACGGCGGCATCGATATTGACGGCCTGGTCGCTGACCTTTGCAAGTGTCATGCCGAGCGGAAGCGACTGCGCGATTGTCGCCGATCGTTCCTCGAGCGCCTTGCCGAGTTCCAGACCGTTCCAACCCGACTGCATGACAGCCGCGAGCATGATCGCCGGTTCGCCGTCGTGACGAATGATGTAGGTTGCTGGATCCTGATAGCCGCGCCGGATGTCTGCGACATCGGACAGTTTCAAGGTGCGTCCACCGGAAACAATCGGTGTGTCTGCTATGGCCTGAATGCTGTTATAGGCGCCGTTAAAGCGGATGAAGACCTGCGGTCCGCGCGTATCGATCGAACCTGCCGGCGTGACGGTGTTCTGGTTCTGAAGCGCCGACGCTATCTCCTGCGCCGAGATACCCAGCGTCGCGAGCTTGGCAAAGGAGAATTCGACAAAAATCTGCTCGGGGCGCTCACCGAGAATATTGATCTTCTTCACGCCGGGCACGTGCAGGAGGTCCTGCCGGATGGTTTCGGCCTGGCGCACCAAATCGCGCATCGGCATACCCTTGGCCTTCAGGGCATAGAGGCCGAAACTGACGTCGGAGTATTCGTCGTTGACGAAAGGCCCGAAGACACCCTGCGGCAAGTTACGCGCCTCGTCGCCCAGCTTCTTGCGCGCCTGGTAGAACTCCTCCTCGACAGCACTTGCCGGCGTATTGTCCTTCAAGGTCACCGTCAAATAGGCGTAGCCAGGCCGTGTCGTCGTCTCGACGCGGTCATACCAGGTCAGTTCCTGAATGCGCTTTTCCAGCGGTTCGGCGACGAGGTCCTGCATTTCGCGGGCAGTGGCACCCGGCCAGACACTTGTGACCGTCATCGTCTTGATGGTGAAGGACGGATCTTCCGCGCGCCCGAGGCTCAAAAAGGCATAGACGCCCGCAGCCGCCAGGAGAACGATGAAGAACAGGGTGACCGCCCGCTCACGAACGGCAAGCGCGGAAAGATTGAAGCTCATCAGTTTGATGCCTCAGCTTTTTCGACGGTAGTGCGAATCTTTTCACCGTCGGTCAGAAGATGGGCGCCAAGGGCCACGACCGATTCTCCCGCCTTCAGACCCGAGACGATCACGACGTCCTCGCTCAACCGTTCGACTTTTACTGGACGGAAATGAACGCTGGAGGCCTTTTCATCGACAACCCAGGCGCCTGTGCGATTGCCATCGTCGAGAATGGAACCGACCGGTATCTCGGCATGGGCAAGCGCCTCCTTGTTGGCGATCTTGATGGTGACGGTCGCGCCGAGCGGCGCATCCGCGGCGGCAGCTTGCAACACCCAACGCGTTTCATAGGTGCGTGTCTGGGGATCGGCGGAGGCGGATATCTGGCGCAGCACCGCGTTGTTGTCTGTCCCGCGGCCATAGATGCTCGCTTGAGCCGTCGCACCAAGCTCCGGCCGCAAGTTTTCCGGCATCCAGATCAGCGCCTCGCGAGCACCGGCCTTCGCCAGCTTGACCACGATTTGGCCTGCCGCAACCACCTGCCCCGGCTCTCCCAGAGTTTCGACAATCGTGCCGTCAACGTCGGCCAGGAGAACGGTGTAGGTCGCCTCGTTCTCGGCGACTGCCGCCTCGGCTTTTGCCGCAGCAAGCTGTGCTGTAGCGGTGTCCAGCATGGCTTTCGCTCTCTCGTACTGCTGCGTCGAGGCTGCATTGGTCTTCAACAGTGCCGCGAAGCGCCTTTCATCGCTAACGGCCTGGACATATGTTGCCTGTGCTGCGGCGACGGCATTGCGCTTTGCCGTCTGGGCAAGACGCAGATCGGTTCCGTCGATTTTCATTAGCGGCTGCCCAGCCTTGACGCCCTCGCCGATGTTGACGAGCCGCTCGACGATCTTTCCCGGAACCCGGAAGCCGAGATCGCTTTGAACTCTTGCCGCGATCGTTCCGGTAAAGCTGCGTAAGACATGGTCGGGTGTCCTGACCTTGACGACACGAACGAAGGGAGCTGCGGTTCTAGGATCGGCAGCCACCGAGACTTTTTCCGAGGACCAGAACACGACCGCCGCCGTGGCCGCGCCTACGATAACCACCGCGGCAGTGAGGAGGAACTTGGCTTTCATGGACTGACCCTTCTTCCGTTACGTCAGCATGGACTGCTGTGCGGAGATCCCGGCCGTCGCGCCTTGTGATATGGCCGTGGTAACCGAGGGCATGCCGGGGTTGGCGAGATCGCCAGCTGCGTAGATGCCGGGTACGCTGGTTTCGCGGCGCTCGTCGACTTTAAGGGCAATACCGGTTGGCGTATTGACCGTGGCAAGGCCCAGCAGTTCATGCAGAGTTGCGGACGGTTTGTTGCGTGGATGCGCGAACAGAATGTCGACAGCGACATCAGGGCCGGTATCGAGCCTGATGGTGGCATTGTGGCCCCCATGACGGGCGACTTCAATGATCCGGCCATCGACGAGAGGTGTGTTGCGACGCTCCATATCGGCCCGAATATCCGGTGGGATGTCATGACCATCGGCGAAGACCGTCAACCTGTCGGTCCAATCGTGGAACAGCCTGACTTGGTTCATCGTCTGCGGCCCGGACCAGACGAGGCCCCAATGTTGGCCAGCGACTTCAAACCCGTCGCAGTACGGGCAAGGCACAATGGCCGTACCCCAGCTCTCGGCAAAGCCCGAGACATCAGGCATCTGGTCTACCACGCCGTAGCTCAGGATGACGCGCCGCGCACTTAGGCTTTCGCCATCACCGGTCAGGACGGTGAAATTGTCGATGGCGCCGGAGATGCTGTCGGCGCGAGTGTTGAGCAGCTTGACCGTCGGATATCGCGCCAGTTGTTGTCTCGCCACTGCCAGGATGTCCGTCGGCGGCTTGTGATCGTGGCCGAGCAGACCATGCGAGTGGCCAGCGAAGCGATTGCGTTGCAGACCGGTATCGAGAACGGTGACCTTGCGGCGGGCCCGCCCAAGCTGAAGGGCGGCGGCGAGACCGGCAAAGCTGCCGCCGATGATGATGACGTCGTTCATGATGGGCTCCGTGTCCACTCTTTGGCTTGAACATTTCAAATACTATGTGGTATCGTAATTCACGAATTATGATACTGTCAAGGATCGAAATTACCATGAATGAAAATCCACCGAACCGGCGCGGCCGGCCCGCGAACGAGGCGCTTGGCCAGACGATTGTCGATGCTGCGTGCGAACTCTTTGTGGAATTGGGGTTTCAGGCGACAACCCTCGACAAAGTCGCCAGACGAGCAAAGATATCCAAGCTCAGCATCTACAGGCACTTCGAGAACAAGGAGGCGCTATTCAGCGCGGCCATCGCTGCTCGCTGCCATCAATTCGCGCCACAAGCCCTTGTTGACGGCACCGAGGGCTCGGCCGAAGAGCAGCTCATGGCGGCAGGATCATCCCTGCTTCACACGCTGCTGAGCCCGGACGTCCGCAGTGTAGAAGCCATGGTCATGGCCGACAAAACGAACCAGAAGTCATTGAGCAAGCTGTTTTACGAGGCCGGCCCCGCTCACGTCATCGCGCAGCTCGAGGACCTTTTACGTCAGTTGCACGCAAAGGCGGTTCTGAACGTACCCGATCCTCGCCAGTCCGCCCGCCTCTTTGGCGCGCTCATCAAAGGATCCGATCTTCTACTCATCACGCGCTTCGATGAGGCGAGAGCAAAGGACGAAAACGAAATCGAATCCTATTGCCGGTCGGCCGTCGCTATGTTCATCGCTGCGCATCGCAGCAACAGCGCGATTACGGATGTGCGAAGAGACGCCGATCAGGCGAAGGATACCGTATGACAGATGAGAATGCTGTCCAGGTACCCGATTGGAACGGCCAGAGCGGAGAGCGTTGGGTCGCTTACCAGACCCGGCTCGATGCCATGATGGCAGTGTTCGGCCAGGCGGCGATCGAAGCCGCCGCGCCAGCCAAAGGTGAACGCGTTCTGGACGTCGGCTGCGGCGCAGGAGCGACCAGTTTCGATCTCGCCGCCCGCGTCGGCGCGAATAGCCATGTGCTCGGCGTGGACATATCGGAACCGCTGATCGACAGAGCAAGAGCGCTTGCGCCACAGGATACGTCGGCTCTGTTCAAAGTGGCCGACGCCAGCAACATCGACTTGCCTGAAGGCGCATTCGACATCCTGTTCTCACGATTCGGGGTCATGTTCTTCGACAATCCGACAGCGGCATTCGCTCATATGCGCCGAGCGCTCAAGCCGGGCGGACGGGTCGCATTCGTCTGCTGGCGCGCAATGGCCGAGAACGATTGGCTGCGCTTGCCGATGATCGCGGTCAAGGACATCCTCCCGGCCATAGCGCCGCCCGGTCCCGAAGCGCCCGGCCCGTTTTCGTTCGGCGACCAGGGCCGGGTCGCTCGCATTTTGCGAGGTGCTGGTTTCACCGATGTCACCTTTATACCGTTCGATGCCGCTATCCCGTTTGGCAAGGGGGAAACGCGGGACGCTGCTATCGACGACGCCGTGAAGATGACATTTGAGGTTGGCCCGCTGTCGCGCGCTCTCGCCGATCAGCCCGACGCCGTCCGCATCCGCGCCTGGGCAGCGGCTCGGGCCGTCTACGCCGAGCATGCAGGCGAGCTGTCCGTGATGCTTAACGGCTCGGTGTGGATTGTCACCGCGCGTAATCCGATAGGGTATGGTTCCGCGCAGCAGCTATCGCCAAGCTCTTAAACGGAGCCGAATCATCGACCCGCTAAGTCCAAGCCAGTTGAAAAATTCAAAGATTGGATCAAGCTTCGTCCGCAATGACACGGTGGACTGATGAAGGCCTGCATTGCTTTCCATTCCCAGGATATTCGGAATCTCCAGCGATCATGATGGCCTGCCTTCACTTTCGAGGCTTTCTGGCGAGGCAGTCGAAGACCACCTCGCCAGAACCTGTTATTTGCCGCGCCCGATCGCAAGCGTAAACAGCCTGGCTTGCCGGTCAGCAAACGCGCGCGGGTTGGTGGGTTTGTCCCCATCAAGAATGCGTGCTTCGTCCAGCAAAAGCCACGCGGCATCCTCGCGAAACGTTTGATCGCCCGCCGATGCGATGCATTTAACAAGCTCGCTTTGCGCATTGATCTCCAGGATCGGCTTAGATGCTGTCTGCAACCGCCCTGCCCCTTGGAGGAGTTTTTCGAGCTGGCGATCGAGGCCAAGTTCCGATGCGACAAGGCAGACCGCGCTTTCGGTCAGCCGGTCGGAAACCCGCACGTCAGCGATTTCCTCACCGAGGGTGCTTCGAGCGAAATCGATGAACGCGGTAACTTCGGGAGAAGCTTGCCGCCCACCCTCATCGGTGCTGCCTTCGCCTGTCACAGCGTTCAGATCGGCAAGACCTTGGGTGACCGATTTAAAAGGCTTGCCCTCGAAATCAGGGGCGTTGGTCGGCCAGAAACTGTCTACGCCATCTGTAAGAAGAAGGACTTCGATACCCTTGGCCCGGAAACCCTCTAGTTGCGGAGACGATTTCAGTTGGTCGAGACTGGAGCCGGTGATGTAATAGATCGCCGACTGCCCCTCCTTCATTCCGGCTAGGTAGTCGGCCAGGCTCCGGGTTGCCTCGTCGGACACGGTACTACGGAAGCGAGCAAGCTTCAGCAACTGCGCGCGACGCTCGAAGTCGTCGTAGATACCTTCCTTGAGAATCGCGCCGAACAGATCCCAGAACTTAGAGAACGTCTCGGCTTCGCCTTCGGCCATCTTCTCCAGGGCGGAAAGAATTCGGCTCGTCACGCCCTTTTTGATAGCGGCAAGAACGGGACTCTCCTGGATCATCTCCCGGGAAATGTTAAGTGGCAGATCCGAGGTGTCAACGATGCCACGGACGAACCGCAGATAGCGTGGTAGCAACTCAGCTTCGTCAGTAATGAAGACGCGCTTCACATATAGCTTCATCCGACCGTGTCGGTCTGGATCGAACAGGTCGAATGGTTGAGCACCGGGAATGAAGGCAAGCGTCGTATATTCGTGGCGTCCCTCAGCGCGGAAATGCACGTTCGCCAGCGGCTCCTCGTACTGTCCCGAAACACTACGATAAAAATCGTCGTATTCCTGCTTGGATATCTCGCTCTTCTGCTTGGTCCAAAGCGCTGCACCATCGGAGACCTGTGACGGTTCGGCGCCCTCTTTCTCAACGAGACGGATAGGAACGGGCACGTGGCCGGATTGATCACGAATGATCTTCTCGACCGTCCATTTGCTGGTGTACTTTTTCGCATCCTCCATGAGATGCAGAATGATACGCGTTCCCCTCGCCGGCGCGTCGGCGAGATCGACGGCTACGACGTGATAACTTCCCTTGCCGTCGGAAGACCAACTCCAAGCCTCGCCCTCGCCAGCGCGGCGGGATATGACATTGACCCGATCGGCGACCATGAACGAGGAATAGAAGCCGACGCCGAACTGGCCAATCAGTTCGGCCTTCTCCCCAGCTTTGGCCGCCTCAAGCCGCTCCATGAACGCTTTTGTTCCCGAGCGCGCGATCGTGCCAAGCGCGTCGATCATCTCGTCGCGGCTCATGCCGATGCCGTTGTCCTCGATAACGAGTGTCTGCGTCTCCGCATTGAGCGACACGAGAATTCCCGGCTGGGTCCCATCGGACGAGAGCTCAGGCTTGGAAATAGACTCATACCGCAGCTTTTCGCAGGCATCCGCCGCGTTTGAGATCAACTCTCGGAGGAACACATCCTTATCTGAGTAAACCGAATGCACCATCATATGCAGGAGCCGGCTGACATCGGCCTCAAATACGTGTTGCTCGGGCTGCCGCTCTTGTACTGTCGTCATTAATACCTCCGTCCGTACAGAAATCGCCGGTCAAATGGTTTTTCTGGGATAAGAATTCAAGCGCCGTATGCCGCGTGACAAGGGTCGGAGTAACGTCTTTGGAAAGGTTTTGTCACCCTCTCCAAAAATGTTGATCGGCAGCTATCCACATTTCTTCAGGTTGGCCAAAGTCTGTGCGTAACAGTAGGAATCCTCGTTCAGTGGCGGCTTTAAAGGATTAGAACTCGCGGCCCTCATTTAATGTCGGGACCTTCTGCCGAAGATTCAGCGAGAACGATTGCATCAACCGAGATTTTGAGGAGTTCCGCCTAAGGGTTCAGCGCGTTATTGAGGTCATGCAGTCCGACCATCAGCATCATGGGGTCGGAAGGAGAAGACAGGAAACCGACCGCCTCATAGAAGGCTCGTGCGTCATCTGAAATCGCATGAACGAGCATACCTCGAATGCCAAGTACTTCCGCGGCATTGATTAGGCGCAGGCCCGCGTCGCGCACCAGTGCCCTGCCGATACCGCGACCCTGGTAGGATTGACCAATTGCGAGGCGACCAAGCACAGCGACCGGAATTGGATCAGGCATATTGCGCCGAAAACGGCCAGGCGCTTCCGGCTGTTTGACGGCGCCGGAAGCGAGCGCGTAATAGGCGATGACGCGGCTCTCCTCGCACACGACGAAGGTCCGCGATGCGCCGCTCGTTTGATTAGAACGGGCGCGACGTCGCAGCCAGTCGTCCAGTTCAATGACTCCAGAATTGAAGTCGGCCAGTTCATGATGATCCGCCAGGGGCCGGTACGCTGAGGGTCACGCCTCATCCCACGGTGCTTTGGTCGACATGGTGCGCGCTAAACGCTCATTGGGCTGCGTGGGTGCATCGAGCCGGGCAAGGTATTCAGCATAGATTTCCGCGCTTACCGTGAAGACAGCGCGATCGAGCAGCACTTCCTCGGCTCGGCGCTCGGAAGCTTCCAACATAAAATCCGTTCGCGTCTTACCAAGCAACTCAGCGGCGCGATCGATCAAGTTGCGGGTCGCGGGTTTGATGCGCATATTCAGCGGTACACTTGCATCCGAGCTTTTGCTCGTGTGTGAGGTCGGCATCGCAAACTCCAATTTGCGCCTATATAGCGTAACGACCATATCTTTACAAGATCCCGTAAAGACATCGTCGTTACGCGTGCGCAAGATTCGCGGCATTGGCTTATAAAAGCTCTTGATGGGATCCGAACCCACGACACCTTACCTAGATGTACAATGTGATTGACATCGGTCCGGTCGCGCATCTGGAGCATGCGCTTGTGATATTATCTCACATCCAGACGGTCGACACGGCCATTCTGGACATAGGTCTGCACGCCGTCCGGAAAATCGCGAAAAAGCGCGCAAACTGGCAGATTTGCAGCTAGGCCTCCGTCTCCATGTAGCGGTCATCGATCCGGACAGGGTTGTAGAGAGCCTGAATCTTTTGCAACTTATGTCTGCATTCGTCGCCCGCGCGTCTGCAACAATGCCCGATCAGAGCGGGTTTCGACGTGTAGCAAAAAACTATCGACCCAGCTCCAATGCCGAGGTGGAAAACGGCGTGCATTTCGTTCAAGAGGCTGGCCAGTCGCTGAACGAGATCGGCACGCATATCCGCGAAATCCACCAGCTCATCCAGGCGATCGCCACATCGGCGCGCGAGCAGGCCGTTGGCCTCGCCGAAGTCAACGCCGCCGTCAACATGATGGATCAGTTTACCCAGCAGAACGCCGTCATGGTGGTGCAGACGAATGGCGCCAGCGCAAGCCTCGCCGAGGAAGCCGATCGCCTAGCCCAATTGCTCGGTCACTTCCGCTATCCGTCATATGCGGCCCAGTCTCAGCAAGACCGGACGGCACAAGCCCACCCTATTCGGATCGTCAGTAGTCGGTAGCATTACAAAATTGACAAAACAAACTGTGTGATGAGGATGAGAGTAGAAAAAATAGAAGAGCGGCGAGCGTTGGCCTCCCGCTCTTTGCGGTTTGGCTGAGTGCGCAACTTCCGGTGAGAAAATGGGTTCCCTCCGAAATACAGATGAGGCCTTTCGGCCCCATCCGTGTGTCAGGAAACCATCGGCAACAACTGGTCGATGCTCTTCTTTGCATCACCGTAGAACATGCGCGTGTTGTCCTTGTAGAACAGCGGGTTCTCGATGCCGGAATAGCCCGTGCCCTGGCCGCGCTTGGAGACGAACACCTGCTTGGCCTTCCACACTTCCAGCACCGGCATGCCGGCGATGGGCGAGTTCGGATCTTCCTGGGCGGCCGGATTGACGATGTCGTTCGAGCCGATGACGATGACGACGTCCGTGTTCGGGAAGTCCTCGTTGATCTCGTCCATTTCCAGAACGATGTCGTAGGGCACCTTGGCCTCGGCGAGCAGCACGTTCATGTGGCCCGGAAGGCGGCCGGCAACGGGGTGGATGGCGAAGCGCACGGTCTTGCCGGCCGCGCGCAGCTTGCGCGTCAGTTCGGAGACCGACTGCTGGGCCTGCGCCACCGCCATGCCGTAGCCCGGCACGATGATGATGCTGTCGGCATCGTTGAGCGCGGCGGCGACGCCTTCCGAATCGATCGCCACCTGCTCGCCGGTGATTTCCATCGCCGGACCCGTCGTGCCGCCGAAGCCGCCGAGGATGACCGAGATGAAGGAGCGGTTCATCGCCTTGCACATGATGTAGGAGAGGATCGCACCCGAGGAGCCGACCAGCGCGCCGGTGACGATGAGAAGGTCGTTGCCCAGCGTGAAGCCGATGGCCGCCGCCGCCCAGCCGGAATAGCTGTTCAGCATCGAGACCACGACAGGCATGTCGGCGCCGCCGATGCCCATGATCAGGTGATAGCCGATGAAGAAGGCGGCGAGCGTCATCAGGATGAGCGTCCACGCGCCGGCGCCATTCACGTAGAGGATGAGCAGGAGAAGCGAAAGCAGCGCCGCGCCCGCATTGAGCGCATGGCCGCCGGTCAGCTTCTTCGCCTTGCCATCCACCTTGCCGGCGAGTTTGCCGAAGGCGATGACCGAGCCGGTGAAGGTGACCGCGCCGATGAAGACGCCGAGGAAGACCTCGACCTTCATGATCGACAATTCGACCGGCTCCTTGTGGGCGAGGATCGCCGCAAAACCGGTCAGCGCGGAGCGGGCGGCCTCGTCGAGACCGGCGACATGCGCCGCCTCGAGATGGGCATTGAAGCCGATGAAGACGGCGGCGAGGCCGACGAAGGAATGGAGCGCCGCGACGAGCTGCGGCATCTCCGTCATCTGCACGCGGGCGGCGACATAGGCGCCGAGCACCGCGCCGCCGGCGATCATCAGCACGACGATGAACCAGTTGCCGACGTCAGGCCCGAAGACCGTGGCGATGACGGCAAGCGCCATGCCGACGATACCGTACCAGACGGCGCGCTTGGCGCTTTCCTGGCCCGAAAGGCCGCCGAGCGAGAGGATGAAGAGAACTGCTGCCGCGATGTAGGCGGCCGAAACGATACCGATGGTCATGACAGTTTCCTCCCGCTCACGACTTCTGGAACATGGCGAGCATGCGCCGGGTGACGAGGAAGCCGCCGACGATGTTGATCGTGGAGATCAGCACCGAGAGCGCCGCCAGCACCACCACCAGCCAGCTTCCCGAGCCGATCTGCAGGAGCGCGCCGAGGATGACGATGCCGGAGACGGCGTTGGTGACGGCCATCAGCGGCGTGTGCAGCGAGTGCGAGACGTTCCAGATGACCTGGAAGCCGACGAAGCAGGCGAGCACGAAGACGATGAAGTGGCTCATGAAGGCGGACGGCGCATAGGCGCCGACGATGAGCAGCAGCGCCGTTCCGACGGCGAGCAGCACCAGCTGGCTCTTGGTCTGCGCCTTGAAGGCCGCCGCTTCGGCGGCGCGCCTTTCCTCCGGCGTAGGCTCCTTCACCTTTTCCTTCGGCTTCTGCGCGGCGATGGCCGCGATCTTCGGCGGCGGCGGTGGATAGGTGATCTCGCCATCCTTCGTCACCGTGGCACCGCGAATGACGTCGTCATCCATATTGTGAACGACGACGCCGTCCTTGCCCGGCGTCAGGTCCGTCAGCATGTGGCGGATATTGGTCGCATAGAGCGTCGAGGCCTGCGCTGCCATCCGGCTCGGGAAGTCAGTGTAACCGACGATGGTGACACCATTCGGCGAGACGATCTTCTGGTCGGGCACAGTGAGGTCGCAATTGCCGCCGCGTTCGGCGGCGAGATCGACCACCACCGAGCCCGGCTTCATCGCCGCCACCATGTCTTCGAGCCAGAGTTTGGGAGCGTCACGACCTGGGATCAGCGCCGTGGTGATGACGATATCGATCTGGGGTGCAAGTTCACGGAATTTTGCCAGCTGCTTCTCGCGGAATTCCGGCGAGGAAGGGGCGGCATAGCCGCCAGTCGCGGCGCCATCCTGCTGCTGATCGGCGAAATCGAGATAGACGAACTCGGCGCCCATACTCTCGATCTGCTCGGCCACTTCCGGACGAACGTCGAAGGCATAGGTGATGGCGCCGAGTGAGGTCGCCGTGCCGATTGCGGCAAGACCCGCGACGCCAGCGCCGATCACCAGCACTTTCGCCGGCGGCACCTTGCCGGCTGCCGTCACCTGGCCGGTGAAGAAGCGACCGAAATTGCTGCCCGCCTCGATCACCGCGCGGTACCCGGCAATATTGGCCATCGACGACAGCGCATCCATCTTCTGGGCACGCGAGATACGCGGCACCATGTCCATGGCGATCACGTTCGAGCCCGAGGCCTTCGCCGCCTCCAGAAGCTCCTTGTTCTGCGCTGGATAGAAGAACGAGATCAGCGTCCTGCCGGGCGACAACAGCGCCACCTCGGACGGTTCCGGCGGACGCACCTTGACGATCACATCTGCCCCGGACCACACCGAAGCTGCAGACGGCGCAATCTCCACACCAACCGCACGATACGCATCGTCCGAAAACCCCGCCGCCAACCCGGCGCCGGCCTCGATCACGCATCCAAACCCGAGCTTCTGCAACCCTTGAGCACTCTTCGGCGTCATCGCAACACGCGATTCACCGGCAAATACCTCCCGCGGTGTCGATATCTTCATGTCATACCTTTCCTTCACCGGTGCGACGCCGGTTTATCCTGTTCTGAAATTCTGCTGAATTGCCGTTATCAGTCAGCTGGTCCGGTGCGGAATGTCCCCTGCCTGCGGAGCCTGAAGCCGCACCAGCCAAGGAGAGGTAGAAAGGCAAGACCGAGCGCAAGACTACTGTTGCGCGGTTGGACCACGACGATGTCGCGGTTAAAGGCCGTACCCGGTCGCGTGGAGACCTGACCGGAGACAATCTCCCCGTCGGAGGGGACTGTCACGGCAAAGGCGGTCAAATCCTCCCTCTCACCCGGCTTGACGGAACGGACCCGATAACCGAACCCGGACCCCGCAGCCTGTTCGACCTTGAACCGCGCGAGCGACGCCTCGGCCTCGGCGCCGCCGAAATGCACCACGACCACGTCAATGTCTGCGGGTTTGCGCCGAACCACAATATCGCGGCCCGGCACGACATCCGCCTGCGGCGAGACGACGGACAGGTAGTCCGGCTCCTGAAAACGATCAGCCGCCGCAAGCGTCAGGTAAAAGGTCGAGCCCGGCCTGACAAATATGCGCTCGCCAGGATGATCGCTCTGGATCGGGCGCGTCCAGCGCTCCTCCGAAACGACGTCTGCAACAACCACGCCTCGCCCGTTCATGTCGATGATATCGAGCGTCCGCGCGGTTCCCTCGATTGGCCGTTCCTCCTCCGTATATAACGCCATGTCGTAGCGGCCAGCGGGGACAGAAAGCCGATAGGCCCGGACAGGGGCCGTCACAAGCCTGAGGCTTGGCGTCGGCAAGGCTTCGGGAGGCGAGATGACTTCAGCGGGTGCGCCCTTTATCCGGGCAGTGCCGGCCTCGACGAGCCTCTTTTCGTAAGCGGTCTGGCGGGCCAGAGCCTCGGAATAGCGACGATTGAACGATCGCTCATCATCTTGATAGGTTCTGTAAGCAGCCAAGGCGGCATCGCCCCATAACAATTGCCCGTGGCCGTTGACGGCTCCTTTTGGATAGAGGATCACATAGGGTGACGGGTGGATGACCGCGATATCCTTGCCGTCCTTGCTGATCTTCAGAACGCCATCGATGTCCTGACGTTTCGCTTCGAAATCGACATAGACCTGCCGTGAGAGCGGCCAGTAATACTCCTTGGTGCTGACAAAGGAGAGCGCACTGTCTTCACCCGCGATCAGGTGGAGCGCAGACGACCGCGAGGGCAGGAACATTTCCTGGAAGGCGAAGCCATCCCAGACACGTCCGGTTACAACAATGGCATCCCGGCGCTCGGGCTCGATTGCCACGGCGCTGCCAGCCGTCATCGCGGCAAGGAAAAGGGCAAGAAGAACGGACCTCATGCGCTGGCTCCCTTCAAGCGCGCCGTGAACCGGGCAGCGACAAGCAGGATTATCGTCAGCCCAAACGAGGAAGCAATCTGCGCAAGACCCGGTGTCGTGTGTTCGAAGGCGCGTTGAACCAGCAGACCAACGCCCGCAACGGGAGAAAGCACATGAACGAGTGGTGCGGTGCTTTCCAGCCCGGCACGCAGATAGAGCGCAAATAGGCTCATTTCATCAGCGGTCATGCCGCGCAACAGGCCGAGCATGGCCTCATAAACGGCCATCACCGATACCAGCGACAGATAGGCGACGACCGCGCCACGCACGGAACCGGCCCAGGCAGACACCAGAAGCCCCAACCCCATCACCGGGAGGACGAAAATGGCGGATACTCCAAGCGAGACGAATGCCGGGATGTGGATTACGCCGGCACCGAGTGGCTGGGCGAGCAGCAGATAGCTGCAATAGAGCGTTATCAGTCCGACAAGCACGATCCCTTCGACCAGATATTTCGACAGGACGATCGCGGACCAGGAAGCCGGCCCGACTAGAAGTACCTCCAGCGTACCGTGTTCCCGCTCCCAGCTCAGACCTCCGGCGAGGCGCAGCCCCAGGACAAGACCGAGAAAGATGACGACGCCAACGTTCAATCCCGCGAGGGGATCGGCGGCCACGATGACGGATTCGGTCTGGAAGGAGCTCTGGAAGCCGGAGCCGTAGGCGTAGGCCATCAATGCGATGATGGTCGCCACCAGCCAGAACCAGATCGCGTGGAATTTCGCCGCCGTCTCCCGCCGGACCAGGAGCACGGTCTGCCGGATGAAACCCGGAGGTTTAAGGTCCAATCCGACAAAGACGGGGCGAACATGTTCCATGGCCGGTTCTCTTACATGACAGTACGGATGAGGCCGCCATCGATCCGCAGGGCCGATCCATTGACGATACCGGTGCGCGACGAACCGAGGAAGGTGACGAAATCCGCGACTTCCTCCGGCCTGGACAGGCGCTGAATGAGCGAGGTCGGGCGGTTTTCCGCGACGAAGCGGCGCTCTGCCTCCGGCGTCGGCACACCGGGATAGAGGCCGGCAATCAGGTCGGCGACGCCTTCTGTGCTGCATGGACCGGGCAGGACCGAATTGACGGTGACATTGGTGCCCTTCGTCGTCTCGGCAAGGTTACGGGCAAGCGATAGCTGCATCGTCTTCGTCGCGCTGTAGGCCGGCATTTCGGGAGCGGGATTGATGCCGGATTCGCTCGCCATGAAGACCACGCGGCCGGCATCCCGCGCCAGCATCTTCGGCAGGTAATGGCGGGCGAGGCGCACACCGCTCATCACATTGACTTCGATCAGCTCATACCAGCGGTCGTCACCGGCCTTGTAGATATCGACCGCCTCGTAGATCCCGAGATTGACGACCAGCACGTCCACATCAGGACAATTGGCAATCAATTCGTCGCAGCCATCGCGCGTGCCGGAATTGCCGACGGCGGCTTCCAGTTTGGCGGCCGGCACCTCGGCGCTCAGGCGTGTGATTGCGCGGTCGATCGTCTCGACACTGCGCCCGTTGATCACCACGGTCGCGCCTTCGCGGGCCATGGCCCGCGCTATGGCAAAGCCGAGGCCGCCGGTCGAGGCGGTAATCAGGCAGCGGCGGTTGTTATAACCCAGGTCCATCGGACATATCCTTTCTTACATCAGGGCGGCGGCCGGTTCATGGCCTGCCACACATTCCGGCCGGGTCAGGCCGAGAAACACATCCTCCAGCGTTGGCATATCGACGTCGACGGAAAGCACCGTCAGTCCAGCCACCGATAGCAGGCTGACCGCTTGAGCGCGCGCGGCGCGCGCATCCCCGGGAGAAGCCTTCAGTTGGAGCCGGAGATGCTGCGGCCCGACCTGCCGGGCTTCGACGATCTCGGGCATGGCGGAGATCGCCTTCAGCGCGTTATCCATCGCCTCGAAGACCTCGGCCCGCAGGCCGCCATTCGCCCAGCCGCCCGGTGCGAGCTCGGACGGCCGGCCCGCGGCGATCACCTCGCCTTCACGCATGAAGACGACGCTGTCGCAGACGCGCTCCATCTCCGCCAGCTGATGCGAAGAAAACAAAAGCGTGACACCATCCGACTTCATCTCCCGGAAGATCGCCCGCATGTCGGCAACGCCGTTCGGGTCAAGGCCGAGCGTAGGTTCGTCCAACATCAGGAATTCCGGCCTGTGCAGCATGACGCGTGCCAGACAGGCCCGCTGCTGCATGCCGCGCGAGAATGAACCGAGCCTGCGCTCGGCGGCGGAACGCAATCCGACGCGATCGAGGGCCTCGTTCACCCGCATCGCCGCATCCGGCACGCCATAAAGATCGGCGAAGAAGCGGAGATAATTCCGCGCGGACATGTCGGGATAGATCCGCGGTCGCTCCTGAAGATAGCCGCTGCGCGCCCGGGCAATGGAGAGATCACCACGGTCGCGACGGCCAAGGAACTCGATCGCCCCTGCATCTGGCTCCAGCAAGCCCATGATCATGCCCATGACTGTCGTCTTGCCTGCGCCATTCGGCCCGAGAAAACCGGTGATCTCGCCACGCGCCACTGAAAAGCTTGCATGTCGGACAGCCTGTTTCGTGCCGAAAGCCTTGACGAGACCGTCAACGACAAGAGCATGGGTTGCCATCACCATTTCCCTCTCAGTAGACCACCGGCATCATGTAGAGCCGCGCGAGATTGATCACGATCATCGTGACACCGGCTGCGAGCAGGAACTCCATCGGCCAGGCGAGCAGCTTCACGCGATCGTTCCAGAGCTTCAGCGCCACGATGACCACAACCGCTGTCAGCGAGGCGGGCCAGTGCGACACGTTGCCGGTCATGACCGTGCAGGAACCGAGAAGCAGCGCCAGGATCAGGCAAAGAACGAATTTTCCCTGCATCTCACATCTCCTCGTTTTCAGACCGGCTGGCGGCTGCCTGCGCGATCGTGCGGCCGGAGCCCGGCTCGAACAGGTAAATCCAGTTCGGATCGAACCCGGCGTAGAGCCGGCTGCCCTCCCCTTTGTCTAGATGGGCGGTTTCTGTCGTCGAGCTGCGCGTCGTAATGGTCACGTCGCCACACTTCAGGACATAGAGGTTCTCTGCACCGGTAGGCTCGAAGGAATAGAGTTCGGCGGCAACACCGTGGCTGCCATCGGCCTTGTCGCTGACCGAGATATGCTCCGGCCGAATACCAAGCCGAGCCCCCTGCCCGACCAAGTTCTCGACGCCGTTCTCCCGCACCCACGTCGCATCGAGCGGGACGACGAAATCCTCCGTCATGGCCACAACCTTCCCCTCGATACGGGTGATGTGCACATCGAAGACATTCATTTGCGGTTCGCCGACGAAGGTTGCGACGAACTCGGTTGCCGGGCGTTCGAAGATTTCGCGCGGGGTGGCGAATTGCAGCATCTCACCGTCCTTCATGACGATGATGCGGTCTGCCATCGTCATGGCTTCGAGCTGGTCATGCGTCACGAAAATCGTCGTGACGCCGACACTCTTCTGGATGTGGCGAAGCTCTGCGCGCATCTGGCCGCGCAGTTGCGCGTCGAGATGGGACATCGGCTCATCCATGAGGAAGACATCGGCATCGCGCACCAGCATGCGGGCGATCGCCACACGCTGTAGTTGTCCTGCCGAAAGCTGATCCGGCTTGCGCTGCAAGACCTCGGTAATCTGCATGGTACGGGCAACCGCATTCACCTTGCGGGTGATCTCGGCCCGCTGCAGGCGGCGCACTTCTAGCGGATAGGCGATATTGCCGAACACCGTCAGGTGACGATAGAGGCCGTAATCCTGGAAGACCATGCCGACATTGCGGTGGCGAGGGCGCAGGAACGTGACATTGCGGCCGCCGATCGCGATCCGTCCGCTGCTCGGCATTTCAAGGCCGGCAATCATGCGCAGCGTCGTGGTCTTCCCGCAGCCGGACGGGCCGAGAAGGAAGACGAATTCACCATTGTTGACGGTGATATTCACATCGTTGACGGCCTGGAAAGCACCGAACTGCTTCATGAGGCTGTTGATCTCGATTTCAGCCATGGTGGCACTCCAATGTCTTGCCTGCGCTGGTGGGGAGAGGGATCATTTGCGCACGACCCCCTGCGATAGACCGCTGATCAACTGACGCTGCAGCAACAGGACGAACAGGATGAGCGGCGCGGTGATGAGGACCACGGCAGCGCCCAGTACGTTCCACTTGATATCGGCACCGATGGAATAGGCCATGATGGCCGGCGGCATGGTCTTCGCCTGGTTGCTGGTCAGGAAGGTGGCAAAAGCGAACTCGTTCCATGAGAGGATCATCACGAAGATCGCGGTTGCCGTGATCGACGGTGCCATGATCGGCAACGTGACCTTGCGGAAGGCCGCAAACCAGGTGTCGCCATCCACCATGGCGGATTCCTCGTAGCGGCGCGGAATATCGCGGAAATAACCGGTCAGCATCCATACGACGAAGGGAAGCTGCATGGCGGTGTAGAGAATGATCAACCCCAGCAGAGTGTCGAGCAAGCCGGCAGTCTGGAATGTCACGAAGATCGGGATGAGCACGGCGACCGGCGGCATCATGCGGTTGGTGAGCACCCAGAAGGAAACGTCGTCTCGTCCCGGAAAATCATAGCGTGCCAGCGCATAGGCGCAGAACATGCCGATCGTCACGGAGAAGAAGGTGGAAGCGAGCGACACCACGACACTGTTGAAGAAGTTCTTCATGATCCCCTTCTCGAAGATCAGGTAATCGAAGGCTTCCAGAGACGGCGTGAAGAACCAGATAGGCGTGGCGGACGAGGAAGTCGCGCCATCCATGAAGCCGGTCATCACGACCCGCAAATAGGGCAGGAAATTGACGACGCAGACGAGGATGAGAACGACATAAACCCACCAGTTGCGCTGCACCGGCGGTGCACTGGGCGATTCCGGCATGGAACTGAGCTTCATCATGGCAACCTCCTATTCGGCCACTTCGGTCTTGGACCGGAAGACGCGGATGAACACGAAGCTCATCACGATGATGATCATCATCATGATCAGCGAGAGCGCTGCGGCCTTCGATGCATCGAAGAACTCGAGGCCCGTCTTGGTGAGAAACACGTTGAGTGTGGTGGTGGCATTGCCTGGCCCGCCACGGGTCATGATGACGATCAATTCGTACGTGCGGAAGGCATCCATGGTGCGGATGATCACGGCAATCAGGATCGCCGGACGCAGCAGCGGCATGGTAATCGTCCAGAACACGCGCCAGGATCCCGCACCGTCGATTTCCGCTGCCTCATAGGGCTGACGGGGGATGGAGGCGAGCCCCGCCGACAGCATCAGGAACATGAAGGGCGTCCATTCCCAGACATCGACGAAGACAAGCGTCTGGAAGGCGATGACCGGATCGGAGAGGAACGGAATTTCACCGAAGCCCAGAGCCCGCGTCACGGCACCGACATAGTAGGTCATGAGACCGGCGCCGGGATAGAACATGTAGCGCCAGACCAGCGCGGCAACGAGCGGCGGCAGGATCATCGGAATGAGGATGAAGAGGCGCATGAAGGCGACACCCTGCATCTGCCGCTGGAAGAGCAGCGCCAGGCCGAGGCCGAGCCAGAATTCGATGAAAACCGCCTGGACCGTGAAGAGCAAAGTCTTGCGCAGCGCATGCCAGAATTCCGGATCCTGCACGACGGCTTGATACTGATAGAGACCGACGAAATACTGCGGAATGTAAGGCTTCGACAGGATGACGTTGTGGCCGGCGATATAGAGCGAATAGAGGAAGGGGTAGATGCCGATCGCGAACAGAATGATCAGCGTTGGTGCCATCAGTATCCAGGGGAAGATCGTCCGGTTCGAGGGACCGAAACGGGACAGGAAGCCCCGCTGCCCGAAGGTCAGCGTCTGGGCCGCAGTGGTATGTTCCGAGATCGACATGTCTCAGTCCCTTTGCATTGACAGTGAAAAAGGCGGCGCGGCGCTTAAGATCGTGCCGGACTATCCGTCCGGGCGTCAGACGCGCCCGGACGGACCCGATGATTAGTTCCAGGTGGAAGGCAGTCGGTCATAATAGGTCAGATCGCGCCACTGCTGTTTGGGCAGGTCGTCGCGGCCTGGGATATAATAGCCACCCTTCCGCATGACCTCAGTCATGCGCTTTTCCATATTGGCAGCGGCCGTTTTGCTGTCGATCTCGCCAATCCAAACGCGGTTGCCTTCCTCACCCATGATGTCGGAGATTTCTGCCCATTCCGGCACGCGGATGCGCTCGTCCGGATTGGTTTCCTTCAACATGAATTCGTAGACGCCCGGCCACCAGGGCTGATACTTCGCCAACGTCTCGCTCTTGTAGGTCGAGTGCCTCGAGGGACCTGCACCATACTGCGTCGCGCGGGCCTGGATGTCCTTGGATGTTAGCCATTGGATGAAGGTCCAGGTCGCTTCCTTGTTCTTGGAATCCTTGGACACACCGAGCGACCACGCACCGAACCAAGGGTCGATCACACCGTTCGGACCAACCGGCGTATGAAGATGGACATTCTTTCCGGCGACCTTCGCCTGCGTTTCGGGGTCTTCGAAGAAGCCCTTGACGAAGTCTTGGTAGTTCCAGGTGCCGAAAGCATTGCCCGCCTGATAGACGGCTGTCGCCTCGCCGATGCCCCAGTTGGCGCTATCAGATGGCATAAATTGCTTGAAGCTGGTGAAATAATCGATCGAGGCGACAGTCCGCTCGTTGTTGATCGAGATCTTCCAGTCCTTGTCGACATATTCGTCGCCCTTGGTCTCTGGCGTCTGGAACGCATAGAGATAGGGAAGATAGGTAACGCCCCAGAACCAGCGGCCCGGAATATTGGCGAAGCCGATCATGTTGCTTTCGGGGTTGTTCACCTTCTTGGCCGCATCGAACATGTACTGCGTAGTGAACTCCGGCGAGAAGCGTTCCGGCAGCTTGAAGCCAGCCTTTTCCGCAACATCCGTCCGGAAGGTCGTGCCGACGGGGCCGGCGCCGATCGGGATCGTGAACAGCGTGTCGTTGAAGACGCCTGTCCCGCTAATGACACGCGGCAGGAAGTCGTCGATATCGTAGTCGGCGTCGGTCAGGTCGGCATTCTTCACATAGGGCATCAGTGGTTCGAGGAAGCCGGCGGCGGCATACTCGGCAAGCCACATCACGTCTACGGCAAAGAAGTCGTATGTACCGGTGCCCTGCTGCATTTCGACCAGCGATTTCTGCCGGTAGTTTTCGAAAGGTACCTCGTCGACGACGACCTTGATGCCGTACTTCTGCTCAAATTCCGGAAGGAATTTTCCGAGCGCCGCAAACTGAGGCATGGACGGTGCAAGGAAATGGATCGTGGTGCCGGAAAGCGCTTTTTGCGCCTCGGTCTGAGCTTGCGCAGGTAGCGCAAGCGTCCAGAGCGCAAGGCCGGCGGCCAGTGTGGCCGAGGTTTTCATGAAGTTCATTCTCTCCTCCTCAGGTTTGGTGATGCATGCGCACCCTTCGCCACGCCTTGTCAGGCGTGGAGTCTTGCTTTCCCCCTTGTCGTGAAACGTGCCTGACGCACGGTGCGGCCCCGATCGGCATCGAAGAGATAGACGAAGTCCGGATCGATCCGGAACGAGATCGGCGCGCCGATCGTGCGGGGATATTTGAGTGCCGCGTCGATGGTGGACATCGCGCGGATCACGGTGCCCTCAACGTCGATATCGAAGACGACGCGCGACCCGAGCGTTTCTACAGCAAAGATCGTGCCGTTGACCCGGCAGGCATGCGTGCTGTCCGCCGGGCACAGGGAAAGATGTTGCGGCCGCAAGCCCAGCAGATACTTATCGCCCGGCCGGAGTGCCTCGCCATCCTGCATCCAGTCCTTGTCGACCTCGATATAGGCCTCGCCGATGCGCAGGAACCTGCAGCCGTTCGATTCCGAAATCACCGCCTGCATGACATTCATGGGCGGTTCGCCGATGAAGGTGGCTCCAAACAGTGTTGCCGGCCTGTCGAACAGCTCCTGCGGCGCGGCGATCTGCTCGATCCTTCCCTTGTTGATCAGCACGATCCGGTCCGCCATGGTCATGGCTTCCAGCTGATCGTGCGAGACGTAGAGCATCGTCGCGCGGAAATCGCGCTGCAACCGCTTGAACTCGACGCGCATGCGTGCCCTCAACTGGGCATCGAGATGCGAGATCGGTTCATCCAGCAGGAATACATCCGCGTCGCGCACAAGCGCACGGCCGATGGCCACCCGCTGCTGCTGGCCACCCGACAGCTGATTTGGACGGCGCTCCAGCAGCTTCTCGATCTGCAAGGTTTCCGCGACGCTGGAGATCTGGCGGCGGATATCCGCATCGGACATTTTCCGGATGCGCAGCGGATAGGCGAGATTTTCGTATATCGTGAGATGCGGAAACAGCGAATGCTTGTCATAGACCATGGCGAGATTGCGCTCGCGTGGCGTCCAACGGGTTACGTCGCGGCCGCCGATCATGATGCGCCCGGCGGTCGCGTCCTCCAGCCCGGCGACGAGACGAAGGGTCGTGGTCTTGCCAGCCCCCGAAGGGCCGAGCAGGAACACCGCCTCGCGGTCCGCCACATCGAGCGAGACGCCGTTAAGTGCGGTGAACCCACCCTTGAAAGCTTTCGCCAGGTTTTCGATCTGAAGGTCAGCCATGGTCTCTTCCGGTGTAAGAATTCAAAGAATTGCGCGTATGGTGCCGCCTTCGGCGCGCATCGCCATGCCATTCAGGGCAGGAGACGCGGCAAGATGAACGACACTCGCCGCCACCTCCGCCGGAGCGATCATCCGGCGGATAAGCGAGGTCGGCTCCGTCTCGTCGAAATAGTCGGATACAACCTGTTCACGCGTGACGCCTTTTTCGCGGGCGATTTCCTCGTGATAGCGGCGCACGGCCGTCGTATCGGTCGGTCCCGGCAGGATGGTGTTGACCCTAACCTGCGTGCCGCGCGTTAGCTCCGACAGCGCCCGCGACACACCAAGCAGGCAGGCTTTCATGGCGCCGTAATGCGGCATCCAGGCCTGCGGCTTCACCGCGCTTTCGCTGCTGATGAAGACAATCGAGCCTTCGCCCCGCTCCAGCATGTTCCTCAGGATGAGGCGCGACATCCGCACGCCGGTCATGACATTGACATCGAAGAAGCGGAACCAGTCTTCATCCCGCGTCTCGAAGAAGGGACGCACTTCGAAAATCCCCACGGAATTGATCAGAAATTCCACGGGTGCTGCCGCCTCGGCGAAATCCGTGAGCCGGTTGTCTTCACCCGCAACCGTCAGGTCGCACGCCATTCCCTGGGCATGCCGGCCGAGTTGCGCGACGGCAGCATTGACCTCCGCTTCGGAAAGGCCGCTGACTGTGGCGCGTGCACCTTCGGCAACAAACGCCTCGGCAACGGCCAGGCCAATGCCTGTCGCCCCTCCCGTTACAAGCACGTGCTTGCCTTCCAGCCCATAATCCATTGCCCAAACCTCCTTGGCATACGAAGCGATCAGCTTCGGCGCACCGCCCCTCCAGGCGGCTCTCGCGTTCCTCTCCTTTCGACCTGGCGGCCATTGGCCTCTCGGCCAAGGAACTTGCCTTGCCAGATAGAACTAATTTTTTTCTATAAGTTTTGCAAGAAAAAAAATTTTACACGATCAAGCGGCAGTTTGCCGCCACTGTGTTGGCTTTTCGCTGCTTCCGCCCGCGAAATGCTGCAAGGCAAAATCGATAAAAGCCGCTGTACGCGCCGGAAGCCTTCGCCGTGTATCGCTGATCAGGCTGACACGGGCCGCCGCCGGCTCGAAGGGCGCGAGAATTGGCACCAGCCTTCCCGAACGAAGCTCCGGCTCGATATCCGCACGCGCCGTGCGCAAGACGCCAAGTCCCTGCAGGGAAAGGGTTTTCAGGGTTTCCGGATCGCTTGCTCGGAACCGCCCACCAACGGCAATGCTGCGCTGGGCGCCCGCCTCGAATGTCCAGACATCACCGCCGATCGTCGAGCCTTCAAGACGCAGACAGTCATGATCTCCCAGCGCTTCCGGCGATGCCGGGATACCGCGCTCCGCCAGATAACCGGGAGTGGCGGCCGTCACGGTTTCCATCGTGAACAATTTTCGGATCGTCAGACCAGAGTCCTTTACAGGACCGGCGCGAAGGGCCGCATCGAAATGAAATTCATTGAGGCTGCCGGGCGGATCATAACGCAGCGAGAATTTGACATGCGGATGGGTGCGGGCAAAGGCATGGACGAGTGGCAGCACATGACCGCGTCCGATGTCGGTCGCGCAGGAGAGCACCAGCCCACCTTCGACCGCATGCCGCCGGCCGCCCATTTCGCGCTCGAGATCCGCAAAGCCGGAGAGCACCGGCTCCGCACGCTCCAGCAACAGCCTGCCCTCCTCCGTCAGAAGAAGCGAGCGCGTCGTGCGCCGAACCAGTGCCATGCCGTAGTGGTCTTCCAGCGCCTTCAATCGCCCACTGATCGTCGCAGGCGCCATGCCGAGGCGATTGGCAGCACTCGCCATGCTCTGTGAGCGGGCGATTTCCGAAAACATCCTGAGATCGGCCAAACAGTTCATCCGCAGTCCTCCCGTTCAGGCAGGCTCGCCTGGCGGATCTGGTTTACCAAGCGCCGTTTCGGGGCGCCCTCCTTCTGAAAAACCGGAGCCGTCGTCAAGCAGTAACACCGCCCGACGGAATCCCTCTGCGAATATTAGTCATTTCATTATGGAAAAAACGTCACAAATCGAAATCGCTATGGCGCGATGTGCTTGATCAGGTAGTCGATGAAAACACGGATACGTGGTGCCAGCGGCGATTGGTCGGCATAAATGATGGAAACGGGCTCGCGATCGCCAGGGTTGAATGTCTCAAGAACGGAGACAAGCCGCCCGGCCTTGAGATCATGCCCGATATGGAAATCCGAAAGGCGCGCGAGGCCAACTCCATCAAGGGCGAACCGGCGAAGGCTTTCGCCATTGTCGAGGCTGAGATTGCCCTTCACAGCTAGATCGAGTTGGGTAACGACGCCATCCTGATCGACGCGGAACGGCCATTTGCCATAGCTACGACTGAAGCCGAGCGTCAGGCAGTTGTGGTCCAGGAGATCGCGGGGTTCGATCGGCACACCATGCCGCTCAAGATAGGCAGGAGAGGCGACAACATGGCGGAGCGATGACGCGAGACGACGAAAGCGGATCGTGGAATCGGTCAGTACGCCCGTGCGGATGGCGACGTCGACACCCTCACGGATCAGGTCGGCGGTGGTATCCGCCAAGGAAAATTCCAAGGCGATATCAGGAAAGGTTTCGAGAAAACCGGCAACCAGCGGCGCTATACGATGAATGCCGAAAGGCACATTGCAACTGACCCGAAGCGTACCGCCGATCTGGCCGGCGCTTTCGCGTACACCCCGCTCCAGGCTGGATATGTCCTGCAGGATCTGCTTGCCACGGGCGAAATAATCCTCACCCTCAACCGTCAAGCGCAGCTTTCGCGTCGAGCGGATGGCAAGCGGCAGACCAAGGCGCGCTTCGATGCGGGCAACAATCTTGCTGATGGCCGAGGGAGACAGGCGCAAGGCATCGGCAGCCGCCGTGAAGCTGCCAGTCTCGACGACTTTGACAAAGACTTCGATTTCGGAAATGCGGCCGGACATGTCTCTCTCATTCATGACACGCTATCACTTCACTTATGACAGCGTGCGACTTACTACATCAAGTCGGAAATGGCAGTGATCTCCTTCAACCCAATGGAGGAGCTGAAACATGTATCAGAAACGAGCACTCGTGGTCGGCGCGACCGGTATTGTGGGGCTCAATGTGGCCGAACACCTGCGCGATCTCGGCGGCTGGGAAATCGCCGGACTCTCGCGCCGGCCGCCCGTCGGCGCATCCTATATGAAGACCCACGCCGTCGATCTCTTGGATCGCGAGGCAGCGCTGAAGACGCTGGCAACGCTTCGCCCAACCCATGTCTATTTCTGCACGTGGACGCTCGGGAAAAACGAGGACGAAAACATCCGGCTCAACGGAGGCATGCTGCGGACTCTCCTCGACGGCATTGCAGCCGCCGGCACGGTGGAGCATGTCGCCGTTGTCACCGGCACCAAGCATTATCTTGGACCATTCGAGGACTATGGCAAGGTAACGCCGGTCACCCCCTTCCGCGAGGACGCGCCACGCCTGACGAAGAAGAATTTCTATTACGAACTCGAAGACGTCGTCATGGACTATGCCGCCCGCCATGGCTACGGCTGGTCGGTACACCGCTCGCATACGATCATCGGCTATGCCGTCGGCAATCTGATGAATATCGGCGCCACACTCGCAACCTTCGCCTCCATCTGCAAGGCGACCGGCCGCCCCTTCACCTTCCCCGGCACCCCAACGGCCTATCATGGCATCAATGACATCACCGATGCGCGGCTGCTTGCCAAGCATATCGTCTGGGCCTCGACGGAGCCGAATGCCCGCAACGAAGCCTTCAACGCCACGAATGGCGACGTCTTCCGCTGGGACCAATTGTGGAAACGCATCGCCGATTACTTCGGTATTGAGGTGGGCGCCTATCCCGGCCAGTACAATTCACTGACGGATCGAATGCAGGGCCTCGATCCGGACTGGCGGGCATTGGTGCGACAGCATGACCTCCAGCCGCACGCTCTCGACCGTCTCGCTTCCCCCTGGCATACGGACCTCGACCTTGGCCGCCCGATGGAATGCCTGCACTCCATGGCCAAGAGCCGGGCGCTCGGCTTCGGGGAAATTCAGGACACGGAAAAGTCTTTCATCGACGTCTTCGACCGGCTGCGCGCGGAGCGTATCATTCCCTGAGGTCATCCCCAGGCTCACGCACGAAAAGAGCGCATCGGAAGGCCGATGCGCTCTTTCTTTTTGCGTCGATAGAAGTCCCGCCGTCAGGCGGCGGGATAGGGATGGGCGTTGAGCAGACTGGCAAGGCGCGACAACGCCCGCGGCCCGGCATTCACCTGATCACATTCGACGGCACTGACCCCAGGCACCTCCATCAGGAAGGTGCGGACAGGACCGACAAAGGTCATGGTGAGGTTCGGGCAGGCGCGGCAAGCGCCGGTCAGGCTAACACTGACCACGCCATCCCCGCTCACATCAGTGATGGCGATATCACCCCCATGCCCGAGGATAAGGGGCCGCGCACGGCCGAGGGCCGCATCAAGGAGGACACGATCGATCATGCCACCAGCCCCAATTCACGCTTCTTCGCCTCGATGTCGATACCCATGCCACGCGCAAACGCCTTGCCGAGGATATTTTCCTTCATCTCCCGGGTGATTTCTGGATAGCCATAACGCTCCTGCAGTTCCTCGGGCATTTCGAGATTGGCGAGCGTGTCGATATAGGTCTGGACATGCGGCCAGATGAAGGCTTCCGAGCCATAGCAGATGCGATCGGAGCCGACGTAAAGCAGCGCTTCGCCAAGCCGCTGCAGCATTTTCCAGGGCTGGAGATAATACTGGTTAAACCAGAGCGGCAGGATCAGGTAGATATTCTCGAACCGGCTCGCGATGGAGATTGTTTCGTCGACATAGGGATCGCCGAGATGGTGGATGCCAAAATTCAGTTCCGGGAAATCGGCGGCGGCATACTGGATATCGTTCGGCTTGAAGGCCTCCACCGGCCCGAGTTCCAGCGGGAATCCCTTGTGGAACTGAACCATCTTGACGCCGAGCTCGATCGCCTTTTCCCAAAGAGGATAGGCGATGTCACGGTCATCCGCGCGCCATGAACAGCCACGAGACTGATATTGGTAGAACTTGAAGCTGACGGCCCCAAGCTCGTGCACCTGCCGTTCCATTTCCTTCAGCGCCGGACCGAGGCCATGATAAGCAGGATCCACACCACCGGTGAGAACGATGCGCTTGGGATCCTTTTGGGCGAGTGCATGGCTGAGTTCCACGGGACCGAGACCTGCTCGCCAATGCGAAAACAGTGGCACGGAGCAAGCGCAGGCCATATCCGTGTCAGCCTTGCCGAACAACATATCCACCCCCCAATCGAGGTCAGGATTGGAAAACGTTTCGGTTTCCGGCGGCGGGCCGCGCCGGCCGGTCAGATTGATGAAGCCGGTCAGTTGCTCGCGCAGGATGCGCACGCGCCGTCCGTCACTGCCGTCCTTGATCTGACCATTACTGAAATCCTGGCAATGCACCGCCGCGTCAAAGACAAACATTCCGTCTTTCATTCGCTTTCTCCCATCAATCCAAAGGCGCAGACGCGCCGTGGCAGCCCTGAAAAGGCCACTTGGATCAATAGCATGGAAGCGAGTGCAGCAGTCTTCGAGTTATCCGAAGACTGCCTTCATGAGGGGCAGGGTCAGACAGGCTGACTCAACCGATTCGGAAGAGATCGACAAAATCCTGATACAGAACCGGGCCGCTGGCAAGCACCATCCCGCCCTTCGGAAGCGACGTTCCGGGTTGAGGATAGGTTAAAAAACGGCCACCGGCCGCCTTGATGAGAGCGAGGCCGGCAACGGCGTCCCAAGACCACATATGGCGCTCGAAATAACCGTCCACCCGGCCGGCAGCCACGTAGGCAAGCATCAAGGCGCCGGCGCCGACCTGCCGGAAGCTGCCGCCGGCCGAGAAGAGCCGTTCCGCATCGACAGCAAAAGCGGCCGGCGGAACACGGTGATTGTGGCCGAGACCGAGGCTCGTCCTGTCGATACTGCTGGTGGTGCTGACCGAGATTGGCATACCGTTGACGGTTGTCGCGATCCCGTCTGCCCCGGCAAAAAGTTCGTCGCGGAGCGGATCATAGATGACGCCAAGGATCGGCTCTCCCTTTGACCACAGACCGATCGAAACACACCAGTTATGCGCGCCCTTCAGAAAGTTCGATGTGCCATCGAGAGGATCGACGCACCAGACAAGGTCTGCTTCCTGCGCCCCGGAGATACCGGTTTCTTCGCCCAGAAACTCATCCTGCGGAAAGGCCGGACGAAGAATAGCGGCGATCGTGTCTTCCGCTTCGCGATCGGCGATGGAGACAAAATCGTTCAGCCCCTTCTGTTCGACGACGAGTTGGCTGCGTCGGCCATAATAGGCGAGCAACAGTCGTCCGGCTTCACGAGCGGCATGTTCGGCGGCAGCGAGTCGGGTTTCCAACCCAGCCGCCGAAGAAGACATCTCAGGCATTCATTGACCCTCTAATAGCGCGTCAACGCGGTCACGTCGGAGGTCCGTTCCAGCCCTTCGATGGCCCGGCCGAAATTGCGCACAGCATAAAGGGAATAGAGCGTGTCAATGACCTGAAGTTGCGCGATCTTCGAGACCATGGATTCGTGATATTCGCCCGGCCCGACAACACCTGTGATAGTGGGCGTGAACAAGCAGATATCCGCGTGCCGCACGATTGGCGAATCCGGAAAGGATGTGATTGCCAAGGTCGTCGCCCCCTGCAGCTTCGCCTGTTGCAGGCTGTCCACGGTGGAAATGGTGCGACCGGAATTCGACACGCCAATCGCCAGCGATTTCGATCCGAGCGTCGAGGTGGATATCTGCCGAATGCCGAGATCTCGGAAGAAAAGACAACGCTTGCCGACCCGCATGAACCGCAGGAGAGCATTTTCGACACAGAGCAATGAGGCACCCATGGCAAAGAACCCGAGCACATCAGCCTCCTCGATAGCCTCCACGGCGCGCTCCAGTGCTTTTTCCGCAAGGCCCGCCCGGGTGTCCGCAACAGTCATCGCATAGCGGGCGGCGACCTTGGCCAAAACCGAGGACGTGTCATCCTCATCCGTTATGTCCTCATAGACGTGGCGTTCGGAAAGCGGCTCGGTCGTCGCCGTGCCCTGGGATAATTCCTCGGCGATAAGGATCTTGAACTGCTGAAAACTCTGCACATCGATTTCGCGCACGAAGCGGGTGACGGTGGATTCCGAAACCTCGCATTGCACGGCGAGATCCTTGATTGAGATGGATTTGATCTCCTCCGGAGCCTTTAACACCCGATCCGCAATACGTCGCAAGGCAGGGTTCATATAACCCGCCTTCCAGCGAATCCGCATAAGGATCGATTGCCTGTTGTCCGTTGCGTTGTCCATCGATCACGACTCCTAGTGTTCGTCGCAATTCTATAGCTGGCAAATGTCTTAGAATGAAATTTCTTTTTTTACCAGATTTTGCGGCTGGCCTGCGCAGTCTCACGCGTAACGCGCAGGAGGTCGTAGGCGGAACGCGCGGCAACGAGCGAATCTTGCCAGGCCTCGCGCCACAGCCGTACCCCGCCTACAAGCGCCTCGCCTAGTACACGGGAAGAGAAGGCCTCGACTGTGTAGTCTCCGGCATAACCGACGCTCTCGAGTGCCCGGAAATAGGACGGAATATCGAAGTGACCACCGCCGAGTGCTCCACGGTTACTGTCCGCGACGTGAGCGTAGCCCAGCAAAGCGGCATTGCGCTGGATGGTTGCCGCGATATCGCCCTCCTCGATGTTCATATGGAAGGTGTCCATGTGAATGAAGAGGTTGGCGCCACCCGACGCGCGGATCAGCGACGCAGCCTCATCAAGAGTATTGACGAGATAGCTCTCGTAACGATTGACAGGTTCCAGCCCGAGCCGCACACCGAGTTCGCCAGCGCGGCGGTCTAGACGTGAGAGGCTTTCCGTGACCCGCGCCCGCGCGTCTTCGGTCGCGGGCGCACCATAATTGGAAAATGCCGCGTAGGTGATGCCTGAAACGGCAGGTGCGTGAAGCTCCGACGCGATCTCGAGAGCACGCGCAACTGTTGCTTCACCTCGTCGGGCGACTATCGCATCGGAAGAGGAGATATCCGTGTCGGACCCCAGCGCCATACCGAGACGCAGTTCCAGTCCCGCCTCGCGCGTCACCCGGCGAGTGAGCGGAATATCAAGCTCCGCCGGGTCGAACATCAGCACCTCAATCAACTCGTAGCCGATCTCGGACGCCGCTCGGCACGCCGTGGTCGCGTTTGCCGCGTCCCATCGATCCGTGAAGACGAGGGCATGAACACCTAACTTGCCGGACATGATATACTCCTTTCATGCAGTCCAACTCTGGGGCTTGCATTCCCCCGGTCGGATCTACCCTAAACAAATGGGCTGTTGACTTCTCGACGAGACAACGGATGCCGCGCGATCAGGCTCGTGGTCGCCGCATCAATCTGGCCGCGCATGAAACGCAGCCCCTTGGTCGCCAAATCCTCGCTGTCCGACCAGTGTGTCGTCCAGGCAGCGAGGGCATCCGCCACACCTCCCTTGAGGACGGCCGGCGAGAAGGCCTCGAACACGACCGTCCCGTTATATGAAGCACGTACCAGTGCACGGAAGTAGTCTGGGAAATTCACCGACCCAGAACCGAGATAGCCTCGATTACTCTCTCCGGCATGGGCGTGGCCAATGGTGTCGATGTTGCGCGCGATCGCATCCGCCGCGTCGTGCTCCTCAATGTTCATGTGGTAACTGTCGATATGGGCGAACAAAGCCGGCGACCCTACGGTCCGCACGATCCGGGCCGCATCGTCGACGGTGTTGACGACATTGCTCTCATAGCGGTTGACCGCCTCGATGCCGAGCCGAATGCCGGCAGCCTCAGCGCGTACGGCAAGACGGGCATAGGTCTCGATGACACGGTCGATGGTGCCCGCTGCGGCTGCCTGCCCATATCGGTGCATGGCCGAATGCGTGACGCCGCCGAGTAGATTCGAGCCCATGTCGCGCGTTGCAAGGATTGCGTCCGAGATAAACTGCTCACCTGCCTTCGCCACGGCAGGATCGGCGCTGGAGATGTCTGCGGCCGGATTGAGCGCCATGCCAGTCACCACACCGATCCCGGCCGCCGCGATCGCTTTTGCAGTCGCGGCTGGGCGTGCGTCCCGTGGGTCGAAGATGACCGCCTCGATCAGGTCGTAGCCGGTCTCAGCGGTCTTGCCAATGGCATAGCAAATCGTGTCCTCGGTCCAATCGGTGACCCAGACTAACGCGTGGATGCCAAGCTGCATGTCACGCGCCTCACCCGAAGATCGAGCGAATTGTGCCGCCGTCGGCACGATGGCAGACACCGTTCATGGCTGCGTTGGTCATCAACTGCACCACGCCACGCCCGTGCAGGGCCGGATCAATGAGCTTCTGCGTCAGGTTGGAGGGCTGGACGTCGCGGTAGAAATCGGCGAGCGCCTGCTCGATTGTCTTGCCCTGCTGCTTGGCGAGATCGGCAAAGTAGGTTTCGACCGACTCCGTCGCAGTCGAGCCTGGCATATAGCTGTTGACGCGCACATTCGTGCCGCGCGTCAGCTCTGCCAGTGAGCGGCTAAGCCCAAGCATCGCGGTCTTGGTGACGGAATAGGGCGTCATGTTGCCAATCGAACGGATGGCTGCTTCAGAGGAAATGAAGACGATGCTGCCATCATTGCGCGCCAGCATGTCCTTCATGACAAGGCGGGAGATGCGGATCGACGTCATGAGGTTGTGCTGGAAATATTCCATCCAGCGCTCGTCGCTGACCTCGAAGAAATCATTGACGTCGAACACCCCGATATTGTTGACGAGGAAGGAGACTGGGCCAAAGCCGGCGGCGAAGTCCGCAAGTGCAAGCGCGCCCTCCTGCGTCAGGAGATCGGCGACGACGCCATGGGCACGTGTACCGATGGCCGCGGCGGCCTTGGTGAGCTTGGCCTGATCGCGGCCGTTGATGATGACTGTCGCGCCCTCTTCGTGAAAGGTACGTGCTATTGCGTGACCGATGCCCGTCGCGCCGCCGGTGACGATAACAATCTTGTCCTTAAGTCCGAAATCCATCGTCCTCACTCCCTTGTCCGATATTCTGCTGTGCTGCCCGTGCGAAGTGCGCCAGCCGCTCGCAGGCTACGCTGATTTGGTCGAAAACCGCCTCGAACGCGCCCCGCCCCTGCCCCCACGGATCGATGATCGTTGTTTCCTCGCCCAAATTGGCGTAGGCGCCGAGCCGGCCGATTCGGGCGTGGCCGCCCTCCGGACGGAGTGCCCGGATGGCCTCCATGTTGAGATCGTCCATCCCAAGGATCAAGTCGAATTCTTCGAAGTCAGTCTTCCGAATTTGTCGCGCAACCAGCGTCTCCAGCGCAACGCCGCGCGCGGCTGCGACAGAAATGGTTTCGGCGTGGGGCGGTTTTCCGACATTCCAGTCCATGATCGCGGCGCTGTCGATTCGGTGACCAGGCAGAGCGGCGCGCAGAACGCCGTGAGCAGTGGGCGAGCGGCAGATGTTGCCACGGCAGACGACGAGAACGGATAGTGGGGGCCGGATGAGAGGTTGGACGCGGTAGGTCGTCGAGGCCGTCGCGAGCCGCACCTCGACATTCGGCGTCAGTGTCGCGAGCTTTCGCGCACCCTCCTCGGGATCGAGCGTGTTGAACTCGAAAAGACCGAAATGATGGCCGATCATTGCCCGCGCGCCGATCTCGTCCGCTAGTGCGACGGCCTCCTCCAGCGACAAGTTGCCAGGTACGCCATTGGCGGCGCGCGTTGCATCCCGCCCGTTCACCGGCAGCAGCGCGAGATCGACCCGGAAAGGCATCAGCCATTCCGCCAGACCGGGAAATGGGATGGTGTCACCCGAATGCCAGAGCGTCACCCCGCCGCCCGTAAGCACATACCCCAGGAAGAGGTAACCCTCCGTCGTCCGGCGAAGGTCCTCGTGCGCGGCTGGCGTGGCCGTAACGATAACACCGCCGAGATCGATGCTCTCACCCGCGTCTATCAGCGTTAGGTGATTTTCCGGCACGCCAAGCTCAATGGCCCGCGCTTTCTCTGCACGGGGCACGAGCACCCGTGCCCGCGGATTTGCGGCGAGCAGGGCCGGGATCGTTCCCGGATCCATGTGATCGGTGTGTCCATGAGTGCAAAGCAGCCAGTCAACGTCGCGCAGGTCGCCCGGTTTGACGGGCACGGGCATCATCCGCTGATGCGGAAACCGGGTTCCCCGGTATTTTTCCGCAAGCGAGTCGGAGAGATAGGCGTCGATGACGATCTTGAGACGGCCCTGCCGGATGAGGAAGCCCGCCTGGCCGAGCCAGGCGAGTGTAGCGCCTTCTCCAGCACCAAAGCTCTCCATGGCCGCCAGAGGTTCAGTCTCGACGACGTTCACGGCCGCACCAGATTCTTCAAGAGGTTATCGACAGCGACACTCGTTGCCCTATCGACACTTTCCTCGGTGAACCCGCCGGCATGCGGTGTCAGGATCACTCGTTCATGGCTGAGGAGCGCCGAACTTTCAGGAGGCTCGTGATGGAAGACGTCGGTTGCCAGCGCCGTCACCTGTCCCATCTCCAACGCCGCCAGCATCGCGCCATCATCGATCAGTTCCGCGCGCGCCGTGTTGACGATGATCACGCCTTTCTTCATGCGTGAAAGCATGGCGGCGTCGAGGATCGGCTTTTCGCCTGGCGGGCAGTGAAAGGATACGGCATCGGCGGCGACCAGCGCATTTTCAAGTCCCTCAAAACGGAACCCGGTGGGCGCGAAGCGACAATCCGGATACGGATCGTAACCGATTACCTCCATGCCCAGCCCGAGCGCCATGTTCACGACCTCCCGGCCGATTGCGCCACATCCAACAACAGCGAGCGTCCGCCCCTTCACTTCCTGGCCGATCCGCCTGCACCATTCGCCCTTGGCGAGATGCTGATGGGACCATGGAATGTGTCGATACGCGGAAAGGAGGAGGCCGATGGCGAGTTCGGCGACGCCGCGGGCATTCGCGCCCATGGCGCGCTCAACGGTAATGCCGCGCGCCTCCGCCTCGCGGAGGTCGATATTGTCGACCCCCGTCCCGTTGCGGCTGATGACCCGCAATCCCTTGGCCGCATCGAGCACCCGCGTGCTGATCGGTTCGACACCGGCAAGCCAGCCGACGCAGCCGGGTATAGTAAGCAACAGCTCCTCCTCCGATGGCGTCTTGCCAGGCGCGGGAAAAACGATCTCGAACCCCTCGTCCAGCAGGCGCGTGAGAACCGGATGGCCGGAGCCGGAGAGAGAACGGGGCGTGATGGCGATCCGACCGGGCATCGTTCTATCCGCTCAACCGTTCCAGCGGGGATTGTCGATGACGGTCGGCTTGCCGTCGCGCTCGACCATCAGTTTGCGGAACCCTTTGCTTTCGATTGTACCGTAGTCGTGGCCGGCATTACCAGGAAAGGCGAAGAAGGTGATCAGCGGCTCGGTTGGATGAACGTTGATCGAGCGATGCGCCCAGCGCCCTGGCACATAAACCGCCTTGCCGGGAAGGAACTCCAGCCACTTAGTTTCGCCTTCGGGCGTTTCCATCATCATGTAGCCATGGCCGCGCAGGCAGTAGTACACTTCGGCCGTGTCGATGACGGTATGAAAGTGACCCTTGGTCATGTGATATTCGTCCCCGACCTTGCCGGGATAGGTGATCGATGTGCCATAGGCGACGTCCTTTTCGCTGTCCGGTACACCCATGTCGTAGAATTCGTAGAGCAGCGCATCGCCGTTCGCCAACTGCGCCTCGAAGGCAGCTTCATCGTGAAACATACCTTTCATCTTGGACAATGTGCGGCGGATGGGCTCGCGCGTTGAGCTCAGGCCGTTGTTGAGATTAAATTCGTGAAGGCTGGGAAATACGGTTGTCATTTTCTTCGTCCTTTCAGGCAGTTGCGTCACGGGCGATGCGGCTCAAGGCTTCGAAGGCTGGCCCGGACATGGGGATGTCGATGTCGAAAACTTCGGCGATGACGCGCGTCCATCCGTGGATGAAGTAGACCCACCCGTCATGGACCGTGAGATTACGCGCTTGCTCCGCCGCGCGGGCCTGGTCGAGGAAAACGAGGTCGCCGCGGTAATTGAATTCCCAGATGAGGCCGTTCTCCGGAAAACGGACCGCGTCGGTGAGCGGTGACCCGGGACCATCCTTGCCAAGGCCGGTGGCGTTGACCACCATTGAGCCCGCAGGCAATTCGCCAACCACTTGATCCGCTTCCTCAGGCGTCGGCGCAAGCCGGTATTCCACTGGGATCGAGAAGCCGATCTCGCCGTGAACATGGCGCATCTCGGCGAGGGAAGCCTCGCGCCGGGCGGTCACGATCAGGCGCGCGGGAACGTCGCCGCCGGCCTGCTTCTTGTTGTGCAGGTAGAGGGAAAGCGCCAGCGAGGAGCCGCCGGACCCGAGAACGCAGAGCGGCGCGCCGGTTTTCATCCAGTAACCGTCCGGCACGATCGCCTCGAAGCTCGCCCCCGCCGTGATCGGGTCCTTCGCGTGGCCGACGAGGTGACCGCTGCGTTTCGAAATCGAGCTAATCTCGTGCAGGGTGCGGGCATAGGGATCGAGATCGTCAAAAAGATCGCGCGATGCTTTCAGCAGATTGACCTTATGGGTCGTTACCAACGCACCTAGCGATAGGGGATCGGCCTTGATGAATTGCACCGCGCCGTGATAGGCGACGGGATCGGAGTTCGGCGCGAAATCGATGCCCTTCATCTCGGCATCGAGACCGAGATGTGCCGACCAGGCCGGAAAGACCTTCATGATCGACGATTTTCCGGTAGTGACCCCGATGAAATACATCGTGCGCCGGGTTGCGGGGGCGTATGGCATCAGAGCGTCCTCATTCGTGCTCGGCCCAGTCCCGCGACCGGTCAACGGTGCGGCACCAGCCGTTGTAAAGGTGATCGGCGGAGGCACGGTCCGTCGAAGGCTGAAATTCCCGGTCGAGCGCGAAAGCGGTATGCAGGTCGGCGATGTCCTTCCAGTAACCGACAGCAAGGCCTGCGAGGAACGCCGCACCCCGCGCGGTGGTGTCGATCACCTTGGGTCGCAGCACCCGCACACCGAGCTGATCGGCCTGGAACTGCAGCACGAAATTGTTCATCGCCGCGCCGCCATCCACCTTCAGCTCGGCAAGCGCAATGCCGGAATCGGCTTCCATCCGGTCGATTACATCGCGGATCTGGTAGGCCATGGATTCGAGCGAGGCGCGGATCAGGTGATTGCGGTTCGCCCCACGGGTGATGCCGACGATCGTGCCGCGCGCGTACTGGTCCCAGAAAGGCGCCGACAGCCCGGTGAAGGCCGGCACGATGTACACACCGTTCGTATCGGGCACCTCGAGTGCGGCAGCTTCCGTTTCCGATGCGCTATGAATGATCTTCAGTTCGTCGCGCAGCCACTGGACCACTGAACCGACGGAAAACAGCGTGCCTTCCAGCGCATATTCAAGCTTGCCGCCAAGCCGCCAGGCGACGGTGGTGAGAAGGCCGTTTTCCGACATCCGCATCTGCGCGCCCGTGTTCATCAACAGGGTACCGCCGGTGCCGTAGGTCGCCTTGACCATGCCCTCGGCAAAGCAGGACTGGCCGAACAGAGCACCCTGCTGGTCACCGATCGAGGACGCGACCGGGATCTCGGCACCGAAAAGGTCGGGATCTGCAAGGCCATAGACATCCGAACTGTCGCGCACGTCCGGCAGGAGGGAGCGCGGGACGTTGAGTTCAGCCAGAAGACGCTCGTCCCAATCGCCGGTATGGATGTTGAACAGCAGCGTCCGCGACGCGTTCGATGCATCCGTCACATGGGCACGGCCGCCCGTCAGATTCCAGATCAGCCAGGTATCGATCGTGCCGGCTGCAAGCTCCCCGCGCCTGGCCCGCTCGACGGCACCCGGCGTGTTTTCGAGAATCCAGGCAAGCTTGGTGCCGGAAAAATAGGCGTCGATGACGAGGCCGGTCGTTTCCTTCACATAGCGTTCGAGCCCCCTCGCCTTCAGCTGGTCGCAGACACCCGCAGTGCGGCGATCCTGCCAGACCAGCGCGTTGTGAAGGGGAACGCCCGTCTTGCGATCCCAGATCAGGCAGGTTTCACGCTGGTTGGTGATCCCGATGGCTGCGACCTGATGCGCCTCGATGCCGGCGTTATGGATGACCTCCCGCGCAACCGAAAGCTGGGTCGACCAGATCTCGTTCGCGTCGTGCTCCACCCAGCCCGGCCGTGGATAGATTTGCCGGAACTCCCGTTGAGCGAGCGAGACGATATTGCCTGCCCTGTCGAACAGGATCGCCCGCGCGCTGGACGTTCCCTCGTCCAGCGCCATGACATAGCGCTCCACCATAATGTCTCCTCCCAGATATGCGTCAGTCGTTCGGCTTGAACAAAATCTTGTGGTACCCGCCGAAGCTTCGTTCTTTCAGTGCCTTGAATATGGACGGCGCCTCCTCCAGCCCGCCCTGTGCGTGATGAGCGGCTCCACTTTCAGGCGGCCGTCACCAAGCAAACCAATGATGTCAAACCACTCCTTTCCAGGGAATGGCAGTGAGTAGGAATTCCAGGATCCGACGACCTCAAGCTCTTCCCGAACGATACGTGCGAAGGCTTTTTCCGCGAATGTGACATCGCCATACGCCGTGCCATACAGCATGACCGAACCCTGCTTGGCCGTGACCATGATGGAGAGGTTGCGGCCTGGCGCCGATCCCGCGCATTCCAGCGAGATCGCGACACCACGCCCGCCGGTCGCCTCCTGGACGCGGGCAACCACGTCGTCCTTCGTCGGATTGAGGCAGAGATCAGCTCCGACCTCGCGCGCGAGCGCCAGCTTGTCGTCATCGACATCGATGGCGATCAACGGCCACGCACCGGAGAGCTTGGCGAATTGAAGCGCGAAGTAACCGAGTGCTCCGCAGCCGACCACCGCGACCGCATCGCCGAGCTTGATATCAAGCTTGTGGATGCCGTGTAGGATGATCGCCGCCGGCTCGATGGTCGCCGCGACCTCGTAGGGCACGCTGTCCGGAACCTTCAAAACGTTTGTGGCGGGTGCGCAGAGATACTGGGCGAACGCACCATCGCTGCGCGAGCCCATGAAGTCGTAATCGTCACAGAGATGGAACTTGCCCGCATCGCACCATTGGCACTTTCGGCAGGGCATCAACGGTGCGACGGCCACCCGGTCGCCGGCCTTCAGATGGTTGACCGATGCGCCGACCTTTTCCACCCTCCCTGCAAATTCATGCCCGGGAATGGTCGGGAAATGATAGGTGCCGGTCCCCATGACGCGGCCGATATCCGAGCCGCATATCCCAGCGGCCTTGACTTCGACGAGAACGTCATCCGGGCCGATCTCGGGCACGGGCACGTCCTCGACCCTCAGATCACCGGGCGCATGCAACACAGCCGCTCTCATTGCAGCTTCTCCTCCTGCGGATAAATGATCGTTTTCATGCCCTTGCCGGACAGGGCATGTTCGAAGGCGGCAACCGCCTCCCCGATGCCAAAGCGATGGGTGACGACATCGGTGACACGGATCTGGCCGGTCTCGACGAGCCGGAGCGCGCGCGAATAGTCCTCGACGCTGGAGCCGGTCGAACCCAAAAGCTTCAGGCCCCAGTAGTGAACCTTGTTCGTATCGAGCTCGACACGCGTTCCCTTGTTGAGACCGGAAAAGAAATTCATCCGGCCGAGCCGCGCGAGGCATGAGAGCGCCTGGACCTGAAGCTCAGATGCCGGAGCGCAAGTGAGCGCCACATCGGCACCATGGCCGTCAGTGAGGCGCATGACCTCGTCAACCACGTCAACGCTGCTGGAGTCCACGGTATGCGTAGCACCCAGCGGGGCAATCTCCTCCAGCCGTTCGGCACGGCGGCCGACGACGATCACCTGCCGCGCGCCATAGGCGCGGGCAAGCTGGAGGAACATGCCGGCAATCGGCCCTGTTCCGAGGATCAGCACTCGATCCTCCGGCGTCACCGAAAGATCCTTCCAGGCATTGAAGCAGCAGGACAACGGCTCGACCAGCGAGGCTTCTTCGTAGCTCATCGTCTCGGGAATCTCGAAAAGATTGCCGCCCGAGATGGCGCCGGCCGTAACGATCATGTGCTGCTGGAAGCCGCCATCGATGTCGATGCCGAAAGCCTTGTAGTCCGCGCACATGTTGTTCAGGCCCTTGCGGCACATGTCGCAATGTCCGCAACCGATATTCGGCACCACGGAGACCCGCTGGCCGCGACGCCAGTGGGACACATGCCGGCCGACCTCGACGATTTCTCCCGCCAGTTCATGCCCGAGCACCCGCGTGTCGTTGACCCCGACGCGAAAGTGGCCGCCGCGAAGGACCTTCGTGTCCGTGCCGCAGATCGAGGCGGCGAAAACGCGGACCAGCACTTCGTCGTCCAGAGGCTGCGGCTGCGGCCGTTCCTCCAGCGCGATCCTGCCCTGACCCTGATAGACGGCGGCCTTCATCGCCTTAGACCTCCATCCCGTAGCGATGAGCCTTGTGGGTCGGGTAAAGCGAGATCGTCGGAATGGTGACGTCGGGCGTGCGGGTTGCGACATAAAGTGCCAGCCAGGCTACATTGTCGACGTCGATACAGGACGCGTGAATGCCTTCCTTGATTTCCTTCTCGTCGAGCCAGCCATCGACATAGGCCTCGAGGTCGCCATCGTAGAGACCCTTGTCGATGATCTCGGTCATCGGCGTCTTGACGTGGCTCGGATTGAGCACGGTCACGCCGATCTTCTTGTCCTTGCCTTCAAGCAGGATGTTCTTGGAGAAGCCCAGCATGCCGTGCTTGGAAGCGCGGTATGGGCTGTGTCCGGGACCGGAGGCAACGCGTGTGGACGACGAGCCCATGTTGATGATGCGGCCACCTTCAGCCTGCTTTTCCATATAGATGAAGGCTTCGCGGCAGCAGAGGAATACCGCCGTAAGGTTCGGGCCGATCGTCTTGTTCCACTCTTCCAGCGTGACCCGCGTGACCGGCGGGGCGAGACTGTCGCGGCCGGCCGAATTGACCACCACATCGATCGAACCGAACGTGTCGTTCACCTGCTTGAAGAAGGAGCGAACCGTTTCCTCTTCGCAGACATCGGCATAGATCGGCAGAACCGTGCCGCCAGCAGCCTCGATCTCTGCGGCAACGCGCTCCAGGCGCTCGCGGTCGAAATCGACCATGGCAACCTTGGCGCCGTTTTGCGCGTAGATGCGGGCAACGGCTTCGCCGATCCCGGATGCGGCGCCGGTAATGATGCAGGACTTGCCCCTGAGGGACAGGCCCTCTGACAGGGTATTGCTGGCCATGGGAAACCTCCGTGTTCGCTCCTCCCGGAGCATGTTTGCGTTATTGTTGAGAAATGCGTCACCCCTTGCGGGTGAGCGCGACGGCCTCCGCTGTGAGCCTGGAAATCTCTTCGAAATTCCTGTCGTGAATGAGCTTGGCATCCACCATCCAGGAGCCACCGCATGCCAGAACCGCCGGCACAGCCAGATATGACGCGAGATTGCCCGGACCGATTCCACCGGTCGGCACGAAACGCATTCCCGGATAGGGCCCCGTGAGAGCCTTTATGAAGGGAATGCCGCCACTTGGCTCGGCCGGGAAAAATTTGACAGTCTCCAGCCCGTACGACATTGCCTGCTCGACACCCGTCGGATTGTTGACGCCGGGCACGATCGGCAATCCCGCCGCCTGCGCGGCTTCGACGATCGTGGGGTTGAAACCAGGCGTCACGACGAACTGCGCGCCGGCCGCGCCGGCATCGGCAAGCTGCTCCCGCGTCAGAACTGTCCCGGCACCCACGAGCATATCGGGCGCATCCTTGCGGATGCGGGAGATCGCGTCTGAGGCAGCCGCAGTCCGGAAGGTGACCTCCGCCACAGCAAGCCCACCCTTTAGCAGGGCGCGTGCCAGTGGCACCGCATCTTCCGCGCGCTCCAGCACCACGACCGGCAGGAGACGCGCAGCAGCAATCCGCTTTTGAATATCCGTTCCAGCTGCCACTTGATTGCCTCCAATCGAATTTTCTACCGTGACAATTTGATAGAATGAAATTCGTTATTGCGCAATAGAGAAAAAAATGATTTTTATTTTTTGCTCCGAAGACGAGGTCGTTCGGCGCTCAGAACCCTTGGTAGACCCGCAACCTTGGGCACTCTCCCTCCGGAAAGCGGGTCCGGACTAGAACGGAAGCAGTGGAAGACAATGATCAAGGCAGTCTTGTGGGATATGGACGGTACGCTCGTTGACAGCGAGGACATCGCCGTCGATGCGCTTGGCCTTGCCATGAAGGAAGCCGGACTGATTCCACCGACAGATCTGAAGGAGCGTGTCGTCGGGCGCTCGTCGGACGAGATCTATCATTATGTCGTCGAAACCTTCGGCCTGCGGACTAATCCGATAGACTGGGAACGACGCAAGCACCATTTCTACTTTCGCGCGTCCGGAGCGTTGCGGGGTTATGACGATGCTGTCCTGACCTGGAGAAGGTTTGACGCCGCCGGCATTCGACAAGCGGTGATCTCGAACAGTGACCGAGCCATTATGGATGTCAATCTGCGCGCCGCAGGCCTTGTCCGGCCCGGGCTGGTAACAGTCGCGCGCAATGACGTATTGCACGGTAAACCTCATCCGGAAGGTTATCTGCGTGCCGCTTACCTTCTCGGCGTCACGCCGCGCGAATGCGTCATCGTGGAAGATAGCGTCAGTGGCGCGGCCGCCGCTCAGGCCGCGGGCATCGAGGCTGTCTTCGTCCCCCACAGCCACAGCACAGCGCCCCAAGGTGTCAGGACGCTCTCCTCCATGCGCGCATTTGAAGACGAGGTGCTTACGCGTCGATAATCGAGAACATCGGACATTGAGTACACGCCTCTTTCGGATGATCGAAGGCTCCCCGACACGCAGTCGTGGGAGCTTCGCGCTCAAGGGCTCAGCAATGACGAATGCCAAGCGGCGTGGACTGCGGAAGGCAAGTGCGGCTTTGGCGCGTCATCTTGCCGTCATCACGCATGCCATGCCACGCGATGGCACTTCGATCGAAACATGAGTTGAGGTAAATCTGTCGCCAGCGGCGAAGCCGGATAGGACATCCGAGGGCTGCCCCGCGAGGGAACGCAGGGACGCATGATCTGCAAAGGTTACTGAATGGGCCAGAGAGCTCGCTTGGAGTCAATGCAAGATTCGACCTTGTGAAACCCGATACAGCATGATCGCTGCCTGCAGCCATCAGTGCGAACAAATCCTTAAACCCTCAAGGGATAACACCGCCAAGCTCTGCAAAATACAGATCTCCTACTGAGTTTGCGGATCTGAGCGAACTGCCCACCAAGAACGGACCCCGCCGTAGAACTGCTCAAATCGTCAGATTTGAACCACGCGGTTGCCGGGATTGGGTCCGGATTTCAGACGCGACAGCGCCTCCGGCAAGCCTTCGAAAGCGGCAATTTCGACGATCTGGGGATCGAAGCGTCCCGACACGATATCAGTGGCGATCGCAGCACCTGCGGCAACGAGATTGCCCCACTGCCAGTTATCGGCATAGCCATGCATCGCGTTCAGCCCGACCTCGTGCAGGGAGATCGTCGTCGTAAACGCCGGAAGCGGCGTGGTTTCCTGCCGGTCCTGAACGCAGACGAGATGTCCGTTCGCCGTAAGAAGCGGCGCCAGCGAAGCCGCATGCGCGCCGCTCACCATATCGAAGACCGCCTGCAGCGGCTGGACACGCGTCTTTTCCCGGATTTCCTCGCGCCAGGCTGGAAGGTGATAATCCGTCACGGTCGCGGCACCGAGGCGCAGAACGCGGGCCGCCTGCGCGGCAGAGCAGACGGCGTGAACGATCCAGCCACGGGACCGCGCCAGTTGCAGAAGCGCGCCTCCGACGGCGCCGGAAGCACCCGTCACCAGCACATGCGCACCGGGACCGAGCGGAACCTTCGACACCGCCTGGAAAGCCGTCAGGGCCGGACACGGGATCGCCGCTGCGGCGCCGAACGGCAACGCTGCCGGCAAAGGAATCAGCGCTCTCGCCGGCACCACCGTATATTCGGCGAAGGAGCCCGGCCGCAGGAGATCGTTGTGATAGGCGACCCGGGCGCCGCGGGCGATATGCTGCACCCCCTCGCCCAGCGCCTCCACCTCGCCGGCGCCGTCGACGCCCGGAATGTGCGGCCATTCCCAGGCCGGATGACCCCACTCGATGAATTTCCAGTCGACGGGATTGAGACCGATGGCGCGGTTGCGCACCAGCGCCTCGCCCTTACCCGGCTTTGGCCGCGGCCGCTCTTCCAGCCGCAGGACGCCAGTTGCGCCGGTTTCGTGATGGACCCAAGCTTTCATTGTCATTCTCCTTTCAGCAAACGGAATAGCCGCCATCGATCGGCAGCATAGTACCCGTGACATAGGCCGCATCGGGCGACAGCAGGAAACGGATGACCGAGGCGACCTCGGACGGCTGCGCCCAGCGCCCCATCGGAATGCGGCCGTTTATACGCGCGGCGCGTTCAATGTCTGCGCGTGCCCGCGCCGACATGCGCGTCTCCACCCAACCCGGCGCCACGGAATTTACCCGCACACCCTTCCCCGCCCAGGCAACGGCCATCGAGCGGGTGAGCGCCGCCACCGCGCCCTTGCTCGCCGTATAGGCCGGCGCGCCAGGCGAGCCGAAGATCGCCCACATCGACGCGAGCATCACAATGGAACCACGGGCCACCTCCAGACGCGGTAAGAGCGCATTTGCAAGCGCGAAGCCGGCGCTGACATTGACCTGCATAACGGCATCGAAATCCGCGATCTGCCATTCCCGCTCATGACGCAGGATGCCCGCGCAGTGAACGAAACCGTCCAAGCCCTCTTCGCTATCAATGGCCGCAAGGATGGCATTCGTATTTGTCACATCTGCTTTATGGAAGCGAATGCCCTCCGGCAGGTCGTCGTCGCAATCAAGGCCGACCGCGATTACCCGCCAGCCTGCGGCTAACAGGAACTCCGCGGTGGCGCGGCCGATGCCGGTTCCACCACCGGTGATAAGGGCGAGTGGATATGGCTTGATCATACGCTAATCCTCCGATTTGGGGCCTTTTCCTCGACGCGCGTGATGGCAGTCACGAGTGTTTCCGCTTCGAGTTTGAATGGCATGTTCTTCATGTGACGGACGACAAGCGTCGCGTCGGCAAGGGCGGCAAGTTGGGCACGCGATGGCGCACCGAGACCCATGTCCTGCAGTGACAATGGAAGCCCGACAATCTTGTAGAGCCGCATCAGTTCAGGCGGGGGCTCTAGGTCCAACGCCTCGAAATGGACGATTAGCGCCCAAGCGACCTGGATACCGTGCAGCACGTCGCCGCCGCCCGGCAGAAGCGGGATGCCGCGCGTCAGCGCATGAGGCAGCGAAAGGCCACCGCTTTCGAAACCGAGGCCAGCCATGAGGATCATCGCTTCCACGGCCGCATCAAAGTCGTCGGTGACCGTGCCAGTTCCCACGACTGCCCAAGCGCCGGCGCCGTGCTTCAAAAGCGTCTTGTAACAGGTGTCGGCAACCTGATTGGCAAGCCGCGTCGAACGCGCCAGGAACATCGTCCCGCCGCCGCTGTTGAAGCAAGCATCCGCCTCGAATTTCTTGGCAAGCGCATCGCCCATCCCTGCGCGGAACAATGCCTTCGGCGCCTTGGATAGGATATCGGTATCGACGATGACGAAATCCGGGTTGCGCATGAGATGGCGCACCTCGAGCATTCGGTGGCCGTCTTCGTAGAGGACGAAATTCTTCGAGGTCGGCGCGTCGTTGGAGGCTACGGTTGGCAGGGTGATGAGACCGGAGCCGAGGCGTTCGGCCAGCGCCTTGCCGGCATCGATCGCCCGGCCACCGCCGGCCGCCAGCACCGCCGCGACCGGACCGTCGAGCTGCGCCTGCAATTCCGCGCCGGTAGCCGGGCCGAGATGCCCGGCAAAAGAGAGAACCTGGAGCTCGACGCCTGCGGTCGCACAGCTCTCCTCCACCTGCCCGGCCAGCATGTCGCGGATCGTGGCGTCGATGACAAGCACGGCGCGCGCGCCGAGCGTTGCGGCGCAATCTCCCACCAGACGCCAGGCGCCCCGTCCCTGGATATAGCGCCCCGGTGCACCGAAGACGGTGACGCGCGAATCGAACATCTCCATGATGGGTTTTTGTTGCAACGGCATTTCTGTTTCCTCCGCGTATCCTCATTTACATGATATATGATATATTTTAAAGCGATACCGTTTTCACCCGTGAGGAGGCTCCATCAATGGATCGACGCATCACCGGCACGACACACGTCGTCGTGCATCTCGCTTACCCATCCCACCACCTGCGCACGCCGACCTACTTCAACGCCTACTGCTCCGACCATGGCCAAAACGCCGTGCTGGTGCCCTGGCAGGTTGCGCCGGAAAACCTCGCGATGGCCTTCGAGGGGCTGCGCCGGATCGAGAGCCTTGCCGGCGTCATCGTCACCATTCCGCACAAGATCAGCGTCGCGGGCCTCTGCGATAGCCTGTCGGACACCGCCGGCTTTCTCGGTGTTGCCAATGTCGCGCGCCGCACGCCGGACGGCCGCTTCCACGGCGAGATGTTCGACGGCGCCGGCTTCGTGCAGGGGCTTCTTCGCGAAGGGCATGCCATCCGCGGTCGCAACACCCTGCTGCTCGGCGCCGGCGGCGCAGCCACGGGCATTGCCGAGGCGCTGGTGCGTGGCGGCGTCGCCCGCCTTGCCATTGCCAACCGTTCCATGGACAAGGCCGAGGAACTTGCGGCACGGCTGCGCGGCGCCTTTGCAGGACACGACGTCATCGCGGCCCCCGCCGATGCGCGCGGTTTCGACCTCGTCGTCAACGGCACTTCGCTCGGCATGAAGACGAGCGATCCGCTGCCGGTCGATCCCGCAACGCTGGAGCCGGGCGCGCTGGTCGCCGAGGTCGTGATGGAACCCGACGTCACGCCTTTGCTGCGGCTGGCGTCGGAACGGGGATGCGAAACCCACAGGGGTGTGCATATGATCACCGGACAGATTGAGTTGCTGGCAAGGTTTCTATTGGACGAACCGGGCGCCTGAGCGCCCGGCATTTGCCTCAGGTGCGCTTCGTCTCGCCGCTGACATTTTGCAGTAGTACGGCGAAGACGATGATGACGCCCTTGATGATCTGCTGCGGATAGGCGGGCACCGACAGCAGGTTCATGATGTTGCCGATAAGACCGAGGATGAGCACGCCGATCATCGTGTTGACCACCGAACCCTTGCCGCCCGAGAGCAACGCGCCGCCGATGACGCAGGCAGCGATCGCATCGAGTTCGAGGCCGAAACCGGTATTGGCCGTGCCAACCGCCGTGCGTGCCGTCGCCACCACGCCGGCCAGCGCTGAAAGCCCGCCCGCGATGGCATAGACGAGGAATTTGTAGCGCGCGACCGGGATGCCGGCGAGGCGCACCGCGACCTCGTTCGAGCCGGTGGCGATGACGAGGCGGCCGAACTTGCTCTGGGCCATCAGAACGACGAAGAGCACGATGAAGAGGAGCGCGATCAACACCGGCCAAGGCATGCCGATGCCGGGCAACGCGCCGCTGCCGAAGGCGCGCATGAGATCGGCTGCTCCCGTATCGCGCGGAAAGCGCACTGGCTGGCCGTTCGACATCATGAAGGCTATGCCGCGCGCGACCGTCATCATCGCGAGCGAGGCGATGAACGGCGCCATGCGGAAGAGAGCGACGAGGGCACCCGTCACCGCCCCTAGCAGCGCGCCAGCGGTAATTGCGGCGACAATGCCGACGACGAGACCGACAGCGGCCTGCGCCGGCAGATAAGGCAGCAGCATGGCGACGACCATGGCGCCGATGGCCGCAAGCGCCCCGACCGATAGGTCGATGCCGCCGGTCAGAATCACCAGCAGCATGCCAATGGAGACGAGGGCCAGCGGCACGAGCTGACGGAGCAGGTTCCACAGGTTCTGCGGCGTCAGGAACACATCCGACAACAACGCGGAAGCGACGACGAGCAGCGCCAGCATCAGAAAGATGTTGTAGCGGATCAAGAAGGCGGCGATACCGGCTTTCTTTTGCATGAGGGTCACGCCTCCGTTCCCATGGCGAGGCCGATGATGGCTTCCTCGCTGATTTGATGTTTGAGAAGTTCGCCGGCGACCGCGCCCTGGCGCATGACGACGACCCGGTCCGACATGCCGATCACCTCCAGCATGTCGGAGGAGACCATTATGACGGCGGCGCCCGCCTCGGCGAGTTCGTTCATCACGCGGTAGATCTCGATCTTGGCACCGACATCGACGCCGCGCGTCGGCTCGTCGAAGATGAGCACGCGGCACTTGGCGGCAATCCATTTCATGATCGCCACCTTCTGCTGGTTGCCGCCCGAAAGCGTACCGGCGGAAATGTCGATGCCGGCCGATTTCAGGCGCAGGCCCTTGGCGATCTCCTCGACGGCGGCGATCTCTTCGCGGTTGCGGATGAAACCGAAGGCCGAGATGAAGGGATTGGCCGGCGTCATCATGGCATTGATACGGATCGGCAGATCGAGCAGCACGCCCTGGTGCTTGCGGTCCTCCGGCAGCATGCCGATACCGTTGGCGACCGCCTGGCCCGGCGAGGCGTTGACGATCTCGCGACCTGCGAGCTTGATGCGGCCGGACTGCAGGGGATCGGCACCAAAGATGGCGCGCATGGTTTCCGTGCGCCCGGCCCCCACCAGCCCGCTTACGCCGAGAATTTCTCCGGCCCGGACGGTAAAGGAGACTTTGCGCACCATCGGCCCGGCATCGAGGCCTTCGACCTCGAGTAGCGTCTCGCCGGGCTTCGCTTTGCGCGGTGGGAAAAGGTCGGACAATTCGCGGCCGATCATCCGGCGCACGAGGCCCTTCTGGTCGATTGCATCGATTGGCCAACTGCCGACGGTCTGACCGTCCTTCAGCACCGTAACCCGGTCGCAAAGCGTAAAGATCTCCTCCAGCCGGTGCGAGATATAGAGAATGCACACGCCGCGCTCGCGCAGCAGGCGGATGAGGCGGAAGAGCTTTTCCGTTTCATGGCGGGTCAGCACGGCGGTCGGTTCGTCGAACACCAGGATCCGGCTGTCGCGCGACAGTGCCTTGCAGATCTCCACCACCTGCTGGTAGGCGACCGGTAATTCGCCGGCGGGCTGCATCGGGTCAATGTCTTCGAAACCCATGTCGGAAAGCAGCGCGTGGGTCCGCCGCACCATCTCGGTCCACGGGACCCGAATGCCGGGCCGTCCCAGTTCTTCGATCAGCACGTTCTCCGCCACGGAGAGATGGCCGGCGAGCGAGAATTCCTGGTAGATGACGGATATGCCCTTGGCGATCGCCTCATGCGGCGAGGCGATGTCGGCGGGCTGGCCGTCGAGATGGATTTCGCCGGAATCGCGCCGGTAGGCGCCGGCAAGAACCTTCATCAGGGTGGACTTGCCCGCCCCGTTTTCGCCCATCAGTCCATGGACCTCGCCGCCGAAGGCTTCGAGGCTGGCACCCTGCAGGGCCGCGACGCCGCCGAAGGCCTTGTCGATCTGCAACATCGAAAGATGCATCTGCTCCTCCTCCCCGAACGGCATCGCCGGGTCTCCGGCGATGCCCAAGGTCAAGCCGTCAGCCGCGGATCTGCGGGATCGTGCGGAAGGGCGGAACCTCGTATTTGAAGAACGGGTTCGACTGGTCGGGATCGATCAGGCTGTCGACATTCTCCTTGGTGATGATCTCGGCCGGGAAATAGGAACCGAGCGGCAGGTTGTTCGCGTCGAAGCCCTTGCGGAAGATCTCGTTGATCAGCACCATGACGCCCTCACCCGTGGCGCGGCCACTGTTGGCGCCGGTCACCAGCAGGTCGCCGCTCTTGACGAGATCGAGCGCAACGCGGAAACCATCGGCGGCGCAGGCGACCGGAATTTGGCCCTTCTTGCCGATGTTCTCGATGGCCGTCAGCGCGCCGATGCCCATGAAGTCGTTCTCGGCGAGCATCAGGTTGATGCGGTCGCCATGGCCGGCGAGCAGGTCTTCGGCGCCCTTCAGGCCGCCCTCTTCCGTCCATCCGCCCGGCTGGATGCCGACGACTTCGAACTTGCCTTCCGCCCAGTTGAACGAACCGCCGGTCTTCAGGTCCTGGAACAGGTTGAAGCCCTTCAGCATCGCATCCTCGCGGCTGAGGCCGAGATTGAACTGGTTCGAGCGTTCAAAAACGATGCCCGATAGCAGGCCGGTAATGCGGCTTTCCGAGGTCGAATTGCCGAGCGTGCCGATGGTGACGCCCGAGACGATCGACGCGTCCTTGCCGATATGCTTGGCCGCGTAGACACCGGCCTCGAAGCCGTTGCCGAAAGGATTGGCAAGAACCGTCGAAACGAAAGGACCCGAGGCATCCGGCACCGTGCCGAGCGCGATAACGGGAATGCCGGCATCGACGGCGCGCTGGGCGTCGGTCGCAGCGCCCGCCACGTCGGTCGGATCGACCACGATCACGTCGACACCCTTGGTGATGAAGGAATCGAAATGTGCCGAGGTCTTGGACGGATCACCGTCGGCCACCTGGATGTCGATCGTATAGCCGCCATATTCGGCCGCCTTGCGCTTGGCTGCCTCGACCACCTCTACGAACCAGGCATTGCCGAGCGTGATCTCGGTCCAGCCGATCACGATGTTCTTCGGGTCCTTCGGCGTCTTCGGCAGCGCCTTGACGATATCGGCGCGGTCGTCCATCTGCGGGTCGATCACGCCCGACAGCGCGGTGTTCGGCATGTGCGAGTAAAGTTCATGCTTTTCGGCGGCGAAAGCCGGACCGGACAGCGCCGTAAACAACAGCGCCGCGGCGGCGAATTTTCCATAGGTCTTCATCTGCGTCCTCCTCCAGGATGGACCGGCGACACTCCCGCGCCGATCCGATTAAAATACATGATATATCATTTACGGTGACAGCTCCTCGCTATCGCCAATTTCCTCGGTCAGCCGATAGCTTTCAGCACCAGTTCCTCGATGCCTTTCTCGTCGAGCTTGTAATGGGCGTAGAGATGGGTCGGCGGCGCGATCAGCGCGTACTCGTCGTGGATGCCATGGCGGATGAGCCGCTTGCCCACGCCCTCGTCCGCCAGTACCTCGGCAACGGCCGCCCCAAGACCGCCGATGATATTGTGCTCCTCGATGGTCATCAGCAGCTTTGAACGGGCCGCCGCTTCAAGCACCGCGTCGCGGTCGATCGGCTTGACGGTCGCCATGTCGATGACGCCGATCGACCGGCCGGCGGCATTGAGCCGCTTGGCCACCTGCACGGCGGGGTGCACCGGCAGGCCGCAGGCAATCATGGTGAGTTCCTCGCCGCGCGCATGCTCGATGGCCTTGCCGAAGACGAAGTCGGCCTTGGGATCGTAGAGGTCCGGCTCACGGCCGCGCCCGGTGCGGAAGTAGATCGGCCGATCGTGATCGACGCTGGCGCGGATCGCCGCCTCGAGTTGCGGGCCGTCGGCGGGGGAAACCACCGTCAGGTCGGCGATCGAGCGCATCGTGCCGATATCTTCCGTAGCGTGATGCGAGGTGCCGTAAAAGCCCATGGAAATGCCGGTGTGATGGCCGATCAGACGCACCGGCAGGGCGCAATAGGCGACGTCCATGCGGATCTGCTCGCAGGTAAGCAGGCCAAGGAACGAGGCGAAGGTGGCGACATAGGGCATTATGCCGGTCGTCGCGATGCCGGCGGCGGCGGAAACCATGTTCTGCTCCGAAATGCCGAAGCCGACATAGCGGTCCGGGTAGCGCGCCGCAAAACGGTTGAGGCCATTGGAGTATTGCAGGTCGGCCGACCCCGCCATGACGGGATGGCCCGCCTCTACCAGCGAGATCAGGCCGTTCGACAGATGGTCGAGGCCAGGATTCTTCTGGTTCAGTTCGCGGTAGTGCCAGGAATTCGGCGACTGGGGACGTGCGAGGGCTTGGCTCATGTCAGATCACCTTCGAAAGGATTTCGGCGCGGGCGGCGTCGGCGTCGATCGGATCGAGATAGCCGAGGTGCCAGCCAGGCTCGGTCTCCATGTAGCTCACACCCTTGCCCTTGAGGGTGCGGGCGATGATGCAGCACGGGCGCGTGCGGGCTTCATCTGCCTTCGCTCGGCGCAGCGCCGCCGTCAGTTCGGCGATGTCGTGGCCATCGACGACATGCACCTCCCAGCCGAAGGCGCGCCATTTCTCGTCGAGCGGCTCGATGCCCATGACATCGTCCACGGCACCGTCGAGCTGGTAGCCATTGCGGTCGACGATGGCGACCAGACGGTTGAGCTTGTGGTGCGCCGCCCCGATGGCGGCTTCCCAGACCTGGCCCTCCTGCATCTCGCCGTCGCCCAGCATGACGAAGGTGGTGAAGCTGCGGCCCTGCATGCGTCCCGCAAGCGCCATGCCGAGACCGTTCGACAGGGCATGACCGATGGAGCCGGAGGAGAAGTCGACACCCGGCACCTTGCGCATGTCGGGATGATCGCCGAGCGGATTGCCGAGGCGGGTATAGCCGTTCAGCACCTCCACCGGCAGGTAGCCGAGATCGGCAAGGATCGGGAACAGCCCTACGGCTGCGTGGCCCTTGCCCATCAGGAAGCGGTCGCGATCGGCCCATTTCGGATTGTCGCTCAGCCGCATCACGTCGTAATAGAGTGCGGCGAAAATCTCGGCCGCCGAAAAGACCGACGTGTAATGGCCGACCTTAGCGATCTCGATCAAACGGATCGTCTCCAGCCGCACGAACTGCGCCCGGTCGCGAAGCCGCGCGATGGTCGCCTCATCGGGGCGGAAATCATTTCTCAGTGCCGAATTCAATCTGCGTCCTCCCTGCGCTCGCCGCCCGATGGCAGCAACATTCGCTTGCCTGACGGGATTTAACATCATATATCATATATGTCACGCACAAATTTAGGGAGGAGAGCATGACCCTTCAACTGTCGAAATCCGACATCCTTGGAATCCGCAACCGCCTTGAAATCAAAGGCCAGGCGTTCATCGACGGCCGTTTCGTCGATGCAGCCTCGGGCGAAACCTTCGACGACATCTCGCCGCGCGACGGCCAGGTGATCGCCAAGGTGGCAGCCTGCGACACCGCGGATGTCGACCGTGCGGTCACGGCCGCCCGGCGCGCCTTCGAGGCCGGCGTCTGGCGCGACCGCTCCCCCAAAGAGCGCAAGAAAGTGCTGCAACGCTTCGCGGCGCTCTTCGAAAAGCATATGGACGAACTGGCGGTGCTGGAAACGCTCGACATGGGCAAGCCGATCAGCGAAAGCCGGACGATCGACGTCAATGTCGTGCTCGACACGCTGCAATGGTATGCCGAGTGCCCCGACAAGCTCTACGACGAGATCGCGCCGACCGGCCCGAACCAGCTTGCTACCATCACGCGCGAGCCGGTGGGCGTGGTCGGCGCCGTCGTGCCGTGGAATTTCCCCATGCTGATGGCGACCTGGAAGCTCGCTCCGGCGCTTGCCATGGGCAATTCCGTCATCCTCAAGCCCGCCGAGCAATCTCCGCTGACGGCCATTCGCATGGCGGAACTCGCAGCCGAGGCCGGAATTCCGGACGGCGTCTTCAACGTCGTGCCGGGCTTCGGCCCCACGGCCGGCAAGGCCATGGGCCTGCATATGGACATCGATTGCCTCGCCTTCACCGGTTCGGGCGAAGTCGGCAAGCTGTTCCTGCAATATGCCGGCCAGTCGAACATGAAGCGCGTCTTCCTGGAATGCGGTGGCAAGTCGCCAAACATCATTCTTGACGATGTCCCGGAACTGCGCGCCGCTGCCGAGCGTGCCGCTACCGCCATCTGCTTCAACCAAGGCGAGGTCTGCGTCGCGCCGTCGCGTCTCATCCTGTCGGAACGGATCCAGGACCAGTTCCTCGATATCGTCGTCGACACGGCCCGATCGATCCGGCCCGGCGATCCGCTCGATCCGGAAACGAAGCTCGGTGCGCTGGTCGAAGATGGCCATCGCTCGCGTGTCGAGAGCTATATCGCCAAGGGTCAGGAGGAGGGCGCCCGCCTCGTGCTTGGCGGCGACCGGCCTGACACCAATCTCGGCGGCTATTATGTCAATCCGACCATCTTTGCCGACGTCAAGAACTCGATGACGATCGCACGCGAAGAGATCTTCGGACCCGTACTGTCGACTATCACCGTCAAGGACGACGAAGAGGCGGTGCGGGTCGCCAACGACACCAGCTACGGCCTTGCCGCGGCCGTCTGGACGCGTGACCTCTCCCGCGCCCACAGGATTTCGCGCAAGCTGCGAGCTGGCAGCGTATGGGTCAACTGCTATGACCACGGCGACGTCACGGTGCCCTTCGGCGGCTTCAAGCAATCCGGCAACGGGCGCGACAAGTCGCTGCATGCGCTCGACAAATATACCGAGCTGAAGACGACCTGGATCGAACTCTAAGCCATCAGGAAGGCGGCTCTGGCCGCCTTCCCTTTTCGGACAGGATACCATGAGCACTCAAAACACCTACCAGATCACCCTGCCCACGCGCGTCCGTTTCGGCCCCGGCTCCATCGAAGCGCTGCCCCAGGAAGCCGCGAAGCTCGGAAAGCGGGCCTTTCTCCTCATCGATCCCTTTCTCGAGGGTTCACCTCTCGAAAGCACAATCGTCGGCACGCTTGCCGCAACCGGCATCGAAACCCGCCTTTGGCATGATATCGTGCCCAACCCACGCGCGGCGACCTGCGACGCTGCCGCCGCAGAGGCCCGCCGCTGGAAGGCCGACGCTATGATCGCCATCGGTGGCGGCTCGACCATCGATGCCGCCAAAGCCGTTTCGCTTGCAGTGACGAACGGCGCCCCATCATGGGACTTCACCGCCCGCACCAATGCCAGGGTCCGTCAGCCGGAAAAACCCGGACTGCCTCTCATCGCGGTGCCGACCAATGCCGGCACAGGTGCGGAAATTACTCCCTTCGCCGTACTCTCCAATCCCGATCTCAAGCTCAAGGCGACGATCATCCACCCCTTCTGCTACCCGGATGTGGCACTCATCGACCCTGGCCTTCATCTTACCAAACCATCGCGGCTCACCGCATCGACAGGAATCGATACCTTCCTGCATGCTTTCGAGGGCTATATCGGCACCAGGCCAAACAGCTGGACGGACGTGTTCTCGATCCGCGCCATGGAGCTGGTTGCCACCTACCTGCCGCTCGCCTGCGCCGACCCGTCGAACCTGGAGGCGCGCATCCGGATGGCCGAAGCCTGTTATATGGCAGGGGTGACTCTCGGCAATATTGGCGTCGGCATACCTCACGCCCTCGGCCAAGCGCTAGGCGCGCTCAAGGATACCCCGCACGGCGAGAGCTGTGCCGCCTTTCTCCTTTCCACCGTGCGCTGGACACTTCCGCACGCAGGCAACCGGCTGGCGAGGGTGGCTACGATCTTCCAGCAGGACCTGGCTGGCCTGACGGAGGTCGAACAGGCCAATGCGCTGCCGGAAGCCCTTCAGGGCTTCTTCTCGGCAATCGGCCTTTCGGGTGGGATTGGCTCGCTGGGCCTCCAGCGGAACGAGGCTGACGCCTTGGTGGAGATTGCGATGACGAACTACGGTCAGGACGTCGCGTGCTCGCTCAGGCCGGCCGATCGGAACGACCTGCGGACTATCGTGCTGGCGAGCTTCTGAAAGGGTGTCGGGCGGTCAAACCGCCCGTTTCTTTTCCAGCCAGTCGACGAGGACCTTTCCCCAGACGATGTCTTCCTGCATTGCGGCGCGCGCGCCTGCCGCGTCGCGCTTGCCCAGTGCCCGCAGGAGATCGTAGTGCTTGTGCGCGCCGCTTGTCAGGTCCCGCACCGGCACAGTGATGTGGAACGTCCGCAGAAGCGGTCCCATCAGCGTCCACATGTTCTCGACAGTCGCAAAGACCAGCGGCATGCCAGCGGCCGCGACGACGGCGAAATGGAACTGCCGGTTGATCAGCGACGCCTCCTGCGGATCCTCTCCGGCCGCCACGCGGAAAGCTTCCTGAAGGCTTTCCAGATTGGCGAGTTCCTTCGGCGTAATGCGCTCTGCGGCAAGTGCCGCCGCTTCGCTTTCCAGATGGTAGCGAATAAACTGGATCTCACGCAGTTCATCCGGCGCTAGATTGCGCACGTGAATAGCGGTTGCCGCCTTCATTTCCAGCGCGTGCTCGCTAACAAGGCGAAAGATCGCCTCGCGCACCGGCGTGATTGATACGCCTAGTTCTTCGGCGAGGCTGTTGATGCGAAGACGTTCACCCGGTTCGTAGCGTCCGTCCATCAAGGTTTCGCGGATCGCCGTATAGACCTGTTCGGAGAGGTTGCCACGGTCCAATTTGTTCAAGCTTGTCATAGGCACCTCCGTCTGCACCGACCGCCCTGCGTCGGTTTCCGACTCCATCCAACCTCAGGCGTTGCTTGGCGGCAATGGGTCGATGCCGCGGATTATGTCCGACGCCTTTTCGCCGATCATTATGGCCGGCGCATTGGTATTGCCCGAAATCAATGTGGGCATGATGGAGTTGTCCACAATTCTGAGGTTCCGCAAACCTCTTACCCGCAATTGTGGGTCGACAACCGCCATATCGTCCGTCCCCATCCGGCATGTTCCGGCCGGATGGTACACCGTCTTGCCCTTGGAGCGAATATAGGACTGCAGGGTCGCCTCGTCCTCGATTCCCGTTCCGGGGAAAGCTTCGGTCTTTTCGACATAGGGCGCGAATGCCGATTGCGAGAGGATGTCGCGCGCCAGCCGGAGGCCCTTGACGGAAAGACGCATGTCCTCGGGGTGGCTGAGATACCGGGGGTCGATGATCGGGTGATCGGCCGGATCCGTCGAGCGCAGCCGAATCTCGCCGCGGCTGAGCGGCCGCAACACACAGGGATTGATCGTTGCCCCCGCCCGCTTGATTTGCTCCTGGTCGCTGTCCAGGAAGACGATCGGCACGAAATGCAACTGTATGTTCGGCTCATCCTCCATGTCGTCGACATTGACGAAGGCGCAAGCCTCCGTGACGTTCGACATGACCGGACCCGACTTGAAAAGCAGATATTGCAGACCGTTACGCATCGAACGGAAGAACGTATCTTCACCGAAATAACCATATCGCCCGGTGCAGTAGCGGATCGCGGGAAATTCCAGGTGATCCTGCAAGTTCTGGCCAACGCCCTCAAGGCGGTGATGCACGGCAATGCCGTGACGCTTCAATTCATCCTCCGGCCCTACGCCCGAGAGCATCAGGAGCTTCGGCGTCTGCACGGCGCCCGCGGAAAGGATGACCTCCTTCTCCGCACGGATCGTCCGCAGCGCTCCGTCCTGCCGATATTCCACCCCAACGGCGCGATCGCCCTCAAAAAGGATGCGGGTGACAAAGCAGCCGGTCTGGATGTCGAGATTGCCGCTGGCCAGCGCCGGGCGTAGATATGCGACGGCGGCGCTGCAGCGCCTTGCATTGCGCGTCGTTGTCTGGTTGTAGCCCACACCTCGTTGCCGGCGGCCGTTGAAGTCGGACGTGAAGGGTATGCCCGCCTCCTGCGCACCGAGCACGAAGGCTCGTGTCAACTCATTGACCTGCCGAAGATCGGAAACACCAAGCGGGCCTTTCGTACCGTGATAGGCATCCGAAAAGCGGTCGTTGTCCTCCGCGCGCCGGAAGTAGGGCAGGACTTCGGAATAGGACCAGCCGGCCGCGCCGAGCGAGGACCACGTATCGTAATCGCTGCGCTGGCCGCGAATGTAAATGGTGGCGTTGACCGATCCACCACCGCCCAGCACCGCACCTTGCGGCATGATCGGCGAGCGCCCGGCAAGGCCGGCCTGTTGCTCGGTCTTGTAGTGATATAGAAGCTTGGAATCGAGCAGCTTTACAAAGCCCGCTGGAATGTGGATCAGCGGATGGCGATCTCGCGGCCCGCCCTCAAGGATCGTCACCTTTCCGGAGTTCGACATGGCCAGCCTTCCGGCTAGTGCACTGCCGGCCGAACCCCCGCCTACAATCAAATAGTCGGTCACAATTTTCCTCCCAGGAGTGATTTCATATTCGGACGAGCATTCGCGCTGCCTCAGGCGATGCCGCCGAGGCAGACATATTTGATCTCGGTGAACTCCTCGAGGCCGTATCTGGAACCCTCACGGCCGAGACCGGAGAGCTTCACGCCGCCGAACGGCGCTTCCGCCGTCGAGATCAGGCCCGTATTGACGCCGACCATGCCGTATTCCAGCGCGTCCGCCACGCGGAACACGCGCGACAGGTCCTTGGCGTAGAAGTAGGACGCAAGGCCGAATTCCGTGTCGTTGGCCTGAGCGATGACGTCATTCTCGTCCGTGAAGCGGAAGAGCGGGGCGACGGGGCCGAAGGTCTCTTCCTTCGCCACGGCCATGTCCGGCGTCACGTCCGTGATCACGGTCGCTTCGTAGAAGGTGCCACCAAGGGCATGGCGCTTGCCGCCCTGAACCACGCGGCCGCCCTTCTTCACGGCGTCGGAGACATGCTCCTCCACTTTTTCCAGCGCGGCACCGTCGATCAGCGGACCGAGCACCACGCCCTCGTCGAAACCATTGCCGGTCTTCAGCTTGCCGACGGCGGCGGCGAGCTTGTCCGAGAAGGCGTCATAGACGGCGTCCTGGACGTAGAGCCGGTTGGCGCAGACGCAGGTCTGGCCGTTGTTGCGGAACTTGGCGATCAGTGCACCCTCGACGGCCGCATCGAGATCGGCATCGTCGAAGACGATGAAGGGTGCGTTGCCGCCAAGTTCCAGGCCCAGCTTCTTGATGGTCGGCGCGCACTGCTTGTAGAGTTCGGCGCCGATTTCCGTCGAACCGGTGAAGGTGAGCTTGCGGACGGTCGGGTTGGCGGTCATTTCCGCGCCGATCTCGCGGGCAGAGCCGGTGATGACGGAGAAGAGGCCGGTGGGCAGGCCGGCGCGCTCGGCGAGGATGGCGATTGCGATGGCCGAGAAGGGCGTCTGCGAGGCCGGCTTCAGCACCATGGCACAGCCGGCGGCGAAGGCCGGGCCGGCCTTGCGGGTGATCATGGCATTGGGGAAGTTCCAGGGCGTGATGGCCGCGACGACGCCGATCGGCTGCTTCATCACGAGGATGCGCTTGTCCTTCTGGTGGCCGGGCACGATGTCGCCGTAGAGGCGACGGGCTTCTTCGGCGAACCATTCGACGAAGCTGGCGCCGTAGACGATCTCGCCGGTGGCTTCGGCCAGCGGCTTGCCCTGTTCCATGGTCAGGATGCGGCCGAGATCGTCCTTGTTCTCGATCATCAGCTCGAACCACTTGCGCAGCACGGCCGCGCGTTCCTTGGCGGTGCGGGCGGCCCAGCCCTTCTGGGCCTCGGCGGCCGCGTCGATCGCTTCCCTGGTTTCCTTGGCACCGAGCTTCGGGACATGGCCGACAAGCTCGCCCGTCGCCGGGTTCTTCACCGCTATGCCGCTGCCATCCGCTTCAATCCAGCGCTGGCCGACAAGGGCTGCCTGGCGAAGCAGGCTCGGGTCCTTAAGGGTCATTCGATAATAGCTTCCCACTTTTAACGATGCTATAATATATCATATATTTTTTAACGCAAGCGTCGCCGCTCCCGCCATGAAGGCCCTTAGCGTCCGGAAACTGGCGCTCGGCGAAGAGAGGTTGTCCGATGCGGACTTCGAGGCGCATGCGCGGGCGAATGCCAAAACCGTCTATCACCCGGCGGGGACCTGCAGAATGGGCCGGGACCAGCTCTCGGTCGTGGATAATTGGCCGCGGGTGCAGGGTATTCCTCGCCTGCGCATCGCAGACGCGTCGATCATGTCGACGCTAGTGAGCGGC